>JAJDAH010000070.1 GCA_029261965.1 Polyangiaceae bacterium
GATCGAAACCAGCGCCCTCGAGCGCCTCGAGGTCCACGATGGCGTAGAGGCCCCGCACGAGCTGAAGTCTAGTGTCGCGTCTCGAGAGTCGCGAAGGGAATTCTCCTGCGCCATTCGCGCGGATCCTGGCCAAACAAAAGAGCGAGTTCGACGAAGAAACCGCCAGCGTGCTCCCGGGCGGACGCCGAATGTGGTAGCGCTTCGATCCCATGGCGATGAAAGCGCGGCGGCGAGCCATGTTGTATCGAGCGGCGCTCGCGATCGCTCTGCTCGGCGCGCCTCAGGACGCCCTCGGCGAATCGAAGGAGGACGAAAGGACCGCTCCGAGCATCGAGTTTGCCGTGTGGGAGCGGGGTCCGGCGCGCGTGTGGCGACTGCGAGTGGTCAACCGGGGAACCGAAGCGATTCGATTGGCCACCGATCCACGCCTTCTCTGGTTTGAAGTCGAAGTTCCAGGAAAAAAGAAGCGCGTGACCTGTCGGCTACCGCCGGAGCTCTTTCCGCGCAAAGTCGACCCGGAGTTCACCGTCGTGCTCGAGCCCGAGCACGCGTTTGCCCTCGCCTTCGACCCGCGCCTCTACTGTTTCGACCCCGGCACCCAGCTCGTGCCGGGCTCGATCCTCTGGCCGCACTTCGGGTGGCCCGACGAAAAAAGGACCACGTGGAAGCGCGGACGCCGAGTCGAGAGTGAGCCGGGCCCGCCGTTCGTAGCTCGCGCCGTCGACAAGTCGTCCTCGTTGGCGCCGAGCAAAAACGTTCAAGGTGAACCCCGAGCGCTCCGGTCGAGTTATTCCGCATGGTCCGGAGTCCGGATCCGGGAAGGAGCGCCAAGAGGGCAAGAACCGACGCTCTCGATGAGCAAGGGGTCCGACGCTCACGCGGAGCGAACCGCGACGGTCGAAGTCAAGCTGAAGAACCCCAGCAAAAAGAGGCATCGCGTCTACTTTCGACGCGAGCTCCTGACGTTCGAGGTGATGGGACCCGACGGCCTGGTGACGTGCCGACCCTCGGAACGGGACCGCCATCCGGACGCGCAGGCGTTCCTGAGCCTCTGGCCCGGGCGCACCGTGACGATCACGAGTCGCCTCGTCGAGCTTTGCCACCGCGGCACCTTCGGCCGCCCGGGCCTCTACTTGATCAACGCGACCTTCGATGCCACCGAGAGCGGCGAGGATTTCGGCTACGACGCCTTCGTCGGCCAGCTAACGACCCGAGCGCCCATCGCAGTGCGCATTCGAACCGGAACGAAACCATTCGCCATGAAACGGCCAGCCACTCCATCGGAAGTGTCCGACCCTCGCTAGCAAGAGCTCCCGGCCGGTCGACGGCTCGGTTTCAGCGGCCCTTCCATACGGGCTTGCGCTTCTGCAGGAAAGCCATGAGCCCCTCACGCGCATCCTCCGTGCCGAGGCACTGACCGAGCTTGTCGTTGAGGATAGGCAGCTTTTCGTCGAGCCCCATTTCTTCGACTTCACAAATCGTCTCCAGCCCGATGCGCACCGTCATCGGACTCTTCGAGGCGATCATATCGGTGAGCTCCGCGACCGAGGCATCGAGCGCGTCGGGGGCCACCGCGCGATTCACCAGACCGCAAGCAGCGGCCTCCTCGGCGGAAATCCGCTGTCCCCCGATCATCATTTCGACGAGCCGCCGCCGCGGCATCACGCGGTCGAGCACCGCCATGATCATGAACGGAAACAATCCGACGTTGATTTCAGGCGTGCCGAGCTTGGCGTCAGTCGACGCCACCGCAAAAGTGCTCGCGGCGACCATGCCGAGGCCACCTCCCATGGCGTGACCGTTGACCCGAGCAATCACGGGCTTCTTCGTGCGCCAGAGCGCCAGGAGCAAGTCCTTGTAGTCGCCCTTGTGCGGGAGCGCTTGCTCCTTCGCTCCTCCGGTCATCTGACTGAAGTCGGCACCAGCGCAGAAGGCTTTGCCCGCTCCGGTGAGGACTACCGAGCGCACCGCATCGTCCTCATGGGCGTCGTCGAGCGCGTGAAGAAGCTCGTTGATCATCGGCGGGCCGATGGCGTTTCGGCGGTCGGGATTGTTGAGGGTGACCTTCGCGACACCGCCGTCGACGGCTACGATGATCGCCTGATAGGGGCGGTCCTGCATTCTCGGGGTCCTTTGGCCGTCTCGTCAGCTGGGGGGTGCCAAGTTCAAGATTTCTCGAGCCTGTTCGACCGTCGCGGGCTTCCGACCCGTGTCGCGGCACAGCCTCTCGGCGACTCCGACGAGGTCACCGTTCGACTTCGCCATTTCGCCGCTCGGCAAATACAGATGATCCTCGAGCCCGGTTCGAATGTTCCCTCCGAGCACGAGAGCGCTCGCCAGCATCTTCCAGTGCCCATGCGAGATCCCGATCACCTCCCACTCGCTGCCGGGGTGCATGATCTTGGTCTGAAGCTGAAGCGATTCGACGGTCGGAGGGATCCCGCCGAGCACGTTGACGATGAACGAGTATTGAAGCGGCGGCTTGAGCATCCCGTTGTCGATAAACGGCCACAATCCGTGGGTGTGGCCCGTGTCGAAGCACTCGAGTTCGGGTTTGACTCCGGCCTCGTTCATCGCGCTGATCATCTTTCCCATCTTTTCGTACGGGTTCGAGAACACCATGTCGAACACGAAGCTCTTTCTTTTCTTGCTGTACTTGGCGTAGTTCATCGTGCCGCAGTTCATCGCGGCAATCTCAGGCTGCGACTCACGGATGTAGGTGCATTGCTCCGACACGTCGTCGAAGATCGTCCCCGTCGAGAAGTTCAGGATGATCGGGCAGCGGCTCCGAACCTCTTCCTTGATTTTCGCGAACACCGCAGGAGAGAACGTCGGCGAGCCGTCGTCATTTCGGGCGTGGATGTGCGCGGCAGCGGCCCCAGCTTCGTAGGCGCGCTTGCACTCCTCTCCGATCTCCGCGGGTGTATACGGAATTCCAGGGCACTGTTTTCGATTCGCGAGAACACCGGTTATCGCGCACGTGATGACGCACAAGTCGGGATCTCTGCTCTTGGTTTCAGTCATTCTGCCTCCAGGTTTGTTCGAACCCGCGCTACTTGGCTCCGTCGTCCGCACTGGCATTCGGAACCGCCGACTTCTCATCGGCGTCGCTCACGATCTGTTGCACCCGTTTCGCCAGGCGCATGAGGATCCGTTTGAGATCCGCGGCGTCTCGGGCAGACAGCTCTCCGAGCACCTGACGAAATATTTGAAAGGGCTCGACGGGGATCTTCCGCGCGAGCTTGCTGCCCGCATCGGTGAGCTCGATGTGCACGACACGGCGGTCCTCACTCGACCTTCTTCGTCGAACGAGCCCTTCGCGCTCCATCCGGTCGATGATCCCGGTAACGGTGCTGTTTCGGGCGCGGATGCGTTCGCTGAGCTCGCTCAAGGAAAGTCTGCCCACGGGCTCGAGCATTTTGATCACCGCCAGCTGTGGCCCGGTCAGCCCGAAACGACTCGCCACCCCCTTGGTGAGGCGCCGAGACTCCGTGTAGAGGAAGAGCGCGGCCTCCAGCACGGTGTCGAAGTCAGCCGTCCCTCGGACCGGCTCCGGGGTTTTATCGTTTGATTCTAGCGACTTAGCGGCGACTGCTGATCGGGCCAAAGGATAATGCTCCGCACAGAAACGTTTCGTGTACGAAATAGTTCCTCCAGCAGAGCCCCGGAGTCAAGCCCCTCTCGGGAAATCTTCAGTTTGCCCCCTTTTTCTGGAGGGCTTCGAGCTCGTCCAGATTCGCTTTCGCGCGTGGGTCGGAAGGATCGAGCTCGAGGGCACGCTTGAATGCTTTTTTGGCACCGCCCTCATCCCCCTCCTGTGCGAGGGCGGTGCCGAGATTGATCCACGCCGACGCAAGCTTCGGATCCTTCTCGAGAGACTTTCGGTAGGTTCGGATGGCGAGTTTCCGGTCTCCGCTGAGTTGGTAGGCGTAGCCGAGGTTGGAGAGAAACGTCGCCCGCCCCGGAGCTAGCTTCACAGCTTGCCGTAGGTGCGGGAGTGCACGGCTGGGCTGGTTCGCGGCGAGGTACGCCGTGCCGAGATCGCCTTGGGCGCGCGGATCTTTCGGCGCCAGCTCGACCGCCCGGCGGTACGCTTTGATGGCATCGTTCACGCGCCCTCGCATCATGTAGGCCGTGCCGAGATTGGTGAGACGGTCCGAATTGTCCGGGTCGAGCTCCGAAGACCGACGGAAGCGTGCGAGAGCTTCAGCGGCTTTGCCAGTAGCCAGGAGTGCGACGCCGAGTGCCGAATGCGCCTCGGGATCGTGCGGCAAGAGCCGAACCCCCAAGTTCAACGCGTCGAGCGCTCCCGGCGCATCCCCGAGAATCAGAAGCAGGCGACCCCGCTCCACGTGAGCGGGACCGTACTTCTCGTCGAGCTTGATCGCAGCCTCGACTGCGCGCTGGAGCCTCGTGACCCGAGCGTCGTTCGGCGCTGACGCGTAGTCGGTCGGCACGTCGATCTCCGCGAGGCGTACCCGCGCGAGCCCGACGCGCGGTGCCGGATCGCGAGGCGCCAAGCGCTGAGCCGCCGAATAGTGCTTTCGGGCTTCGCGCAACTTGTCGGCGTTGTAGGCTCGATCACCAGCGAGCATCTTCAGATCGGCGGCGTCGCCACTGCCGCGCGCGAGACCGCCGGCGACGGTGCCCGGTTTCGGTGGTGGCGGCTTCGAGCTCGGCGCCGGCTTCGACGTGGCGGTGGGAGCCGGCGCGATCGCAACCGTCGGGCAGGTGCCATCTGGCAGAGGTTGTTGGTCGGGGCCGCAAAGCACCGCGGCCCGCGGTGAAGCTGCCGTGGCAACGGGGCCCACCGGCGCCGGCGCGTGAGCAACGGGCTCCCCGGCGTGGGGCATCGTCTCCGCGCAGGCCAAAGGCCACAAAACACTCACGATGGCGAGAACCCGGCGCATCAGCCGTCTCCCGAACGCCGCCCGACGCTCCCATGCACGATGGCGTACGCGTGCGCCATGACCGTTTCTGCGGCGTCGAGGAGCTCGCGATCCTCACGCTTCGTCCGAAGCGACACCATCGAACCGCCCGGAGCCTGGAGCTCACTGAGGCGACGAGCTGCGCGACGCACCGCCTCCGGCGCTGCCTCGTCGAGCGCGAGAGCGGCGAGATGTTCCACGTAGGTCCTGCCCCAACTCTCGTTCGGCAGGATGATGAGCGCGCCGTTGATCGCCATACCGGCGGCCCGCTTCAGACCGGCAATGGCGGCAGGTGCGTTTCGCCCCTCGAGCGACGTCCGTGCTCGCTCGAGCTCGCCGATGGCCGCCTGAATCCACTCGTCGGGGGAGAGCCGAAGAAGCCAATGCTCGCGATCCCGCTCGAACCCCTCAGGCGTCACCATTGCGAACCGTTTGTTCCTCGCCGTCGTATCGCAACGTCGCCTCTTTGCCATCCAAGATCGTGCGAATGCAGACCGGTCGCTTCCAGATGCGGACGAGGGACGCCAAGGCTTCCCGAGCGTAGTCCGCTCGCAGGTCGACACCCCGATGATCGTGGGTGAGCAAAAGCTCGCCGCGATTCTCATGGTTGCCGTCCTCGACGTAGATGAATGGACTGCCAAAGTTGGTGAATTGCGCGAGCATTTTCTCTTTGATGGCCTTGAACTCGCGGGTTTCCACCTCGTAGCGCTCGTTCCGATTGGACCACGCATAGGTGTAGAACCCCTGCTCCACGGCGAACTCGGGGGTGAAAAAGTCGTCGATGAAAGTGACATCGGTATACAGAGCGCGAACCTCGAAAATCTTCTCCTTGCCGAGACCGAGTCGCAGATCCCAATGGCGCTTGGCATCGAGGTCGTCGCAGTCTTCCCACTCTTTGCCGAACTGCCCCTTGTTCCAGCGTTCTTCGATGTGACGATACAACTCGACGCCGAGCTTGTAGGGGTTGACCTGCCCCTTGCTCGTCGCCATGACGCCGGCGTTGCTGTCCGAATAGTCGATGATGTCCTGCGGATCGGCCACATGCTCGGTCATGAGCTTGCTGTGCCAGTAGCTCGCCCAACCTTCGTTCATCACCTTGGTCTGCATCTGCGGCACGAAGTAGTACGCCTCTTCACGGATCACGCCGAGTAGAGCGCGTTCCCAGCGCTCGAGTGGCGCGTGGTCCAAGAGGAACAGGAGAACGTCTCTTTGTCGCTCCTTCGGGAACTTGTCCTTCTTGGCTTCCCGCTCGGCCTCGAGCTTCTTCTTCTGCTCCTCCATGTACTCGTCGGGATTGATGAACGAGTCCATGTACTCCTTCGCGTGGAGTCGTGGTACTTCGACTTCCCTGGGTTCTTCGTCTTCCGGTTCCTCGCGGTGTCGGACCACGAATGGCGAATAGGGGTCGATCAGATTCTCGAGGGACAGGCACTTGTCGATGAAGTCCTCGACCTTTTCGATGCCGTGACGAGCCACGATGCGACGTACCGCAGCGCCGTGGTTCGCGAGCTTGTCGACCCACTTGCGGTTGGGTTCGTACTTCCCGTGGCTCTTGATCGGGTCGACGACCTGGCCCGAAGCGTCGAGATCCGTGGCACGAAATGCAAAATTGTTCTTGAAGAAGTCCACGTGCCCGAGCACATGGCACATGACGAGGCGCTGGTCCGTCAGGCTGTTGCCTTCGAGCAGGTAGGCGATGCCCGGGTTGTTGTTGATGACCATCTCGTAGATCTTGCTCAACCCGTACTCGTAGCTCTTGCTCAGGCGCTCGTATTCCATGCCGAATCGCCAGTGCGGATATCGATTCGGGAAACCACCGTAAGCGGCTACTTCGTTCATTTGGTCGTAGGTGAGCATCTCGAACACGACTGGGAAAAAGTCGAGGCCGAGCGACGCGGCGACCTTCTCGATGCGCTCCTGCTCGTCGCGTAGGTAACGCGGCAGCCCGGTCTTGGTGGCAAACGTCGGCATGCGGGCTCAGTTCCCTTTGCCCAGGAAGTCCTTGATGCTCGACACGATCGCGTCCTTGTCCCGAATCTCACTCGTCACGACGCGCTCGTCGGTTCCGAAGTGCTCGCGCAGATCCTTGATGAACTGGCCGGAGCCGTAGGGGCTCTCGACCTGTCCGTAGGCGAACATGTTCACGCGCGGCAGCAAATCCTTCTTCATGATCTCGATGCAGCTCAAAGTGTCGTCCATCGACCAGTTGTCGCCATCGGAGAAATGGAAAGGATAGATGTTCCATTCTTCCGCCGGGTAGTGATCGTCGATGGTCTGCGCGCAGAGCTTGTAAGCGCTCGAAATCATCGTGCCGCCAGACTCGCGAGTATGAAAAAAGGTGTCGCGCTCCACTTCCCGCGCCACGGCGTCGTGAATGATGTAGCGGCTCTCGAGACCCTTGTATTGCTTCTTCAGCCAAGCATCGATCCAGAAACTTTCGATGCGCACGATCTCCTTCTGCTCGTCGCCCATGGATCCGGAAACGTCCATCATGTAGAGAATGACCGCATTGGCCACCGGCTCGGTTTCGGTGTTCCACGAGCGGAACCGCTTGTCTTCGTGTTGCGGCACGATGACCGGATCTCCCGGATCGTAGGTGCCGCTCGCGATGGCCCGTTTGAGCGCTTCACGATAGGTGCGTTTGAAGTGGCGCAACGACTCCGGGCCGACTCTTCGGATCCCGGTGTAGCGGTCTTTGACGGCGACGACGCTGCTTTTCCCTTTGTCCTGAATATCGGGAAGCTCGAGCTCTTCACCGAGGATGTCCGCCAGCTCATCGAGGGTGACGTCCACTTCGAGCATGTGCTCGCCGGCTTCGCTTCCCGCCTTGCCCGCACCCCCATCGCCGTCCTGGGGATCGCCCCCGAGCGGATCGCCGGGCTCTCCGTCACCTTGCCCCACTCCACCCTGTTGTTTGTCGCCAAACGTGAAGCGCGGAATGTCGATTTGCGGAATCGGGATCGAGACGAGGTCTTTGCCCTTGCGGCCGATGAGCTCGCCCTGCGAGATGTAGCGCCGCAGATTGTCGCGGATCTTGCCGCGAACGATGTTGCGAAAGCGGTAGTGGTCCTGGTCGATCTTCAGCGACATGAGGCGGTGACGGCTCCGTCACGAGAGCCGACCGTAGTCTGGCACATTTCGGTGACCGGACGGAGAGCCGAGTTTCAGCGGCTCAGTCCACGCAGGTCCCGTTGCTGCAGTCGTCGCTCTGGCAGTCGTTGTCGTTCAGGCAGCGATCGAAGTTGGGACAGTTGGGGCAAGAGCCACCGCAATCTTGGTCGGTCTCGTTCCCGTTGAGGATGTTATCGCTGCAGCTCGCGCCTTGACACGTGCCCGCGCAGACTCCGCTCGCGCAGTCGTTTCCAGTAGCGCACGCTTTGCCGGAACCGCACGGGGGGCACGAGCCGCCGCAATCGGCGCTGGTCTCGTCGTTGTTCAGAACGCCGTCGCCACAATGACCAGCCGCCGGGAGCTCGCTGCAGCACCGGAAACCTATCCTCCCTTCGCGGTCGTCGCGGTCGTCTTCCTTCTGCTCGTCGCAGCGGAGGTCGTTTGCGTTGTTCGCGAAGTCGCCCCCACGGGTTCTGCACTTGTCGCCCGAGCCGGAGAAGTTCTGGCAAGAGTCCTCCCACTCCCGGATGTTCCCACTCGCGTCGAACACCGTCGAGAACGGTGGGGCGGTCCCGACGCAACCCGGGAAGGTGCCGACATCCACTGCCGCTGCGCCCTCGTTGCAGGTCGGTGCGCTGAAGGTGTTGCCGTAGGGATAGCTACTCGTGTCACCGTTCGAGCACGAGTTGAACCATTGACTCGTGCCTGCGTGATCCACCCAGTCGAAATCGTTCGTCCCTCCACCAATCTTTCCGCACAAGCGTTTGCCGGCCCACTGGCAGTAGGCGCGGGCATCGCACCAGTCGACACACACCGCCGGTTTGTTCGGATTGCCGATGGGGTCGAAGGTGGCCGACGTGCACCCTCCGCCACCGGTGGCTGGGACGAACGTGTCGTTCCAGCTGCAGTAGCTCGGCTGCCCGTTCGTGTTGTCCATCGTGTCCAGCAGGAAGGCCGCGTAGCTCGATGCGCGAGTCTCGGTCCGGTCGATGCAGTAGCTGCCGGTTCCCGACAGAATGGGGATCTCCGACATCCCGGTCGGGCACGTGTTGCACACGTTGGAGCTGCAGCTCCCGCTCGCGCAGTCGCTCCCGCCGGCACACGGTTGCCCGCCGCCACACCCGCCGCAGGTGAGCCCTCCACAGTCGACACCGGTCTCCGTCCCGTTCTGGACATCGTCGCTACACGTTGGAGCCTGGCAGACGTTGCCGGAGCACACTCCGCTCGTGCAATCCGTCGGGCCGTTGCACCCCTCGCCCGGATCGCACCCGGGGCAGGTACCGCCACAATCCTGGTCGCTCTCGGCGCCGTTCTGCACACCATCGGTGCAGCTCGGTGGTTGACAGACGTTGCCGATGCACACGCCGCTCGTGCAGTCACTCGCCTGCGAGCAGGTTTCTCCGACGGGGCACGACGGGCAACTCGGCCCTCCGCAGTCGGTATCGGTCTCGGTACCGTTGGTCACGCCGTCGGTGCAGAGCGGGGGCTGACAGACGTTGCCGGTACAAACGCCGCTCGCGCAATCCGACGGCAACGTGCAGCCGAAACCGGACCCGCATGTCGGGCAGGTGCCGCCACCGCAGTCGGGGCCCGTTTCCGCACCGTTCTGAACCGAGTCCATGCACGTTGCCGTCTGGCAAACGTCGAGCGTGCAAACATTGCTGACGCAATCGGCGGGAACGCTACACCCCCCACCCGGACTGCAAGCCAGCGGGCAAGTCCCGCCACAGTCCTCGTCGGTCTCGGTTCCATTTTGCACCATGTCGGTGCAAATCGGCGCCTGGCAAATGTTCCCTGTGCAAACTCCGCTGGTGCAGTCCGAGGGCCCGGCGCACGTCCCGCCAGGCGTGCAGCGACCACATGCTGTTGGTCCGCCGCAATCGACGCCAGTCTCGCCGCCGTTACTGACTCCGTCCGAGCAACTCGGCGCTTGGCAGACGTTGCCGGTACACACCCCGCTCACGCAATCTGCCGGGACTAGACACGCTCGTGTATCCGCGCAAGCGGGACACGAAGCACCGCCGCAGTCGATGTCGGTCTCGGTGCCGTTCATGACCGTGTCGCTGCAGCCGGGCGTGGAGCAGACGAAGTTCGTGCAGAACAGTCCGGCCGCACAGTCGGATGGCTGCGCACATCCTTGTCCAACTGGGCAGACCGGGCAGGCTCCTCCGCCGCAGTCGACGCCGGTTTCGGCGCCGTTCATCACGCCGTCGGGGCACGCCGGCACTTGGCACACCACGTTGCAAACGCGGCTCGCGCAGTCGGACCCCTGCGTGCACGCGAGTCCGTTGCCACAGGACGGGCACGTGCCACCGCCGCAGTCCGCGGCGGTCTCCGCCCCGTTGATGACCGAGTCCATGCAGGTTGGTGCCTGACAGATGTTGCCGGTGCAGACGCCGCTCGCGCAGTCCGAGGGTCCCGCGCAACCCCGGGTTGCGGTGCACTTCGGACACACCCCTCCGCCGCAGTCGACGTCGGTTTCGAGACCATTGACGACGAAGTCGCCACAAGTGGACGCCTGACAGATGTTCGAGACACAGACGCCGCTCGTGCAGTCCGACCCGGCGACGCAGGCCCCAGTGTCTGGACAGGCCGCACATGTGCCGCCGCCGCAATCGGAATCAGTCTCGGTCCCGTTGGTGACACCATCCATGCACGACGGGGCGTCGCAGATCCCCGATGTGCACCGACCGCTCTGGCAATCGGTCGGAGCCAGGCAGATCTGAGTCGGCGCGCACCCCCCACACAAGGTCCCTCCGCAATCGACATCAGTCTCGTCTTGGTTGAGCACGGAGTCGGAACAGGTCGCGGGATCGCAGAGGCCGCCGGTGCAACTCAGGCTCGCGCAATCGGCATTCGTACCGCAAATCTGACCAGTGGTGCACGAGGGACAAACGCCGCCGCCACAATCGACGTCGGACTCCGCTCCATTGCGGACCATGTCGAAGCAGTTCGGTGCCTGGCACACGTTGCTCTGGCAGAGGCGGCTCGTGCAGTCGCTATTCTCGATGCAACCGCCGCCTGGAGCGCATGGGCTGCAGTTCGGACCACCGCAGTCCACGTCGGTCTCGCTACCATTCTCGACCATGTCCGAGCACCCAGGAGACGTGCAGCGTCCGGCCGCACAGAAACCCGTCGTGCAGTCGGCATCGACGGCACAAACCTCATTCGGTCCGCATTGCGTGCATGACGTTCCACCGCAGTCGACGTCGGTCTCGTCCTGATTGAGAACGAAGTCGAAGCAAGACGCCGCCTGGCACACGCTCATGAGGCACACGCCGCTCGCGCAGTCGCCGGCCCATCCGCACGCTTCGCCGTCCCCGCAAAGAGGACAGATACCGCCTCCACAGTCGATGCCCGTCTCGCTTCCACTGAGCGTTCCATCGGAACATGCCGGTGTGCTGCAGGCTCCACTGATGCACACTCCTCCAAGGCAATCCGGCGGTGTATTGCACGAGCGGCCGTCGGGGCACCCTGGGCACGCTCCGCCACAGTCGACGTCGCTCTCGTCGCCGTTCAACACACGGTCACTGCAGCCCGGAGCTTGGCAAACCTCGCCGGTGCATACTCGACTCGTGCAGTCCTCCGGCACGAGGCACATTTCTCCGGCGTCGCAGGGGCCGCAGGTTGCGCCGCCGCAGTCCACGCCGGTCTCGTCTTGGTTCTGCGTCGAATCCGAGCAAGCCGGGGTGATGCATACGCCGCTCGAGCACGTGCCTCCGCGACAGTCGCCATCCCCACCGCAATTCTCGCCGTCTCGACAGCCAGGGCACGCAGTGCCCCCGCAATCCACGTCGCTCTCGTCCCCGTTCTGAATGGCGTCGGAGCAGCTCGGAGCCTGGCACACGCCTCCGATGCAAACCTGGCTCGTGCAGTCGCCGTTCGACTGGCACGTCTCACCGTCACCACATGCGGGGCAGGAACCGCCGCAATCGACGTCGGTCTCGTCGCCATTCTGAACCAGATCCGTGCAGCCCAGTGGCACGCAGCTTCCGCCCACACATTGTGTGCTCTGACAGTCGCCGGGCACGGTGCACATCTCGCCATCGATGCACGGGCTGCAGCTGCCGCCGCAATCGACGTCCGTCTCGTCTCCGTTCAACATCGTGTCGGAGCACGTTGGGCCGGCATCGGCACCGGTGCCGGCACCGCCACCGATCCCGGCGGTTCCGCCAACACCTTGTCCGCCGCTGCCGGCAGAGCCACCGCCACCGCCCGTTCCGCCCGTTCCGCCCGTTCCGCCCGTAGCCACCGCTCCGTCGGATCCGCCGGTCGCTGTAGCTGCGTCGAGCTCGTCGGCTGGGACGAACTCGAAGGTTTCGTCAGCAAAAGTCGCGCAGCTCCAAACCGAGACGGTCGCCGCCAAGACTACGACGAACCGGTAGAAATTCTGCCAAACCCTCAAAATGCCCCCCGCAGCCCGGCGGAGCCAACGCCGGCGTAGGCGGCCACCGAAGGCCCTTCGCCGCTCGGCGCAGTGAGCCACAGCGTGACTCCGGCGGCCACACCGACGAAGCCTACGATGTAGCTCGCGGTTGACACCGTGCGAAGTGTTTCGAACGAATTGAAATCGTCCTCGGCTTGGGAGCCCAAGGCGCACCGGCGTTCAGGACACGCTTTTTTCGCCGAGTCGAGCTTGTTGTTCGCCATCAGCGCGGTCGCCAACCCGACACCGAGCCCAGCCGCTCCCACCCCGAGGCTCGTGTACGCGAGGATCCGCTGCGTCTTGCCCTTCTTCACTCCACGGTCACCCACCGTCGTGGGTGAGCTGTCGGTCGTGGAGATCGTCGGCGCCGCACGCGTGACCGGCGCAGCTCCGGGCACGAGGGTCAACACGATCCGTTCGCTCTTTCCTTCGGCGAGCGTCACTTCCGCGCGGGCGCCCTCTCCGTCCGGCGTCGCCGCGCTGATCCGATGTTTACCGGGGTCCACCGACATCGAGACGCCGACGAGGGCGCTCTTGATGGGTTTGTCGTCGAACTTGACGACGAGGTCGGGGTGGTCAGCACCGGGACCCTCGAGCAGCACGGTCACTTTCGGTATGCGCGGCCGAAGCGCGGCAACCTCGCCGCGAGCACTCTCGACGGCAGCGCGAAACTGCTTGCTCGATTTCTCATCGACCTTCGCGCGCACCGCCCGCATGTAGGCTTCGCTCGCCTCGACGAGCCTACCGAGCTTCTCGAGCGCGCGCGCTTCCAGCACCGAGAGCGTGGGAGCAGCAATCAGGGCATAGGCCCGCCGCATGAAGTCGACGGCCTTTTCGTAGTCCCCGCCATCAAACGCTTTTCGCCCCTCGATCGCCAGGCCGCGGGCGGCGTTGCGCGTCGTATCGTCGACTTCGTCGGCGACGCTCGGCGGCGCTGCGAGCACCGCGGCGAGAACGGCGGCGGCAAAGAAGCGACCGGAAGATAGGCGCATCCCCTGATACTAGCTCAGAACCCGAACTCCTCTCCATCCACGGGTTTCTTCTGTGGGGGCTTTTCCGGACCTTTGGGCTTCGGTTTCGGGGCAATCGCGGGTGTTGGTGCCGGTGCGGGCGCCGACTTTCCTCCAAGCGTCCTGGCCGGAGAAACCGGGCGCGGCGGTGTCTTGATCGGAGCAGCCGCTTTCCCTGCCTTTTCCGGCTCGATCTCGACCTTCGGGGAGCTCGACGCCGTTCTGGGATCGCTGTCCGAGCTCTCTTCCGGCACGGCTTGCTCGGACGCCCGTTCGGGATCCGACGACACCCTAGCCGTTTCCAGGCCGGGCGCATTGCGACCCTCGACCGGGCTCGGGGCGGGACGCCGTGCCAGGAAAAATCCCAACCCGACCGCCGCCAGCGCCCCAACGAGCAACAACAAGTAAACGGGCACCTTCGACTTGGCGGGCGGCGGATCACTCTCGAAAACGATCGGAACCGAATCAATGGGCAGCTCAGCGTCTGAACTCGCTGGCGTCACATCGTCGAACCGACCTGCTGGCGTCCGCGGCATCGGCGGCAGGTCTCCGCCCGAGCGCGAGGATGGAGCGTTGTCCAACGTGATATCGCCGTGGCTCGGGCGAGCCGTCATTCCGCTCGCTGGGGGTCGGTCGGAATCGAACTGGTCGCTCGACGGGACACTTTCGAGCCAGTTCGTCTTGATCGATTGCGCGCAGATGTCTTCTTTGATGCCTCGTTGGTAGAGCCACAGAGCCAGAGCTTCGCCGAGCGCCCGGATGCTTCCCCAACGCTCTTCGCGATCTTTGCGTAACCCTCGCTCGATGATTTCCCAGAGGTCGTTGTCTCCGCCGGCGAGCTCGGTGCAAGGAACCGGATCTTGCTCCAAAATCGACATGAGCTGGGCGTTGTAGTTCGCCTCTTCGAACGGGAGCTTCCCGGTCACGCACTCGTACAAGACGACACAGTACGACCAGATGTCCGAGCGATAGTCGACGTCGAGCTTGCCGCGGGCTTGCTCGGGGGACATGTAGTCGGGACTACCGAGGAGCGTGCCCTCGATGGTGATGCCCTTCTTCTCAGCATGCTCCGTCTTCGCGATCCCGAAGTCCACGACCTTGGGCTGAGTCCGACCGGACTCGGTCTTGGTGATGAAAATATTGTCCGGTTTCAAGTCGCGGTGGACGACGCTTTTTGCGTGTGCCGAGTCGAGCGCATCGGCGATCGGCAGCAGGAGTTGTGCGGCGTAGGTGGCAGGAAGGCGCGCGTCTTTATCGAGGAGATCCCCGAGATTCTCCCCGTCGAGCAGCTCCATCACGATGTAGGGGTCGCCCCGAGACGTTTGGCCGAAGTCGAAGACTTGCACGATCGCCGGATGTCCCAGGCGAGCGGCCAAACGTGCTTCGGTCAAGAGACGCTTGGCGGCGTCGCCGCTGTCGAGCTCGGTGCGGATCATCTTGATCGCGACATGCGCTTCGAGCGCCAGGTTGCGCGCCACCCAGACCGAACCCATGCCGCCTTCGCCGAGCGCGCGAATCAGCTTGTACTTGTCCGCGATAATCTCGCCAGCGAGATACCCCCCGCCGGGCGGGGTCGAAAAACGCCCGGTCTCGGGCTTCGGCGGAGGCTTCTTTCGCCCGGCGCCCGGTGTGGACTGGCGTCGCACGGGACTTGGCGCTCTCGATTCCCGAGGCGGACTCGGAGCGGCGGAGACTCGGACGGGACGCGCTTCTTTCACGACAGGTGACGCGGGCCGCGCGTGCCTTGCCGCCGGGGTCTTGGGCGTCGCGTCGCCTTTGGGCGCCGGGCGCGGCGGTGGCGATTTCGCCGATGCCCCAGCCTGCGCGATGGACTTGAGGCCCGGCGCAATGCCCTTCTTCACGGGCGCTCGTTCCTTCGGCGGAGGCCTCCCGCGAGGCAAAGGCGGCTTCTTCCTCTGAACTTTCGACACCTTTGGGCCAAAGTATATCGCAACGAGGGCGCCGGGCGCCCGTCCACTAGCTAGCCGAAACCGGGTGGGTTTTGCGGGAGTTTTTTCCCCTGCCCGCCGGCCGGTGGCTCAACCACCCATCTTTTTGGCGATACCAGCGACGTCGACGCCGGTAGCCGCGCGGATCTGTTCGGCTGCGCCGATGGTTTTTCGAGCAAGCTCGCTGCCCGGCGAGCTGGTCGGCAGAACCGTCATCTTGCCGATCTTCAAGCGGTGATGCGCTCCGGAGACGCGGGTCAGCATGGGCAGCAAGTTTTGAAGCGCGAGCACGTCGCGCGCGCCAGTGCCACCGGCGCGATAGGCTTCGACGAGCATCTTGAGGCTCGCCGCCTCGGCTCGCCCACGCTCGACGGTGGAGGCCGCGTCACCGCGGGCGGCTTCGACAGCTGCTCGCATCTGAGCGAGCGCGGGCTGAACGACGTCGGCGTCGAGTCGCCGTTTCTCCTGGAGCGCACGCGCCTTCTGCCGCTCGATCTCGGCTTTGGTCTGCGCAACTTGTGCTGAAACCTGCCCCCGCGCCTCGTTGATCATCGCTTCGCGTCGACCGACCGCATCGGCGATTCGTTTTTTCGTTTCTTCGCGCGCGACCGCCAGATCCGCGTTCACCTTCGCCACCTCGCCGCCCGCCCAGTTCGCCGATTGCTGGACCGCGGCATCCGCTCGCGCCGACGCTTCCGCGATGGCCTGCTTCTGGTTGAGCGACGCGGTTCGAATCCGGCCGATGGAGGAAAGATAGGTCACCTCGTCGGTCACGTTCTGAATCTTGAGCGTGTCGAGCACGAGTCCCATTCGAGTCATGTCGTGCTCCGCCTCCTCGAGCAGGAGCTGAGCGAACTGCAACTTATCCTCATTCACCTGCTCCGGCGTGAGCTTCGCGAGCACGCCGCGGAGGTTGCCCTCGAGGGTTTCTTTCGCCACGTGGTAAATCTCTTCTCGAGACCTCCCGAGAAATCGTTCAACGGCGTTCGCCAACATCGGCTCCTCTCCCGGGAGCTTGATGTTCGCGACCCCTTGAATCGTGAGCGGGATCCCTCCCTTGGTGAACGCCCGCTCCACGTTCACCATCACGGTGAACATGCTCAGGTCGAGGCGCTCGACGCGCTCGACCAGCGGTTTGCGCATCGACCGCCCACCGCGGACGAACCGGTAGCCGACTCGACGTTCGGGCAATTTGCGAGTCGTGCCACTGAAGATGAGCGCTTCGTTCGGCGTGGCGACGTACATCAGTTTCTTGATTCCGACGTAGATGCCCAAAACGACGATCCCCGCCGTGAAACCCAGGACGAGCAGGACCTCCATCAGCGGCCCCCTTCCTTGGCGGAACCGTGCAACAGCTTCTGCATGTCGACTCCGATCGCTCTGCCGGTCTGCTCGAGCACGGCGGATACCGCCGCGGGAAAACTGGCGACAGCCCCGGTGAAGCTCGTGCCGTCTCCACCGTCCACGACCGCCAGCTCTTCGATCTCGGCTCGGGCGACACGCTCCACGGCAGCCTCGACGAATTCTTCGAGGTGTTGGAGCACGTACAGATCTCGGCCATCTCGCCCGGCCGCCTGCCACTCGGTCGCCACGAATCCGAGGGCCTTCGCGGCGGCTTGCCCGGACTCGACGACTGGCGCGGCGTCCGCCTGAGCTTTGAACTCGGCGGCCTGTCGTGCGGCGTCCGACGGGAGATAAACGTCGACCTCGAGTCGTAGCTTTTCGAGCTCGGCACGCAGCTGCTGCAGCTGCTGCTCCGCCTCCGCGCGCGCGGTTTCAGCGAAGACCTCCGCCTCGTTTTCGATGCCTTTGGCCTCGGCTTCGAGGTTTGCCAGCTCGGCGCGAAGCGTGTTTCGTTTGGTCAAGACGGTCGACTCGGCTTGTTTTTGAGCAGACTCCGCACGCTCGCGAGCGGTGGCCTGAGCCTCGGCAATCGCCTGATTCGCAGCGTTCTCCGCGTTCTGCGCATCGCGCACCATGCGGGCGATTTGCGCCCGGCCGAGATTTTCGAGGTAGCCGCCCTCGTCGGACACGCTTTGAACCTTGAGCACATCGAGCTCGAGGCCGAGCTTCTCGAAGTCGTCCGCGGCATTCTTGACGAGCGTGTCGGCAAACTTCAGTCGGTCCTCGTTGACCTCCTCCGGAGTCAGCTCGGCCACGACCTCGCGCAACACGCCTTCGAGGGTCTGCTGCGCAATGCTTCCGATCTGCTGCGACGACATGCTCAGCAACCGCTCGATCGCGTTTCGGATGTGGGCTCGGTTACTCGTAATCTTCACGTTGGCAATCGCGTGAACTTCGAGAGGGATTCCGCCGCGTGAGTAGGCGTTTTGTACTTCGACCATGACGGGAAGGAGGCGCATGTCCATGCGATTCACTTCCTCGATGATGGGCCAACGGATCCCGCGGCCCCCGTGAAGCACTTTGTATCCAACCGTCGAACCGTCCGCGAGCTTGTGGCTACGTCCGCTGAGCACGACGATTTCGTTCGGCCGACAGATGATGAGAAACCTCGAAAGGATGAAAATCAGCATCGCGAGCGCGAAGACGACGCCCACGGAGCCCGCGAGAATCACGACCGCGGTCTCCGGGTCAACGCCCAGATCGGGTTCGATCGGCATGGCGCGAGCCTACCGCCTCTGGGTCGGCCGGGGTACTCTAGTCGTCCTTCGAGGGGAGGAACGCCGGCGGCGCTACCGATACATGCACGGTGTCGCCGCGCATTTCCTCGATCAGCACCTCGGCTCCCGCTTCGAGTTCCGCTTCCTCGGTCGTCGCTAGATAGTCGAGTGTCTGTCCTCGGAGCTTGATGCGCACCTTGCCGCGACGTTCGCGATTGAACGGCACGAGGACTTTGCCGACTTGCCCAATGGCTTCGTCGCTACCGGCGCCGGACGTCGTCGACGCCCGAGCGAGGGCGCGGAACGTCCACGACGCGAAGTAGCCTGATCCTGCACCCATGCCGAGAGCGATGAGCGGAACCAAAGCGCGATCCATGAGCTCGAGCTGGTGGAGCAGGGTTCCTGTCAGCCCGAACGCCATGAGCGCGAAGGTCCAGAACCGGAGCGATAGGAAGGTCGCGAGCACCCCGCCCCCATTTCCATGGTCGCCGTGGTGGTCGTCAGCGTGGGCGTCAGCGTCCACGTCGTGCCCACCATCGCCGTCGGCATCACCGTCACCGACACCGACGAACTGCACCAACAAGGTGAGGCCACCAATGATGAGCGCTGCAAGGTAGGCGATCCCCATCGAGAATCTCAGGAACGAAGCAGGCGCGCGGCGTCGACGGCGCCATAGGTGAAAATGATGTCCGCGCCAGCCCGCTTGAGGCACAGCAAGCTCTCCAGAAGTGCCGCGTCGTAGTCCATCCAGCCCTTCTCCGACGCCGCCTTCAGCATCGAGTACTCGCCGCTCACGTGGTACGAGGCGACCGGCAGCGGCGTCGCCTCGCGAACGCGAGTGAGCACGTCCGAATAAGGCAGCCCCGGCTTGACCATGATCCAGTCGGCGCCCTCGCTTTCGTCGAGTGCGACCTCGCGAAATAGCTCGCGGGTATTGGCCGGGTCCATCTGGTAGGTCTTCTTGTCTCCGCCGCGGGGCGCCGAATCGAGCGCTTCTCGAAACGGCCCATAGAAGCTCGAGGCGTACTTGGTGCAGTAGCTGCAGATGAGCACGTCCTGGTGGCCGCCGTCGTCGAGCGCCGATCGAATCGCTGCGACCCGCCCGTCCATCATGTCGCTCGGGGCCACGACGTCGGCGCCGGCCTGCGCCTGAGCGACAGCCATCGCCGCCAAGATGGGCAAGGACTCGTCGTTGTCGATCCTCCCGTCGACGAGCACGCCATCGTGACCGTCGGAAGAGTAAGGATCGAGCGCCACGTCGGTGATGACCACGAGCTCGGGCAGCGCCTTCTTCAGCGCCTGGACAGCCCGCTGAAGAAGCCCGTCCGGGTTCGTGCTTTCTTTCGCGCGCGCATCCTTGAGTTGTTCGGAGACGGCGGGAAAGAGAGCGACCGCGGGTACGCCGAGATCGAAGGCTTGTTTCGCCGCACTCACGAGACCAAGCACTCCGAGGCGCGCATGCCCCGGCATCGACGATATCGGCGTTTCTTGCTCCGCTTCCTGAACGAACATCGGCAGCACCAGGTCATCGGTCGACAAGCGCGACTCGCGAACGAGGCGACGAACGCCTGGGCTGACGCGATTTCTTCGAGGGCGAATTTCCCGGGCTCGAGCCGACACTCTCGGAGCATGACACCGGGGGCCGACCGCATTCAAGCGCCCTCGGGACCGGGTCAGCTGACCTCCAGCACGTTCTGGTAGGCCGTCCGGACCGCCCGAGTCACGGCTTGGTAGCGCGACAGAAGTGCTTCGACGGCCGTTGCCTGACCGGTGCCGCGTAGATCCATGCGTCGTGCCAACGTCGTCAACCCGACGTGGCCCACATCGATGACGCTCGAGCCGATACCACTCTGAACGTGGATTCTCTGCTCGAGCCTGCGCAGGAACGTGTACCCCTCACGAAACGCCTCGTAATCGAATTCGTCCAAGTGATCGCGGCTGCGCAGAGCCTCGAGGGCCTCGACGATGTCGGTCGTACGTATGGCGAGACTCCGCCCGTGGCTCATCTGAAGCCACTGGACAGCGAACTCGATGTCGAGCAACCCGCCAGCGCCGGTCTTGAGATCCCAACGGCCTGGTCTTTCGTCCGCTAGCTCGCTTTGCATGCGCATTCTCAACTCGTGAAGCTCTGCCGCCGGCGCGGCCCCCCGCTCGTAGGCCGCCGTTTCCGCCACTCGCATGAATCGCTCTCCGAGGGCGGAGTCACCGGCGCAGGGTCGCGCCCGGAGGAGCGCTTGCCGCTCCCACGCTGCCCCCGAAGAGCGAACGCCGGCCGACGTAGGGCTGCCGTCGTTCTCATGGAGCACGACGCCGTGATACCGGGCAAAAGCTTCGAGCGACGTGACCAACAGTCCCTGAGATCCCGAAGGGCGCAGCCGCGTGTCGAGCTCGTACCCGCGTCCCGCCGGGTGCGGCATCGAAATCAACCGGATGATTCTCTGCGCCTTGCGCGAGTAGTACTCCGCCGGATCGTGTCCCGCCGGCGTGGCGTCCGGGTCGTAGATGAACAGCACGTCCAGGTCAGAGCCGTACCCGATGTCGCAGCCACCGAGCTTTCCGACGGCGATCACGGCCAGCCCGCGGTCCGAATCGAGCTCGAAGACCACGGTGCGATGGATCGCCTCGTCGGCGACCTCGCTCAATACACGGGTGGCCTCGCGGGTCTCGATCTCGCCAGCCAAGTCCGCGACCGCGACCGCCACCATCATCTTGCCTTTCGCTCGGCGTACGGCGCTGACAAACGCATCACGTCGTTCGTCCGGGTCGACCTTTGCGATTCGTTCAAACGTGTCGAAGGCGAGTGCCATGGCGCGCTTGGCGTCGCCCGGCCGCGTCGGCCCCCCGAAGATGGTGATGTCCGCCAAATCCGGACGCGAGACCACCGCCTCGCCGACGAACGCGCTGGCGCCGAGCACCGTCACCAAACGCGCCGTGGCGCGCGGGTCGGCGCCGAGCCGCTCGACATAGGACCTCGGCGACACGAACCGGTTGATGAACCTCCGCAGATAGCGCGCTGCCTGCTCGGGATCCGCCGATTCGGCGATCGAGTCGAGAAGCTGATCGCCCAGGTCGGGGAACTCCTCGAGGGTCAGGCGTCCCAAGAGGCCATCGGGGCGACGCGAGAGCGCGCGCAGATGCCCTCCGACTTCCTCTGCGAAGGCGGTAGCCACGGCTCTGTCGAGCGCTTCGTCGTCCCCTCGATCGAGAGCGCCGAGGAGTGTCTGGTAGCGGGGAGCCGGCCGCGGCGTGCCAGGAGCCAACGACGAGAAATGCTCACCCACCACGCGCTGCGCCCCATGAAGCTCGAGCAACAGCTCGTCGTCGGATTCGTAACCCAGCGACCGCGCGAGACGCGAAAGCTCCTCCGGGTCGTCGGGCAGCTCGTGGGTTTGGATCCCGGTGGCCCATTGAACCCGGTGCTCGAGCCGCCGGAGCATCAAATATGCCGACGAGATGTGACGCTCCTCTTGGTCGGTCACGAGCCCTTGCCCCTTGAGGCGCGTCAGTGCGTCGAGCGAGCCCTGAACACGCAATGAAGGCTCTTTTCCGCCCCAGATCAGCTGTAGCGCCTGGATGAAAAACTCCGCTTCGCGGATACCGCCGGGGCCGAGCTTCAAGTCTCGGTCCGGATTCGTACAGAGCTCCGCGCGCGACTTGTGAACGAGCTCGGCGAGACTACCAGCCATGCTCGGGTCGACGTCGCGGCGAAAGACGAACGGCTTCAGCAGCTCTCGATCGACGAGGGCACCGAGCTCGCGATCTCCAGAAATTGGGCGAGCACGAAGCATCGCAGCCCGCTCCCAGCGTCTGCCCCACGTTTCGTAGTAGCGCTCGGCCGCTGCGACCGAGTTGACCACCGGGCCTTGGGATCCTTCGGGCCTCAGCCGCAGATCGACGCGCCAGACGAAGGGATCGCTCGACGGTTCCTCGATCGTCTTGACGATTCGACGTGCGACGCGTGTCCAGTACTGGTGCAAGTCGACCGAGTCTGCGCCGTCATCGGTGTCGTAGAAGAAGATCACATCGACGTCCGAACCCGCGTTGAGCTCCTCGCCCCCGAGCTTGCCCATACCGAGCGTCACCATCGTGGACTTCTCACCGTCGGAACGAAGGGGCTCGCCGACCTGTCGCGCGACGAACGCCGTCGCCTCGGCCTGGGCCACTTCGAATGCCGCCTCCGCCACGAAACTCAGCTCTCTCGCGGTAACGTCGACATCTACACCGCCGAGCGCCGGCGGAAGCAGCTCGCGGATGGCAATGCGCGCCTTTTGGGCCCAGACCGCCCGCCGCAGGCCCGACACCACGCCGTCGTAGCTGATGAGGTCACCCGCGGCGGTGAACAACAACTCGACAGTGCGCTCCCTCCGCGCGTCACTCTGCCAACCGTGCGCCGCGATGCCTTCGATGGCTTCGATCTGCCAAGCCTGCCTGGGCGCCATCGGCGGAAAGGCCGTGCCGAGCAATACCCCCAGCTCCCGACCTGCTCCGGTCCCGAGGTCGCCTGCGAGCGACTCGGCTCGGTCCTGGTCGATAACCCGCGCCAGGTCGATGATGGCGTCGCGGGACATCGCGTCGGGAACGCTAACAAGGATCGAATCGATACATTAGAGGGTTTTTTCGCCAATGCCCCTCGCGTTCGCGCGGCGGAGCACTACATTGGCGCACCCCATGCGCTTTCTCTGTATTTCCGACATTCACGGCAATGCCTTCGCTCTCGAGCGAGTGCTTGCCGCGGGAAGCGAGCGCCAGGTCAACCAGGTCATCGCGTGCGGGGACCTGCTGTTTCCGGGCGAACGCCCCCTGGACTGCTGGCACATGCTGGTGAAGCACAACACGCTCTGCGTGCAGGGCGTCGGGGACCGAGCGCTCGCCAAGCTCGACCCGGAAAGCCTGACCGCCGCGTCCGAAGCCGACGGCCAGCGCCTCGAGCGTTTGCGGCAGACTCATGCGGAGCTGGGAGAGCTCATCGTCGCGCATCTCGGCAAGCTTGACTCGATCGCGCGGCTCCACCTCGAGTCCGGACACGAGATGATCGTCGTGCACGGCTCGCCGATGGATCCGACCGAGCCGTTCACACCCGACATGAGCGACGAAGAAATGAACGCGTTGATCGGTGATGACCCCGCCGACGTCATCGTTTGTGGCGGTTGTCACGTACCCTTCGAGCGTCAGATCGGCGACACCCTCATCGTTGGGGTCGGTTCGGTCGGAGAGCCCCCTGACGGCGGAGCCGCCCACGCGACTCTTCTCGAATCCGACTCGATGGGAGTGAGGGTGAACCAGTTCGCCGTCGACCTCGGGCCCGACAACGAGTAGCGAGGGAAAGATAGCCCTCGGAGCTCAAGACGCGTCGAGCGCCAGGCGAAGCGATCGCACGAGATCCCCGACGGCGCGCACCCGCTCTGGGGTCGTTTCTTGCTCGGCCATCGCGCGCACGATCGCGGTGCCGACCACCACTCCATCCACGCCCTGATCGGCGACGGCGCGAGCCTTCTGGGGCGAATCGATGCCGAAACCGACAACGACCGGAAGCCCCGCGCGAACTCGAAGCCGTGTGGCAGAACGGCCGGCTTCTTCGAGCGGGGCATGTCCGGCGCCTGTCACGCCGGTCATCGAGACGTAGTAGACGAAACCGCTGGCCCGCGCGAGCACCGCGCGTTCACGGTCGGCGTCACTCGTGGGCGCCAAGAGCGGCACGACCGCCAACCGCGCGGCCTCGGCGGCGTCCCGTAAGCTCCTTCCCTCTTCCGGCGGCAGATCGACGATCAAGAGCGCATCGACCCCTGCGGCCGCGGCGTCCGCCGGCAGAACGTCGTCGCCGTGCGCCATGATCGGATTGTAGTAGCCGAACAGAACGATCGGAGCGTCACTCGAAGCGCGGACAGCGCGCGCCACGTCGAGCGCGCTCTTCATCGACCCTCCGTTTTGAATCGCGCGATAGCTCGCCGCCGCGATCACGGGCCCGTCCGCGGTCGGGTCGCTGTAAGGGACCCCCAGCTCGAGGGCGTCAGCGCCGGCTTCTAGCGCCGCAAGGGCGCACGCGCGGGAATCCTCGACACTCGGGTCCCCTACACACAGATACACCACCAGGACCGTCCGCCCGTCGCGACGTCGTTCGGCGAAGAGCTGAGTGAGCCGTTCGACCGTCACGGCGCCAAGCGTTCGAGCAGGGTGGAGAGATCCTTGTCGCCGCGACCCGAAAGACACAACGCGACGACCGCGCTTCGCCCTAGTCGAGCGTGTTCGCGCTCGGCGATGTCGGCGAGCCGAGCGAAGGCGTGCGCCGTTTCGAGGGCGACGAGGATCCCTTCGGTGTGGGCAACTTGTCGGGTGGCTTCGAGCGCGTCCTCGTCGGTGGCGGTGAGATAGGTCGCCCGCCCCGAGCGCTTCAGGGCCGCGTGCTCGGGACCCACGCCAGGATAGTCGAGGCCGGCACTCACCGAATGGGCCTCGAGGATCTGTCCGTCGTCGTCGGCGAGCACCATCGTTCTCGAACCGTGCAGCACCCCCACGCGACCAGCAGTGAGCGTCGCCGCATGCTTGGCGGACTCGACCCCCTCGCCGGCGGCTTCGACGCCGTAGAGGTGCACATCCTCGTCGATGAACGCGCGAAACATGCCAATCGCGTTCGAACCCCCACCGACGCAAGCGACGACGGCGTCGGGCAAAGCACCAATTTTCTGGGCGAGCTGCTCGCGCGCCTCGTCGCCGATCACTCTCTGAAAATCCGCCACGATTGCCGGGTACGGATGCGGGCCGGCGGCGGAGCCCACGCAATAGTGCGTGGTTCGCACGTTCGTGACCCAGTCCCGAAGCGCCTCGTTCATGGCGTCCTTCAGCGTGCGCGACCCTGCGGTCACCGGAATCACACGTGCGCCGAGCATGTTCATGCGCGCAACGTTGGGGGCTTGGCGCGCTACGTCGAGCTCCCCCATGTAGACCTCGCACGGCAAATCCATCATCGCGCAAGCAGTGGCCGTGGCCACGCCGTGCTGCCCAGCACCGGTCTCGGCGATGATGCGTGTCTTGCCGAGCTTCTTGGCCAACAGCACCTGCCCGAGCGCGTTGTTGATCTTGTGTGCGCCGGTGTGACAGAGGTCTTCTCGCTTGAGCCACAGCTCGGCGAGCTTGTCACCGCTCGGATCGATGGCTCTCGCGAGTCGGTCCGCGCGGTAGAGCGCCGTCGGGCGGCCGACGTAGTCGGCAAGCATCGACCGCCACTCGCTTTGGAATGCCTCGGACGACGCGAGGTCCTCGTAGGCGCGTTCGAGCTCCACGAGGGCAGGCACGAGCGTTTCGGCGACGAAACGTCCACCGTATTCGCCGTAGTAGGGCCCCCGACCCGTCACCTTGTTCGACGCGTCGCCCGTGCGCGAGCTCGCGCTCACTCTTCGGCTCCGGCATCGATGGCGAGCGGCGCGGCCGTGGATGCGTCCGCCGCCGCGAGCGAGGCGCCGTCAGCGGTTTTCGGAACCGGGACGCCTGCCGCCGATTCGCCGGGCGCGGTGAGCGCGCAACTCAGAATCGCCTGACGATAGCTTGCCCGAAATCCTCCGCCGCGCAGGCTCGTGCTGCTCCAGTCGCGGGCGACCGCGAGCTTGCCCGCGCCGGACTTGGCCAGGCGAAACTCGCGCAGCAGCGGCACGCCGTCATTGCTCTCGGTGATCACCTGAAAAACCCGACCGCCACCGTCCTCGAAGCTATTGTCGACGAGCAACGCGTCGAACCCGGGCGTCTCTTCCACCAGCACCAATTTCTCGTCGCGCCTCTGCACCAACGTCAGGCGTGAGCGTTCGACGACGGGGGATGGCGCCCCGCGCGCGTCGACGCACTTCGTCGGAACGAAGGTCGCCACGTCTCGACCCTGCCGAGCGACACGAGACTCCCCGGTTTTGCCTCCGCGAATGGGATCCCCACCGCACGCGGCGAGCGCGACGGACAGCAAGACCAGAGCCAACGGGCGGCGCTTCATCGGTCCGCGAGCCTAGCGCGGCTCGAGCCGGTGGCGAAATCGACCAGCGGCCTCACCCGGCTGACCCACCGCGAGCCGACTCGACGAAACGACGCATTTTCTCCGGGTCCTTTCGCCTCGGGTCGTCGGCGCGCTCGACCCCACTGGCGACGTCGACTCCCCACGGCGCGACCCGTCCAACTGCTCGAGCCACGTTGTTCTCGTTCAAACCGCCGGCGAGCATGAAACGACGACCGAGGCCGACCGCGAGATCCCAGTCGAACGCTTCGCCGGTGCCTCCGAGCGCGCCGCCGACCTTGGTGTCCAAGAGCACCCGGTCACCCGCGTACCGCGAAACCGCTTCGAGATCGGCTGCCCCAGCGACTCGAATCGCTTTGTAGGCGCACGGCAGCAGGGCTTCGAGCCGACTCGGGGGCTCGCTGCCGTGCAGCTGCAACCACTCGATGCCGGTCTCGCTCCTGAGAGCCAACGATGCGTCGACATCGAGATTGGCCACGACGGCTACCAGCGTCGCTCGAGCTCCGACGGCGCCGACAATTTTTGTCGCCACGTTCGTGTCGATTTCGCGCTTGGAGCCCCTCACGAAGTTGAGGCCGACCAAGTCCGCGCCGCATTCGACCGCGGCCACGGCGTCTTCGGCGTTGGTCACGCCACAAATTTTCACGACGATCGCCACGTCTACGGGCGCCAAGGTAGCAGGCCGCAGACCCCGTGGCCGTTCAGATCTTGAGCAACTCTTTGACGGTGGCGATCACTTGCGGCGCCTGGATCGGCTTCGTGATGTACGCGTTGGCGCCGAGTTGCATCGCACGCTGCCGGTCCTCCTGCGAACCCTCCGTCGTGATGATGACGATGGGGGTTTCTTTGTGAACCGGATCGCTGCGCACGCGCTTCACCAACTTGAGGCCGTCCATGATCGGCATGTTGATGTCGGTCAGGATGATGTCGTAGCGGGCCGACGCCAGCTTGCGCAGGCCGTCGACCCCATCGTCCGCCTCGGTGACCCGAAGATTCTTCACGCGGGCGAGAGCGAACACCAGGAGCTGCCGCATCATCGGCGAGTCCTCGACTATCAGACAGGAGTATTCCGCCATTTCACACGCTCAAATCACGGAAGGCCTCGAGGCCCGGTATCTGACGCTCGGCATGCGCAAACATGCTGGCGCTGACCAACGCGGTCGCCGCGTGTTGGCCCAGTAGCTTGAACAGCTCGAAATCCACACTGGTGAACTTCGACTTCTGTTCGAGCGTGGCGAAGATTGCAATAACTCCAACGATTCGATCGTCGATATTGAGTGGAATGATCGCCGGGGGACGAGCAATCGTGCCCTTGCTGGCATCCACCTCCTCGTCGATGTGGGCAGCCCCAGTCCGCAGGACCTCACCGATTGGCCCTCCCTTGGCACTGACCGGGGTCAGCTCGTCGCCGAGGACACCCTCGGAGGCGATCGGCACCAGCTCGCTCTGGTCGGGATTGCAGAGGTAGACGCCGTACTTCTCTGCGCCGACGAGCTGCGCGAGGACCTCCTTGAGGCGCCGCGTCACGCCGCGAGGCGACAGACTCGAGTGAATCTGGTTGCTCGCGACGAAAAGATTGGCCAGATCGGCGAACTGCCCCTCGACTTCCTGAAAGCGCTCTCCCCATTGAGAGGACTCCGCTTCGGCCTCCCGGTAGCGCGAGAGAAGGTCCTGCTTCTCGGCTTCGAGCTGGTCGATCTTCGCGAGCAAGTCGCGAATCGCGTCGTCGGCTTCCACCTTGGCGCGTAGCCCGGCGTTCTCGGTTTCGAGCTCCCGGAGCCGCGACTGCATGCGCTCGTGCTCGTGGATGAACTCCTCGCTGATCCGCGTCCCCTTGGCAAACTGCTGCAGCACCTCGTCCCGTTCTTTCTTGAGATCGGTTGGAGGGGGGTCGCTGGAACCGCTCTTGTCGCTAGCCATCGCCGAGTTGAAGCGCGACGCTCACGCGTGCGGGGCTTTGGAAAGTATCACGCCGTCCCAGCGATTGATAAGTCGATAATCGAGCGGCCAAAATGGCGCTAGAAGCCCGACAATCTTGGCATTTTTGCTCCCCAGAGCCGCTGGGCGACCTGGACGGCCCGTCGCTAGCAGAGCCGATTGCTCCAGCATTTGGTATTTTGCGAGCCATGTCGGACGCCCAACAGGCTCAGATCTCTCGGATTCGTGAGCAGCTGGAGAGTGGCGACATGTCGCCGGACCACGCGGTTCAGAAGTTAGTCGCCCTGATGCGCGAGAACGCGGACCTGCCAGGAGCCAAGGAACTGTACCAGGAAGCTTCCCAACGCGCTTACGAGGTGCGCCGTTCTTCGATGGCGTACTCCCACCCTCCTCCCCCGGCGGATCCCGAAGACCAGGGCGAGTGAACGCGGCGGGCCGACTCGTCATTGCCGCGGGTCTGTTCGCGCTTGCATCGCTTGGAGCGTGCGGCGACGAGGCTCGCCCGCCACCTATCGGTGCGGCCGAGCCCGATGCGTCCGGCTCCGGCGGACGCGACGACGGCGGTCTGAACCTCGGGGACAGCGGGCTCGGAACCGGTGGCTTCGGAGGAGTGTTGACCGAGGAGCCACCGTGCGACGCGAGTCGCCCGGACCTCGATCTCGACCTCGACGGATTCAGCGAGAACCAAGGCGACTGCAACGACTGCACGAACCTCATGAGCCCGTCGGGTTTCGACTTTCCCGGCAACGACATCGACGAAGACTGCAATGGAGTCGCCGACGACGAGGCCGTCAATTGCGACGTCGAGCCACTCTCGATCGACGACCCCGATCCGCTCGTCGGCGCGCGTGCGGCAGGTTTGTGCAAAGTCCAAGCGGGCGACAGCTGGGGCGTCGTGTCCGCCCGATACGTTCTGGCCGACGGCTCTTCAGGAATGAACGACATCTCCCACGGCGTGCTCCGCCGCTTCGGGTCGATCGTCACTCCCCGGGCGGGGCTGCACATGCTCGCCCTATCGAGCGGTACCGCGCGAGGTCCTGGCGACATCGGCTGGGGACCGCCGGCGGGATTCGAAACCGGCACCAGCGGTCCGACGCCACCCGGTTTCCCCGTCCCGGCTCCATCTTGTCCCAACTTGCCGCGGCAGCTGCCTCCGATCGCGAACGATTCGGCAGGGCTCGAAATCGTGGTCCGTGCGCCGAGCAACGCCAACGCCATGCGCTTCGACTTCACTTTTTACACGTTCGAGTTTCCGGATTTCATCTGCTCTCCGTTCAACGACTTTTTCGTGGCGCTCGTGTTCCCCGAACGAGAAGAATCCCAGTTTGGGAACGTGAGCTTCGACAACCAGGGCAACTCGGTGAGCGTGAACAACAGCTTCCTCGAGGTCTGCGAAGCCCAACTCGTGTCAGGGCGGCAATACGACTGCCTGGCCGGCCCCGGCGAGCTCGCGGGCACCGGCTTTGGCGACATCGCCGATCTGCATGCGGCCACCGGGTGGCTTCGAACCGAAGCCCCGGTCGACCCCGGCGAAGAGCTCACCATCCGTTTCGCGATCTGGGACGCGGGGGATCACATCCTCGATTCGCTCGTGCTCATCGACAACTTCACGTGGGACATCACCGAAGCTCCGAAACCGGTCACCGGACCGATCCCCCGCTGACCCGTATCGATCAACGCGCCGCTCGTTCGGTCAACGTCCTGCTTGCTCGATCCACGCGCCAAGCTCGCCCGTGACCACGCGAGGGGCTCGCCGGAGCTCGTCGAGGTCCTTCGCCCCAACGAGCAGCGTCGCGGCGCGGAGCTCGTTCTCGACCCGCTCCAAGAATCCGACCGCTCCGGCGCGGCCGCCCTTGTCCAGTGCCTGCAACACCGGACGGGCGATGCCTCCAGCGCTGGCTCCGAGCGCGATGGCCTTGGCAATGTCGAGCCCGTTCTTCACACCGCCGGTCGCGATGATCGTGGAGAAGCCCTCGGCCGCCGTCAGCGCGACGCTCGCGGCGGTGGGAATGCCCCACTCCCAGAACGCCTCGCCGAGGCCGCGTTTGTCCGCGCTCGCCCGATGCGTCTCGACGGCGACCCAGGACGTGCCACCCGCCCCGGAGACATCCACGTGCTTGACCCCCGCCGCAACGAGCCGCTTGGCCACGCTGGATGAGAGCCCGCAACCAGTTTCTTTCGCCACGACGGGCACCGCGAGTTCGCGCGTCGCGCGCGCCAAGGTCTCGACGCCGTCGCGGAAATCGCGATCCCCCTCTTCTTGAACGAGCTCCATCGCGGGATTCAAATGCACGCAAAGCGCATCGGCCTTCACTTCGTCCACCAAGGCTTGGAGTTCCTCCGCGCTCATGCTGCGTGCCTGCACGACACCCACGTTGCCGAGCACCAACGCGCTCGGCGCAACATCGCGCACCTGATACGTCGTCGTCTTGTGGCCGTCTTTGTGCATGGCGCGTTGGCTGCCCAGCCCGAACGCGTAGCCTCGCTCCTCGGCGATCGATGCGAGCTCGAGATTGATCTCCTTGGCCCGGTCGGTGCCACCGGTCATCGCCGCGATGACGATGGGCGCACGAAGCCGCTTGCCCAAAACCCGCGAGGAAAGGTCGACCTCGTCCAGGCTGAGGTCGGGCAAGGCGTCGTGCACCAAACGAATGCACTCGAACAGTGTGGTCGTTTTTTTGAAACCGACATCGCCCGATATGGTCAGGTCGAGGTGATCGGTCTTGCGCTGGGAGATATCCGCCATGCCCGATTGCGTGTGGTAGTCGACCTGTAGCACGGTTGACACTACCAATCGCGACTCCTAGGCTCGCCGAAAATGCCTTCCAAGACGAGGACTTCCGAGCGCCCCAAGCGGCGAAAGAAGGCCCCACGCCCGAAGGCGCGAGCGAAGGCGAAACCGCTCAGGAAGAACCCGTTCGTCGCGCTTTTGCGCGAAGTGCGTGTCGACATTGACAATCGGCTCGGCGGTTTTCTCGACGCGAAGGTCGAGGCGTCTCGGACCTACGGCGACGACGTCACCCAGATGATATCGGCCATTCGAGATCTGTCGATGCGCGGCGGCAAGCGAATGCGCCCGGCGATGCTGGTCGCCGGCTATCGCTCGGTGTCGGCGACGTCGAGTCTCGAACCCGCCCTCGACGCGGGAATTTGTCTCGAGCTACTCCAGTCGTACTTCCTGACCCACGACGATTGGATGGACCAAGACGATTTTCGGCGCGGGGGCCCCTCGGTGCACGCCCAGCTGTCCCGCAAGTTTCGCTCTCGCAAGAAGGGCGAGTGGTCGGCGATTCTCGCCGGCGACTACGCCGTGGCGCTGGCCGCGGAGTCGCTGTCGCAAGTCGACGTGCCCGCCGCTCGCATGCCGGCGATGCTCGCTTGCTTCGCCCAGATGCAGACCGACGCGGTGCTGGGCCAGCAGCTCGACGTCATGGGGCGGGCGCCAAACCCCGAAGTCGTCTACGTGCTCAAAACCGCCAGCTACACCGTCCGCGGGCCGCTTCGGCTGGGCGCCGTTCTCGGCGGTGCCCCGCCGCGCACGCTCAACGCGCTGGACCGTTTCGCGCTCCCGGTCGGCGTCGCGTTCCAGTTGCGCGACGACACGCTGAGCCTCTTCGGGGATCCGGAGAAAACCGGCAAGCCCTTCGCCAACGATCTGCGTGAGGGCAAGAGAACGGTGCTGCTCACTCAGGCGCTCGAGCGCGCGCGCGGGCGCGATCGCCAGAAGCTCGCGGCGGCCGCCGGCAACTCGAAAGCGACCCGGAAACAACTCGAGGCCGCCATCGGCATCATCGAAACTTCCGGCGCGCGGGCCGCCGTGGAGAAGAGGATCTCGGCGCTGGTAGCGGAAGGGCTGGCCGCACTCGAGGGGAGTCGAATCACCAAAGTCGGGCGCGAGCTACTCGAAGGTGCAGCCCGGGCGCTTACCGAGCGCCGAAGCTGAATCTCAAACGGGCGCTTCGAACCGGTCCAGGTAGCCGCGCAAAACGGTCCCGGATGGCCTCGGGGCTCGAGGGTGTAGCGGTCGAGCGAAGTTCGGCCACGTTCCCTACGCCGTTGATGCCGCGAAGCAGCAACGGCGGTCGTTCGGTCGCGACCGTAGTCGTCACGGCGCCGACGCTATTCGATGAAGGATGCGGGCGTCGAGTTGAAACCCGACCGCGGACGTCGGTCGTAGCTCTCGTACACCGCGGGCTCAGGTTTGCTACGGATCGCCTCTGACCCTGCCGACGGTGTCCTTGCCGAAGGAGCGATTCGACGACGGGCATCCCACGAGCAGAGTCCAGTACCGCTACGGCAGCGTCGCTCGAGGTCGAGTGATTGCCGAACGCCCACGATTCGTCACCCCATTGCCAAACCGAGTTTCGTACGCATGTTCAAGGCTCCAAAGTGACCGAAGCCACCCGAATCGACAATCCCAGGCCCGTCATCGAGGTCGTGAAGGCCATGCCGGCATCCGACGGTGCCGGGGTCCGGCTCAATCGGAGCCTCGGCAGCCCCGGGTTGCCGATTCTCGATCCGTTTTTGCTGCTCGACGAGATGCACTCGGACGACGCGGGCGACTACATCGCCGGGTTTCCCAATCATCCGCATCGTGGTTTCGAAACGGTCACCTACATGATCGCTGGTCGCATGCAGCACAAGGACAGCGTGGGCAACACCGGCGACCTCGGCCCTGGCAGCATTCAGTGGATGACGGCCGGCCGAGGCATCATTCATTCGGAGATGCCCCAACAGCAAGACGGCTTGCTCTGGGGCTTCCAAATGTGGGTGAACCTGCCCGCGAAGGACAAGATGGTCGCGCCACGCTACCAGGACATTGCGCCGGCGGACGTTCCGGAAGCAGCAGTCCCGAGCGGTGGAGTCGTGCGCGTGCTCGCCGGCGAGTCGTTGGGGGTCCGCGGTCCAGTCGAAGGCATCACCACCAAGCCCTTGTTGCTCGACGTCACGCTCGAAGCCGGCGCGGAGCTCGAGCAGCCCATCGCCGACGACCACAACGCTTTCGCCTACGTGTTCGAGGGCTCGGGCCGGTTCGGCATCACCGAAACCAGCCCCGGAACCGATGCTGCCGCACGACACGCCGTGGTTTTCGACTCGGGCGACGGCGTTCGCATCGAAGCGAACGGAGGAAAGGTGCGCTTCTTGCTCGCCGCTGCCCGCCCGCTCGGCGAGCCTGTGGCCCGCTACGGCCCCTTCGTCATGAACACCAAAGAGGAAATCGCTCGAGCATTTCGAGACTACGAGTCGGGCAAACTGGTCAACTAGCGCACGGACAGCTGGCTTCGCGGATCCGCTCCTCGGCGCCCGCAACACGGTCCTCTGCGCGAACGCATCGCGCCCCGGAAGCCCCGTCGAGCGCACAGATCCGCGCCGTCACCCGGCGCATCGACTCGAGCGCGCGGCAAGCCACATCGCACGCCGATTCACCCCTGTCGTAGCTGGCTCCTTCGGCGTCCGTCGGAGACGGCGCCGGTGGAGGCGGCTCGGCGTCGAGATCGGGCTCACCGCCAGCCGCGTCGACCGCCGGCGCTACCGTCGTGGTCTCGGGCCGGGGTCCGCCGAGATGGCGGTCGAGGGCCTGCTCTTCCGAAAGCAACTGCCGCTCGAGCGTGTCGATGTCGGAGAGCGAGCTGGGATCCGCACGCTCACTCCGGGGCGACATCTGACCGGCAGCGCAACCGGTGACAGTGAGAGTCAAGACCACCGCGGCGGTCCGCTTACATCCACGCATGCGCGGAAGCCTACCTCAGAAACGCGGTCGTCAGGGCCGGACGGCCGCTCGCCACAGCTGCCGCCCGACGTTGGGATCCCGTGCGCGGTCCCCGAACATGATCGAAGGGGCTTCGGCACGCATGGCCGGAGTACGCATCGCCCGCCGCCAGAACCAGAGGCGCCATTCGAGCTCGAGCCTCGTCTGAACGCCAAGCCGCGACACATGTTTGACCGTGCGGTTCACCTCGGCACTCGAATCCACGAGGCGGCCGGAGCGGTCATCTTCTCGAAGCATCCGCGTCGGTAGCGAGCCGGCCCCCCACTTCGTCAACGCTACGAGATCGGTCGGGACCGCCGCGATTCCGAGAAAATCGACCATGCGCGTCCATCCCTCGGCGAACACCCGTTCGGGAAGCGATAGCCTAGCGAAGTCGTTTCGAAAACAATCTGCCCCCTCGCGAATGCTCGCCAGGTGCGCATCCCAAGCGAGACGCCGGAGCAACTCCCGGCACTCTTTGCCGCGACTGCGTCGAAGCGCGACGAAAAATCGCTCCCATAGAACGATGGCCCGCTCGAACCACGAGCGAACGTGAACTGCGGGAACCACTCGAATCGGAGGAACGCAGCCGCAGCGAATCGCCGCATGAAGAGGAATCACACTCAGGGTGAAATTCATGTTCCCCCACCACGACGATGGAGAAACTTCATCTGGAACGCCTCCCAATCGTCCGCTGCTCGACTGCCAGTGTAGCTGTGACGCGTAGCCCCAGAATACGTGGCGCTCGCGGTCCTTGCCGACGACGGAGTCGTGTCCCGTCATTTCGATGAGGTAGCGGTAGATCGCCATGCGGTCGGTGCGGACCGCGGGGTCGACGGCACCGCGACGGGAAAGGTCGGGTAGCTTCGCCCACGCCGGGCCAAACGGTAGCTCGAGCAAACCTGGGTACACGTTCGAGAGTTTGTATCGACGTTCCCCGTCTTGACCAGGCTTGCCCACACACTAAGGTGAATGAGAGGGATGAAGCGGTCCAAGTCTCACGCCGGCGCGCCGCTCCCCTCGCCGGGCCGCGAGGGCGAGTCTCCGCCGAGCGAACACGCGGCCGACGACATTTTTCGCGCGCTTGCCGGGGAGATCCTACGGCGCTCGATACCCCCTGGCACCGCGTTGCCGTCCGAACGGGAGCTCGGCGACCGCTTCGGGGTTTCGCGCATCGTGGTGCGAGAGGCGGTTCACCGCCTCAAAGAGCACGAGCTCGTCAAGGTGCGCCAAGGCGCGCCGACGCAGGTACTCGACTGGAACGAGGCATCGGACCCTCGGCTCATTCATCTCGAGCTCGAGCTGGCACCCCGCGGGACCGAAGACGCCCGCGACGTCACCGAACGGCAGCTGCTTGCGGCACTATCGATGATCGCACTAGCCCAGCAGCGGATCGACAGCGACGAGCTCGACGAGCTCGAGAGACTCGTCGAAGAGTTCGACGAGTCCGGAATCGGCGAGGGCCGTCTCGACGAGTTCGAGCATCGGTATTGGTCGACGATGGCCGCCGCCACCAAGAATCGAATCTTGATCCGAGAGGTCCAGTGGTGGTTCAACGTGTTGAAGGCCGACCCGAAAAAGCAGCACTTGCGCGTCGGGACGGCGCAGCAGCGGAGCTTTCTGTATCGCAAGGTCAATGAAAAGCTGCGCGAAGGACGAGGCGCCGCGACCTACTACCTGTCGTTGCTCGAACCCGTGCTCGCCGTCATGAGCGATCCAGAAAGCGTCAACGCAAATGCGGCTACCGCCGAACAGCCGAGCAACGGTCGATAGCAAAGCAATCGACCTCCTCCGGCGCCCGGCAGCCGTGGTCGCGCTCGCGGTCGGGGCGCTGTCCTGCTCGAGCGGCGACGGCTCGCCAGCAAGCGCGCCCGCTCTGGTGCAATTCGTCGACGTGACCGAAAGCTCGGGCATCGTCTTCGAACCCTCGCGACCGCTCTGTGTCACCTGCGACGAGTGGGTGGGGGGCAGCGCTGCCGTCGGAGACTTCGACCGTGACGGTTTCCTCGACCTGTTCCTCACCCGGCGCGATGCGGCGGACATGTTGTTTCGAAACGGCGGAGACGGGACCTTCACCGACGTCGCGAGCACGGTGGGGCTCGCGGATCCCGATTCGAAGTCGAATGGTGCCGCGTGGGCGGACGTCGATGGTGACGGCGACCTCGACCTGTTCGTCACGACCCAGGGCGCGTTCCGCCACTATTTGTACGTCAACGACGGCGGCCAGTTCACCGAGGACGCCATCGCTCGCGGTGTCGCGTTCGAATCGATGCTCGAAACTTCAGGGTTCAGCGCATCGTTCGGTGACTTCGATGGCGACGGCTGGCTCGATCTGCACGTCACCGAATGGCGTCGCGAGCTCCCGCCGGGGGAAGAATCCAGGGCTCGCCTGCTCAGAAACCGAGGTGCGGCGGCCCCTGGCCATTTCGAAGACGTGACGACCAGCGCCGGCGTGGCGGTTGACGCCCTGGTCCCCGGCGCGGTTTACAGCTTCACGTCGAGCTTCAGCGACTTCGACGACGACGGCTGGCTCGATCTAGCGATCGCCGGTGACTTCGGCACGAGTCGTTTGTTCTGGAATCGGGGTGACGGCACGTTCGAGGACGGCACCGCCGCTGCTCGCGTCGGTGGTGACGAAAATGGCATGGGCTCGGCCATCGGGGACTACGACGGCGACGGCCGCCTCGACTGGTTCGTGACGTCGATCTTCGATGAAGAGCACCGTTGCCCTTTCCCTTGCGACTGGGGGGCGACCGGCAACCGTCTCTATCGAAACTCCGGGGATCGCGTCTTCGAAGACGTCACCGACGCCATGGACGTGCGAGACGGCGGCTGGGGGTGGGGAGCGTCATTCCTCGACTACGACAACGACGCGCGCCTCGACCTCGTCATGACGAACGGCACCATCATGCCGGGGCACAGCGCCGAGGACTTCTACAACGACGACCCGATGCGACTCTGGCGCAACGACGGCTCCAAGTTCGAGGAGGTCGCGAGCGAGGCGGGCCTGATCGACACCGGCTCGGGTAAGGGTCTCGTCGTGTTCGACTACGATAGCGATGGAGATCAGGACCTCGCTTTGGTCAACGATCCTGGCGGGCCGCGCTTGTTTCGGAACGACGGCGGCAACGATGCCTCGTGGCTGCGGATCCGGCTGGAAGCCACCGGGGCCAATTCCCTGGCCATCGGAGCGAGGGTGTACGTCGACGTCACCGATGGCGGACCAACCCACGTGCGAGAGGTGCGTGCGGGAAACCAATTTCTCGGACAGAGTGAGACAATCGTGCACTTCGGTCTCGGCACCAGAACGGATCCCGTTCGCCGCGTGCGTGTTCGCTGGCCCGGAGACGGGACCGAGCAGACCACCGAGAACGTCGCCCTGAACCAGGTGTTGCTCCTGCAAAAGCGCTAGTTTTGGGCGCGGTCGCGGTTCCTTCGCCCAGTAGCCGCCTGGAAAAACACCCTGCTAGAGTCGGCGCCGTGGCAAGCGCATCCGGCAAAGTCATCCTGCTCGGCGAGCACGTCGTCGTCTACGACGCTCCGGCGCTAGCGGTGGGCATCGACCGGGGAGCGCTGGCCACCGCCATGGCAGGCGATTCCGCAAAGCTCGTCGTCGGCGAACGCTCGGCTAGCCCGACCGACGGCACCGAGCTCGGCAAGGCGTACGGCGCACTGCTCGAATCGGTCGGAGCGACCGACTTGCGCACGACCGTGGAGCTGACGCTCCCGCCGGGGGTCGGCCTCGGCGCGTCGGCAGCCATCGGCGTCGCCGCAGCGGGCGCGCTTCTCGAACTCACCGAGCCCCACCTTCGGGGCCAAGAGCTGACGGATCGACTGTTCGAGGCCGCCATGTGCTGGGAGCGAGTTTTTCACGGCAACCCTTCAGGCATCGACGCCGCGGCGGCTGCCCACGCGGGATGCATTTTCTTCACCCGTCGCGGAGGCATCGAACCCGTTCGTGTCGACCGGGACATGCACCTCGTCATCGCGATCGCCGGGCCACCGGCGAGCACGAAAATGATGGTGGACGGGGTAGCCAGGCTTCGCGACCGTAGCCGCGCTCTCGTCGACAAGAGCGTCGAAGGCGTCACGTCTTTGGTAAAAAACGCGCGCCTCGCCATCGAAGCGGGTGACTTCCACGGGCTCGGGAAGTTGCTCGATCTCAACCAGATGATCCTGGCGGGACTCTTCCTTTCTACCGAAGGAATCGAAAACGCCTGCGCCATCGCCCGTGAAGCCGGCGCCCTCGGTGCCAAGCTGACGGGAGCCGGGGGTGGCGGCTGCGTCATCGCTCTGGTTGATGAAGACCCCGAGCCCGTGCTGAAAGCGTGGCGAAACGCCGACATCGAATGCTTCGAGACCGTCGTGACCGCTAGCCCGGAGGCGAGCCCGTGAAACCCGTCCGCGCCATCGCACATTCGAACATCGCCCTTTCGAAGTACTGGGGCAAAGCCGATGTCGAAAACAACCTGCCGGCGGTGCCGAGCCTGTCGCTGACCCTGGACGGGCTCAGCACGACGACGGACGTGTGTTTCGACCCTGCGCTCGCAGACGACGTGGTCGAGCTCGACGGTGGCTCGTCGACGGGAAAACCCCGTGAGCGAATCGTCGAGCTCCTCGATCGAGTCCGAGCTCGGGCCAAGCTCGAAACGAGGGCCCGAGTCGAGAGCCGGAACGACTTTCCTACGGCGGCCGGCCTCGCGTCGAGCGCGTCGGGGTTTGCGGCCCTCGCGCTGGCCGCCACTCGCGCCGCTGGGCTCGAGCTCGACGCGGCGGAGGTCAGCTCGATCGCTCGGCGATCCTCGGCATCGGCGGCTCGGTCTCTCTTCGGTGGCTTCGTTTCCCTGGGTGCGTCCGCCGAACGCGCCGAAAGGGTGGCCCCGGCCGAGCACTTCCCCGTCGTCATGCTCGTCGCCATCACCGCGTCCGGTCCCAAATCGATCGGCTCGACCGAAGCGATGAACCACACGAAAAAGACGAGCCCGTACTACCCGTCCTGGGTCGAGCATTCGCCGACGCTGTACGAGGAGGTCAAAGCGTCAGTTCTCGCTCGTGACATCGAAAGACTCGGCGCTGCCATGGAGCAGAGCGCGTTGATGATGCACGCGTCGATGATGGCGTCGGGGCCCGCGGTGCTTTATTGGACCGCGACGAGTGTTGCGGTCATCCATCGCGTTCGAGAGCTGCGGGCCAGCGGTCCTCCGGCATTCTTCACGATGGACGGCGGTCCCCACGTCAAAGTGCTGACCGAACCGGCACATGCCGAGCAGATCGCTCGAGCGCTCGAAGAAGTGGCCGGCGTGCAACGGGTGCTTCGGTGCGCGCCCGGTCCGGATGCGCGTCTCATCTCCGAGGTCTCGTGAAAGCGAGGGCTCCAGGCAAGATCGTGCTCTCGGGCGCCTACGCGGTGCTCGAAGGCGCGCCGGCCATCGTCACCGCGGTCGACCGATACGTCGTCGCCGACAGCGCTCGCGCTGCCGAGTTCGAAGCCCCGGAGGTCCGGGCAGCCCTCGGGGACCGTCCCCTACCCTGGTTCGATGCATCAGCGCTCCGCGATGGCGGTCAGAAGCTCGGCCTCGGCTCGAGCGCGGCGATCCTCGTGGCGAGCCTCGCCGCCGTCAAGCTCGATGAAGGCGTGGCAACGGATCACGACGCGCTGCTCGGTGCCGTCTTTCGCACGGCCATTGAAGCCCACCATCGCGCTCAAGGGGGAGGCAGCGGCATCGACGTCGCCGCAGCCGCCCACGGCGGGACCATCCTGGCCAGGCGACGCGGCGCCGCTGTCGACGTCGAGTCGGTCCCGCTGCCCGGAAACCTGCACGTGGAAATCTGGGCAGCCGGACGCGCAGCATCCACGCCGGAATTCCTCGCCAGAGTTCGCGCGCTCGGAGATCGCGACGCGACGGCTCACCGGCGGCTCCTCGACCGGCTGGGCCAAGCGGCACTCCGAGCCGCAGCGGCGGTGAAGGACTCCGACGCGCGCGCGCTCGTCGACGCCCTCGGCGAGCAAAGCGGGGGGCTCGACGAGCTCGGTCGAGCCGCCCACATCCCAATCGTCACGGACGAGGTCCGAGAGCTGAACGCCATGGCCAAGGAATCCGGCGCGGTGTTCATGCCCGCCGGAGCAGGTGGCGGCGACGTCGCGTTTTTCGCCGGCCTCGGGCCGCCGTCCCCTGCGTTCGCTCGACGCGGCGAGGAGCTCGGCCAACGACGGCTGAAGGTGTCGGTCGAGGCATCGGGAGTTTCGGCAGCTTGACGGAGGTCACCGCGCGCTGTCTTCGGTCCCCCACGGGTGGGCCGCCAGTAAGGCGGTCGCGCTGTCGCGAAACCGCTGGTCCAGCCTGCCCGCCAGTCCGTCCCGAAGCGCGGCCACGAAGCTCGTCGCGCTCGAAAAGCGCTCCTCCCGGTCTTTGGCCAACGCGATGGCAAAAACCCGGTCGACGTCAGCGTGCACGTGCACGTGATCACTCGGCGCTGACGGCTGCAAGTGACGGACCTGGTACATCGTCGCCAAAGTGTCCGGCGCGCTGAACGCCGGTCGACCGGTCAAAACACGATACGCGATGAGAGCCAGGGCGAAGAGATCCGCCCGGTGGTCGACCGCGCTGCCTTCCACCTGCTCCGGCGACATGTAGTCGGGAGTGCCCACTGCGCCTTCAGCCGTGAGCGCGCCCGACGTCGCGACCTTGGAAACCCCGAAGTCGAGAATCTTCCAGGTCACGCGACCGTTTTCGTCGTGCCGAAACAGATTCTGCGGCTTGAGATCGCGATGCACGATGCCAGCCTCGGCGACCGACGCCAGCCCCTCGGCGACGTGGGTCACCAAAGTGAGCGCTTCGCCAAAATCGAGACGACCGCGCTTGCGCACGTATCTGGCGAGGTCCTGCCCCTCGAGCAGCTCCATCGCGATGAATGGAGTTTCGTCCAGGGCTTGCCCGCGGGCGAGCACGCGGACGACGTGTGGAGAGGCAACGGCGCTCGAAGCCTCGGCCTCGCGGAGGAAACGATCGACCTGGGTCGGTTCCTGCTCGACGACATGCGGGTGGAGCAACTTGAGCGCCGCTCCACCGCCACTGTCTATGTGACGGGCGCGGTACACTTCCCCCGCAGCCCCGCGACCGATGATTTCGCCTACGAGGTACCCGCCGACCTCCTGGCCCGTGAACCGACCGCGTCGCCCGGCAGCGGCGGCCTGATTCAACGCTGCGTACGCTTCGTGTAGCAAGGCGTCGCGCTGGCGGATCTCGTGATGCGCGTGCTCGAGCCTGCGGATGGCCTGCAGCGTCGCGCGGCGACTGAACCGCGAGATCGCCAGCGTCGCGATGAGTAGGCCTTCGAACGCAAAGACGAGCGCGATTTCTGCAGGCTGACGGGTCGTTCGAACGTCCCACGATCCACTCAACGGCACGAGTCCGTTGAAGGCGAGCACCGCCGTCACCGCGTAGCCGACGAAGACGAACGCGAACACTATCCATCCCGCACGTCGCGCGTCCCAGGTCCCGAAGAAGTACACAATCATCACCAGCGCCGCGGACATCGGCGAGAACACACCGACGTGCATGAGGACCGCAAAGACGCACCCGGTGGTCATCAATCCGGTGAGCGGGATGTCGGGGCGGACCTCGCTCTTGCCGACGCCGATCGCCCACCGCCGAATGAAGCTGTGGGCAGAGGTGGCTCCCAATAGCCCGGTCGCGATCCAATGCCGGGCCGATCCGTCGTGGGTCACCTGGATTCCGACAACAGCGACGGCGGTAATGATGCCCGAAACCAGCAGCGTCGCCCGGGACCGCACTTTGGCCTCGGTCGCCATGTCCACGGTGGGCCCACCCTCGACCACCGACTGCGACGACTCGGCCTGCATGGACGTATAGGATACCGGGCCGCCGTCAGCTCGGGCTGGGCATCGACGTGAATTCGACATAGAAACAGCGCCCCAAGAGAAATCAGCATGGGCGACAGCTCCCGAATCCCCGGGTTTTACAAGAAGTCGATCGACGACCGACGCGCGCTCATCAGCGCGCGGGCCGGTGTGGAGCTCCGTCGAATTTCCGAGAGCCTAGCGACGGGGGGCATGAGCCCGGAAACCGCCGACAAGATCGTCGAAAACGTCGTGGGGATCTACGCCCTGCCATTCGGCATCGCGCTCAACGTCACCGTGAACAAGCGCGACGTGATCGTCCCCATGGTCGTCGAAGAACCGAGTGTGATCGCGGCGGCGTCGAATGCGTCGAAAATGATCCGCGCTGGCGGCGGATTCGAAGCCGAAGTCGTCAACCCCTTGATGATTAGCCAGGTCCAACTCTACGACGTCGGAGACCCCATCGAGGCGACCGCTCGACTCGAAAAAGCGGCCGAGGAGCTTCTCCAGATGGCCACCGAGTCGGTGCCGAACCTCGTCGCGCGAGGTGGCGGTCCGCGGGCGATAGAGGTTCGTGACATCGGCGAAGGGTCTTTGGTGTTGCACGTGCTCGTCGATTGTCGAGACGCCATGGGCGCCAACCTGGTGAACACCATCGCCGAAGCCATCGGCGATCGAGCCGCAGAGGTCGCCAACGGCAAACTGGGGTTGCGGATTCTCTCCAACCTTTGTGACCGGCGAGTCGTCGACGTGAAGTGTCGTGTCCTCTCGGAGGATCTGGTCAAGCGAACCGATTCGATGCGACCGCTGGCACCGGGCCAAACGACCCCGCCCGAAGTCGATGGCCGTCAGGTGGTCGACGCGATCGTGCAGGCGTCTCGGTTCGCCGAGCTCGATCCCTACCGGGCGGCGACTCACAACAAGGGCATCATGAATGGCGTGGACGCCGTGGTGATCGCCACAGGCAACGACTTCCGCGCCGTCGAAGCCGGTGCCCACGCCTACGCAGCCCGGACCGGTCGGTACTCTCCCCTGGCGATCTGGCGCCGGGACGGCGACGATCTGACTGGGGAAATGAAGATCCCGCTCGCGCTCGGCACCGTCGGAGGAACGCTGCGGGTTCACCCCGCGGCCCGGCTCGCACTCGACATCCTCGGAATCGAATCTGCCTCGGATCTCGCGATGGTCGCGGCATCCGTGGGCATGGCGTCGAACCTCGCCGCCCTCCGGGCGCTGGCCACGGAGGGTATTCAGCGGGGACACATGTCGCTTCACGCGCGCTCGGTCGCCACCGCGGCTGGCGCCGAAGGCACGGAGGTCGAGCGCGTCGCGAGCGCGATGGCCGAACGAGGAACCATCACGGTGGAGCTTGCTCGAAGCGAGCTCGACCGACTGAGGAAAGGGAACGCAGGATGAGTGTACTGGGCAGAGCGAGGAACGTGCTCACGGACCTGGGCTCCTACAGCAAGATGCTTCGTGACGTCGACCGCTTCGCGGGATCGAGCACGTGGAACCCCGGGGCGTTGCTTCGTCTCCACGCCGAAAAGCACGCGAACGGTACGGCGATTCTCTTCGAGGATCGCCGGCTGACGTGGCGAGAGCTGGACAATGAAGCGAACCGATTTGCCCACGTCTTCAAGAAGCTCGGAGCCCAGCCTGGTGACGTCGTCGCGCTGATGCTCGACAACCGTCCGGAGTTTCTCGCCGCCCAACTCGGCTTGTCCAAGCTCGGCGTCGTGTCCGCGTTGATCAACACCAACTTGATCGACCAACCGTTGATTCACGCGATCAACGTGGCCGAGCCACGGCTCGTCCTCGTCGGCTCCGAGCACGCCGAAGCCGTGGCCGGCGTGCTCGCCGACCTCGAAGTGCCGCACCGCGACGCCGACGTGCTCGTCGAGGTGGAAGGAGACGCTTCGGATCACGGACTCCGACCCGTCAACGAGTTGGTTGCCGAGAGCCCCACGCACGAGCCGTGGCCGGCCCACAAGTCCAAGATCGAGGATCCGAGCTGCTACATCTACACGTCGGGCACGACCGGCCTTCCGAAACCCGCGCTGATCACCAACAAGCGCTACATGATGGCCTGCAGCGCCTTTGGGCGGGTCGCCCACGAAGTAACGGCGAACGACATCGTCTACGTCACGCTCCCGCTCTACCACTCGAGCGGGCAGTGGGTGGGCTGGGGCGCTTGCTTGCACAGCGGTGCGGCGATGGCGCTGCGAAGAAAATTCAGCGCCTCGAACTTTTGGGACGACGTAAAACGCTACGACGCCACGCGCTTCACCTACATCGGCGAGCTCTGTCGATACCTGATGAACCAACCCCGGTCCGACAACGAGCGAGGCCACCGCGTGAGCATCATCGTCGGCAACGGGCTCCGCCCGGACATTTGGGAGGAATTTCAGAATCGTTTCGGAATCGCTCTCGTACGCGAGTTCTACGGCGCAACCGAAGGCAACGCACCGATGATGAACATCCCGGGCAAGCCGGGCATGGTCGGACATCTCGGACCGGGTCAGGTTCTCGTGCGGGCCGACCCGGTATCCGGCGAGCTCATCCGAAACGGCGACGGCATGTGCACGAAAGTCCGCGAAGGCGAAAACGGACTTCTGCTCGGCCGAATCAGCACGGTAACGAAGTTCGATGGATACGTCGACGAGGCCGCCACCCAAAAGAAGATCGTGAAAGACGTCTTCAAGAAGGGGGACACGTACTTCAACTCGGGGGACATGCTCACCTTGCACGAGGACCACTGGGTGGCGTTCGCCGACCGAATGGGTGACACGTTCCGCTGGAAGGGAGAGAACGTCTCGACCAACGAAGTGGCCGAAGTCCTCAACGGCGCCCGAGGCGTGCTCGAGAGCAACGTGTACGGCGTCCAGGTGGCGCAAACCGAGGGCCGCGCGGGCATGGCGAGCCTCAACGTCAACGACGACTTCGACCTCGAGGATTTCGCTCGGTTCATCCTCAGCAAGATGCCGAACTACCAGCGGCCTCATTTCGTGAGGCTTCAGCGCGACATGCGCACGACCGGCACCTTCAAGCATCAAAAGGTCGACTATCGAACCGAAGGCTACGACCCGAGCAAAGTGAGCGATCCGCTATACTTCCTCGAAAAGGACCGCTACGTGCCCATCGACGCCGCGTTGTACGAGCAGCTCTCGAGTGGTGAGGTCGCGCCCCGCTGAGGGTTGCTCGAGACCCTCGATGCCTGAGCTCGACCTCAGCGAATTGCTCAGGCCCGAGGTCCGGGAGCTCCGCTCGTACGTACCGGTGGCCGGGGACTACCGCGTGCGGCTGGACGCGAACGAAGCTCCGCCTCTTCTCAGCGCTGCCGCACGACGTGCCCTCGCCGAGGCGACCACGGACGTAGCGTGGGAGCGCTACCCGGACGCCACGATGACGGCGCTCCGCGCGGCCCTGGCGGCGAGAATGGGCGTCGACCCAAACGAGCTCTTGGTGGGCGTCGGCAGCGACGAAGTGATCACACTCCTGCTGACGGTTCTCGCCCACCCGAAAGCGCGAGCACCGACGGCGACCGTCGTCAGCACGACGCCTACGTTCGTGATGTATCGCATGAGCGCGCTCGCTCGTGGCATGCGCGTGGTCGAGGTTCCACTCGATGACGCGTGGGACATCTCGGTCGAGAGCATGCAGAAGGCCATCGAACTCGCCCAACCCAACTTGATCTTCATCGCGAGCCCGAACAATCCGACCGGAACGATGATGAGCATCGACCGCGTCGAGCGTGTCATCGAAGCCGCGACCGGCTCGCTCGTCGTCATCGACGAAGCCTACGTGGACTACGCCAGCAGAGACCAACTCGCGCTCTATCGAGCGCATCCGAACGTCGCCATCCTGCGCACGCTGTCGAAAGTGGGTTTCGCCGCCCTTCGAATCGGTTGGCTGCTCGCCAGGCCCGAATTGATCGCCGAGCTCGACAAAGCTCGACAGCCCTACAACATGAACACCCTGTCCCAAAGACTCGGAACGATCGCGCTGCGAGACCTGGGGGACGAAATCGGGCGAATCACGCGCACTGTCGTCGACGAACGAAAGCGAGTGGCCTCGGCGCTCGCGGAGTTACCGACCGTCAAGGTGGATCCGAGCGAGGCGAACTTTCTGTGGCTCGCGGTCGGTCCTCCGGCTTCGGAAGTATTTCGGGATTTGGCTAGCCGAGGCGTCCTGGTACGGAGCTTCCACGCTCGTGGCGGGCGGCTCGCGCATCGGCTGCGAGTTACCATCGGCACACGTGACGAGAACGACGCGTTTCTCTCAGCGCTCGGGGACGTGCTCGGGCCGTGAAGGACTTCTTGCTGCCCGGCCTTCTCGTCGTTCTCGGGGCGACGGGCTGCGTGCGTAACTCGTCTGTCGTGCGAGTGTTCGACGGTCAGAAGGAACATGGCCGATACGTCACCTTCCGTGCGTATGCCGCCTACGCCCGCGGGGCGTATCTCGAGGCTCGGGGCGACCTCGACGGCGCCGGCGACGCGTATCAGAACGCGGTTCAGAGTGACCCGCACAGCGCCCAAGTGTGGACTCGCCTCGGCGCGATTCGCTGCAAGAAGAAACGCGCCGACGCACACTTGGCCTTCGAGCGCGCGCTCGAAATCGAGCCGAGCTACGAGCCCGCGTGGCGCGAGCGCGCTCGCTGCGCCGCGGACTCCAACGATCTCGCCGCCGCCGTCGAGTTCGCAGAGCTCGCCAGCAAGCTCGACCCGAACCGTCTGGAGACCACGCTCTTGTTGGCGTCGATCTACGAGAGGGCCAGTCGCCCAAAAGACGCCCGGCGTTGGCTCGAGGCGCTGACGGTCAACCAGCCGCGATCACGCCCCGCGTGGCAAGCCGTGCTCGCTCACGCCACCCGCTTTGAAATCGCCCAGCTCCGCGCCCGCGCGATCGAACGACTCGCCGCCCTCGGTGAAGAAACCTCGGGATCTGTTTCGGCTTCGGTCGACCGAGCGCTCGGTACGCGAGACCTCGACCGCGCCCGCGCGCTCGCCCTCAGGGCGCGTTTGGCGCCGGGCACGCTCGCAGTGCGCGCCGCGGCCATGGGTCTCGGGACGGAAGCCCGGGCGGAAGCCGACCTGGTTCTCGGTGCGGATCCGTCGAACAGCGATGCCCGAATCGCGGGATTGGTGGCCGCGGACTTGTTGCGTGACCCGGTCGGTTTCGAGCGCTTCCTCGGCGGGCTCGACGCCGACCCCGTCGCCCCGAGCCCGCTCGCGGCCCGGTTGATGGCCGAGCTCCTCGAACGCCGCATCGGTCACGACGCGCGCCGAGACTGGCTCGAATTGCTCGGCGAGCTACCACCACCGACCGACCCGCTCGAGCTCGCGGTAACACTACGGAGTACGCCGACGAAACTGCCGCCCGAGACGCAGCCAACCGCTCCGCCCGCTCCATCGCCAAAGAGCCCCTGACCGGAAATGCAATCCTCGCCGCGTCTCGTCGCCACGCTCTTGTTCGGTTCCGGGTTCGCTGCGCTCGTGTACCAAACGGCGTGGCAGCGGATGTTTCGCCTCGTTTTTGGTGCCTCGACCGGGGCGAGTGCCGCGGTGTTGGGGATTTTTCTGGGGGGACTCGGACTCGGCGGCTACTGGCTCGGCAAGCGCGCCGAACGGTCCGAGCGGCCGCTGCTCTTCTACGGCAATCTCGAAGTCGGGATTTCGCTCGCCGCGGCGATCACTCCGGCGCTCTTGTGGGCGAGCGCGAAGCTCTATCTCGCGGTCGGTGGCTCACCCACCCTAGGCGTCGGAGGGGCCACGGTTCTTCGCCTCCTGATCGCCGCCATCGTGATGGGACCTGCAGCAGTGCTCATGGGTGGCACGCTCCCGGCAGCGGCGCGGGCGGTCGAAACGTCGACAGACGCCGCGCGCAGTCGACTAGCCACACTCTATGCCTTGAATACCTGCGGCGCCGTCGCGGGGGCGTTCCTCGGCACGTTCTTCTTTTTCGAAGCGCTTGGGACCCACCTCGCCCTGTGGTCAGCGTGTCTCATCAATCTCGTCGTCGCGATAACGGCGCGGTCGCTCGGTCGCGAGGCGGCACCCGTCCCTCGGGCCGCCGCTGACGACGACAACGACGGCAACACCCCTTCGGCGCACCCACGCCTCGTGTACGTGGCGGCGGGCGCAGTCGGGTTCGTGTTTCTTTGGCTCGAGCTCGTTTGGTACCGGATGCTCGCACCGATCCTCGGTGGGTCGACCTTCACGTTCGGACTGGTGCTGAGCGTGGCGCTCGCCGGAATCGGAATCGGCGGGCTCATCTACGCTGGCCGTGACGCCTCGCGCCCGGCATCGTTGTCGCTCTTGGCGGCTACCCTCGCCCTCGAAGCGCTCGCCGTCGGCATCCCCCTAGCGCTCGGCGACGACGTCGCCCTAGTCGCGGCGTATGTGCGGCCAATGGCGTCCATGGGGTTTCCCGCGCTGGTCGTGGCGTGGACGCTCATCGCCTCGATCGTCGTGCTCCCGGCGGCCATCGTCGCCGGCTACCAGTTCCCCGTGTTGTTCGCCCTGTTGGGCCGGGGTCGACATCGCGTCGCCGCCCATGTCGGCGTCGCGTATGCGTTCAACACCACCGGCTCGATCCTCGGCGCGGTGCTCGGTGGCTTCGTGCTGATTCCGTGGCTCGGCGCCGTCGACTCGTGGCGTTGTGCAGTGCTCTTGCTCGTTGCCCTCGCCGCCGTCGCCGGAGGCTTGGCGATCCGGCGTGAGTTGCGAACCGAACGGTCGAAGCTCGTGTGGAGCCTCGTCGTACTCGTGCCGGCACTAGCCGCGGCTTTTACGGTCGGTCCGACCGCCGTCTGGCGCCACGCTCCAATCGGAGCCGGCCGCACCGATCTCGGCAAGTACGACCGAAACGAGCTCGAAGCCTGGATGCAGGAGACGCGGGCCGGGATCTTGTGGGAGCGCGACGGCGTCGAGTCCGCCATCGCGCTCGACAACACGAGCGGCGTCGCTTTCGTCGTCAACGGCAAGGTGGACGGTCACACACTGATCGACCGCGGCACCCAGACCATGGCGGGGCTGCTCCCGGTCATGATCCACCCGAGCCCTCACCGGGTGTTCGTCGTCGGACTCGGCACGGGCATGACCGCCGGCTGGGCGGCGAGCGCTCCGCACGTCGAGCACGTCGACGTCGCCGAGCTCGAACCGTCGATCCTCGAGATTGCCCGCGCTTCGGCTTTGGCAAACCAAAACGTGGTCGAGCGCGAGGACGTGAACATTTTTCTCGGCGACGGCCGAGAATTCTTGATGACCACCGACGCTCGCTACGACGTGATCGTGAGCGAGCCGAGCAACCCTTATCGCGCGGGGGTCTCTTCGCTGTTCACGCGGGATTTCTACGAAGTCGTCGACGCGCGACTCGCCGACGGCGGGGTCCTCGCCCAATGGGTCCAGGGCTACGAAATCGATGTTCACACGTTGCGGATCATCGTCAACACCCTGAGGAGCGTCTTCCCCGTCGTAGAAGCCTGGCAGACGGACGCCGCGGACTTCCTGCTCGTCGCATCGCGACAGCCTCGAACCATCGATGTCGCCGAGCTGCGCACCCGCGCGAAAAACGAGCCATATCGTACGGCGCTCGCACGCATGTGGTTCGTCGACGGCGCCGAGGGGGTGCTCTCGCACTTCGTCGCGAACGCGAGCCATCTCGACGAGCTCGCCGAAGACGCGGGCGAGCTCATCAACACCGACGACGACAACATTCTCGAGTTTGCTTTCGCGCGGAGCGTCGGCCAGCACGGATCTGACTTGGTGCTCGAGCTCCTGCTGCGAGCCGCGGCCACCGGCGGTGACCGCCCAAGGGTTCATGGCGACGTGAGCTGGCCCCTCGTCGAGGAGCTCCGCCCGCGGTCTTGGAATCTGTCGGGAGGCGCGGCTCCGGCGCTACCCATGGAGGGCCAAGAGGCGCTGATGAGAGCCGAGGCAGTCAGCGCAGGCTGCCTCGGTGAGCACCATCGGGTGCTGGAGCTCGCGCCCCGCGAAGGCGAAACGAATCCCAACGAAGCCGACGAGGACATTTTGGCCGCTTTCTCTTACGCGATGGCTTACGCCTTCACCGGGGACCGGCGCGTTGAACCGCTCGCGGAAGGACTCCGGCGTCGCGGGCACCACGCGGAAGCGGACCTCGCGATGGGCCGCTATTTCGCCGCGAGGGGGCGCGAATCTGCCGCCCTCGACAGACTCATTCGAGCGGTCGAACACATGCGAGAAGTGGCTCTGCCGATCTGCACGGTACCTCGCCAGGTGCTCCGAGCCATCGAGCAAGTGGCCGCCCAGCGGACGGCGTCGACCGAGCGCGCCGCGCGAGCATTGCTCGTCGGTCCGCTCGCCGCCTATTCGGAGGAACGGTTGAGGATCCGCGTGGCGCAACGGCTTGCTTTCGCCTCCGGCGATCCGGCGCTCTGCGTCCAAGCGATGGGTCGCGAGCTCACGGCCCCGTGGTGGGAGCGTCGGTTCTTGGCCTCTCGTGCGGCATGCCTCGCTGGTGCGCGACACCCCTTGGCGGATAAAGCGGAAGCCGATCTTTCGCGGTTTCTGGCTCATGGATCCGGTTTCATTCGACCCGTTCAGCCCAGCCCCCGGAGTGGTCGGCCGCCCGCCGGTTCGCCGGGGTCGAGCGCGGCCGATGCGAGTCGCCACGAGAACGACTCGGACGCCGGAAGCGCCGATGCATCGCGCTCCGACACGCCGAGCGAGCGCTCGGACGCGGCGGTGGACAAGAACGGCGATTGATCTCGACCGAGCCGCCCTTCCATTCCCCAACTCTCGAAAGTACCCTCGTACCCGGGGCCGGTGGAAGCGGCCGAGAAGATTCACATGGGAGCCATCAACCTCATTCGCATTCATCCCGACGACAACGTGGCGGTCGCGACTCGAGACATCGAAAAGGGAGAGCTCGCCTGCACAGCCGAAGGCGACCGGGTGGAAGCTACCGACTCGGCGCGCTACGGCTGGAAGGTCGCCGTCCGCGACATCGCTGATGGCGAGATTATCGTGAAATACGGGGAGAATATTGGCACGGCGTCGAAACCGATCACTTCGGGTGATCCGGTGCACACCCACAACGTCACGCCGCTACCGATACCGGATATCTACATCGACGGGACCTAGTTCTCGTCAGGAGCCACCGCGCATGGGTTTTCTCGGCTACCCCCGCCCCGACGGAAGCGTCGGAATTCGAAATCACGTCGCCGTCATCTCGACCGTCAGCTACGCCAACGGGGTGGTCCAGGCGATCGCCGACGCCGTCGACGGAACCAAGGGCATTACCCACTCCGAAGGCGATGGCCGCTCACCCCGTGACCTCGAGGTCACCGCGCGCACGTTGATCGGTCTGGGCTCGAACGCCAACGTCGCCGCGGTCTTGGTCGTGGGGCTCGGGAGCGAGGCGCACGGCGCTCAGGAAATCGCCGACGCGATCGCCAAGACGGGCAAACCCGTCGAGCGAGTAGTCATCCAACAAAGCGGGGGATCGCGAAAATCCGTCGAACGGGGCACCGAGATCGCCCGCCGACTCGTCGGTGCCGCCCGAAGCATCCAGCGCCAGAACGCCGACTGGGAAAAGCTGACCGTCGCGATGGAGTGCGGCGGCTCCGACGCCCTGAGCGGCATCACGGCGAACCCTTCGATTGGGTGCTTCGCGGACTGGCTCGTCAAAAACGGGGGCACCGTCATCATCAGCGAGGTCACCGAGATGATCGGTACCGAAGAAATCCTCGGGCGGCGCGCCAGAAACGAAGAGACGGCACAGAAAATCACCGCCGTGCTCGACAAGCAGAAACGTCTGGCTGGAGAGGTCCTGGGGCCGCTAGCTAGTGGAGCGACGATTTCTCCGGGCAACGTCGCCGGTGGCATCACGTCGATTCAGGAAAAATCGCTCGGCTGCATCGCCAAGGGCGGCACTTCCACGATCATGGATGTGCTCGAGTACGCCGCGAAACCCGAGCACCGCGGTCTGCACATCATGGACACGCCGGGCAGCGACATTTTTTCCATCACTGGCATGGCGGCAGCGGGAGCCCAACTCGTCATCTTTTCCACCGGTCGCGGATCCCCTGCAGGGTTTCCCATTGCACCGGTAGTCAAGGTGTCGACAAATAACGAAATCTGGAAAGACCTGAACGACGACATGGACGTGAACGCCGGCAAAATCGTCGACGGCACGCGGGTCGCGGAAGTCGGCGAGGAGCTCGGTGAGTTCGTCAGGAGCATCGTCGGAGGCAAAGAAACCAAAGCCGAAGCAAATCGGTACGACCTGTTGGCGATCCACGCCGCGGGTCCAACCGTCCGCCGAAGCACCGCGCGCTAGCGGGAGAAGCGAAATGGGGTTCGAAGGGTACGAACGTGCGGACGGCAGTGTCGGCATCCGAAATCACGTGGCAGTGATCGCGTCGGTCGCGTGCGCCAACGGCGTCGTCAACGCGCTGGCTCGCCGCTTCCCGTCGATCAAGCCGCTCACGCACAGCGAGGGTTGCGGTCGGGGCCCCAAGGACCTGATCCGAACGACCCGCACGTTGTGTGGCCTCGGGAAAAATCCCAACGTGGCCGGTGTGCTGGTGGTGGGGCTCGGCTGCGAGTTTCTGAAAGCGCCGATGATCGCCGGAGAAATCCGATCCTCGGGCAAACCGGTCGAAGAGCTCGTGATCCAAGACAACGGTGGCTCTCAGAAAACCACCGAGCTCGCCGTCGAGCTGACCCGGCGACTGCTAGACGGAGCAGCGAGCGCACAAAAGTCTTCGCACGATTGGGACAAGCTCACGCTCGGCCTGGACTTCGGCGGGCTTGGAGCAGAAGCGCGAACGGCCAACCCGGCGCTCGGCGTGGCGTGTGAATGGCTGATCCAGAAAGGCGGCCGTGTGATCATCAGCGAATCGAGCGAGATGGTCGGCAGCGAAGACGTCTTGAAGACTCGCGCCGCTTCCGAAGAGGTCTCGAAAAGGATCGCCATCGCGTTGGGCGAAAAGCGACGGATAGCACTCGAAGTCTTGGGAACCGACGAGCTGCCTCGCGGCGACGGCTTGGCTTCGTTCCCGCCGTCGACCAAGATCGAGGACCTCGTGGAATACGGCGAGGTGCCCAAAAAAAGGGGACTGAACCTGATGGACACGCCCGAGAGCGACGTGTTCGCGGTCACCGGAATGGCCGCTGGTGGAGCGCAGCTCTTCGTTCAGACCACCGAGCAAGGCACGCCTGGCGGCTTTCCGATCGCCCCGCTGCTCAAGGTCAGCACGAACAGTCGGGTGTTCGAGATGATGCCGGACGACATCGATCTCGACGCAGGAAGAATCGCAGGCGGAGAATCCGTCGACCAAGTGGGTAGCGATCTGGTCCACCTTCTCGAGCGCACGATCGGTGGCGAGCCGAGCAAAGCCGAAGCCGCCGGCTACGATCTCATGGCGATCCTCACGTCAGGGCCGGCGTTCTGACCGGCGAGAACCGCCGGCGAAACGGCGTGATTGTGCTCTGCTCGCGCGTCGAATCGAGAACTGCGAAGACGACCTGCTCGAACGCATTCTCGAACGGTCCGCTCAATGCCGCGTGAAAGAGCCCGGCCATCTCTTCGGGATCGTTTCTGAACACGCCGCATCCCCATGCCCCGAGCACCAGGTACGTGTGCTCGTGCTCGAGCGCAATGTTCAAGACCTTGTCGACGCGCGCCCTCATCTCGACCTTGATCTCGCCGCGGCGCCCGGGATCGCGCTCGAGCACGACTCCGGCGTTGACGGCAGGTAATTGAGCGCCAACGGCTCCTTCCGTGGCCTAGCCAGGCGCTCCGCAGCCGCGAGGGTCGTCTCACCGGTAACGACGATTTCAGTCCGGTACGAACCGCTGGCGCTCGGACGAAGCTCCGCATCGGGTACATACGAAATCGTCCCCGACGCCGCGCGGTCCACGAGCGCACGAACGGCAACGCACCTTGGTTTCCGCGCGACACTAAGTCAAGGGGAACGTGGACTCCTGGTCCACCACCCTAGCGGATCTTGGGCGGGGTCTTGACGGCCTTTGGCGGCTCGAACTTCGCGGCGTCGAAGAAAATTTCGAGAGCCACTTCGACGACTTCGTCCTTCTTCACTTCGACGGTCTTTCCGTCAGACACGTTCGTGGCGGGGAGGAGGGCGTGCACGCGCACTTGTCCGACGGGCACGCCTTCGATTCGAAACTTGCCGTCGAGATCGGTGACGTCGAAGGTCGGAAACTTCAAGCTGTAGACGTCCGCCTTCATCCACTCGTGACCACCGTCCACGAGGTAGAAACGAAACGCAGGTTTGTCGGGATACAGCTTGATCGGATCGCCGCCGGGAATCAGCGCCATGATCGCCGGCTGCTTGGCGCGTCGGAGGGTCGGCATGTAGGCGCGGCCGTCCTTGTTCGTCAACTCGAGTCGCTGACCGAACGTCACCGCGATGGTCTGAGTTCCCCAGGTGCAGCCCTTCGCGGCGACGTTCTTGACGAGGCCCTTGGCGGGAACGTAGGCGTCGTAACCCGTCACCGTGACCAGGGCGTCGGCCAAGCTCCTCATCATGCCCTCCCGAAAGAGCTTTCCATACATGTCGCGAGCGGGCTGGCATCGCGGTTCGGAGATCTTCGCGAGCACGTCCTTCAGTTCGGGAGCTTCGTCGCCCTTGACGGTCACGGTTCCCGCGACGGTACCGGTCGGTCCCGAATACGGCGCGCGCCCCTTGCTGTTGAGCGCGGCCTGCACGCTCGCGGCGGGGACTGGTACTCCCTCCGCCATCTTCTCGGCGGCGCTCGACGCCGGTCGCACCGCGCTCGACACCGGCTGCACCACGCTCGGGACCGACGATGGGCTCGCCGTGCCAGAAGGCGTCACCTTCTCATCGCAGCCAGCCACCAGAGTTGCGCAACCGACAACAAAGGTGGCGGTGGCAACCCCGCGGCGGTCTGGGAACCGCAGCGTCGGAAAGCCGCGAAGCCCGGTCAAACGCCTCTCCTTTGCCTATTTTCCTTCATTTCTCGGCCGACGCTCACGCCCAAATGGCTCGCATTCCATAGCCAGCGACGGTGTATCTAGCAAACCCCGGGCCGAAACGTCACTGGCTCGACGCGGCCCGCTCGGCTTCGCTAAGGTCCGCGCGGCGTGAACCTCCCCCGATCCCCAACCCACCGCAACGCGGTCGCGCTCGTGTTTTTGGCCCTGCTCGCCTGCAAGACCCGAGGGAATACGGCTCAGGAAACCGACGAGACGACCGTGCCGGAAATCGCGCTGTCCGCAGCTCCGCCGCCGTCCGCGGCCGCCGCGCGAGCGAAGGCGTTCGCGATTGGAGAGACCGCCAAGACTTCGAGCTACGAACTGACGGTGGTGGGCGTCGAAGAATGCAAGCGCCGCGGCTTCACGCGACCGAAGAACGGCAACTTGTGGCTGGGAGTCGAAGTTCGACTGACGTCGATCTCGTCGAGGGAGCTCGTAGCCAACCCGAGAGACGCAAAACTGGTGGACGCCGAAGGGGTGAGCTTCAACTACACCTACGTCTTCAAGAGCACCTGCGAGCCGCGCCTCGACAACACTCGTCTCCAGCGAGACGACAAGGCGCGTGGGTTCTTGGTGTTCGAGATCCCGGAGGGATCACGCGGCCTCGAGCTCGTGTTCGACCCCATCCTCGTCGAAAAACCGGAGGCGGTGCGATTCGATCTGAACCGGTGATTCGGTCCGCACGGATTTTCGAGCCGGGGGCACGGGGCATCTCCCGAATTCTGGCGAGCGCGGTAGTCGCCTCGAGCTCGTGGGGCACCCTTTCAGGCTGCGAGTTACTCGGAACCGCATCGGACGAGCCCGGCCCCGCCTTGTCGGCGGCTAGGCCCGGGAGCGCACCGAGCTACAGACTGAAAATCCTGAGCGTCCAGGACTGCCGCTGGCCCCCCCACGAAGCCGTGCAGCCTGGTTCCCGTCGGCTCGGCGTCCACGTCGAGCTCGAGGCCCACAGTGCGGAGCGTCTCCCCGCCAATCCGTTCTACGCTCGATTGCGAGACAAACGTGACCGATCGCATCGGCCTGTCTTGGCGGGTTGCGAGCCCGAGCTCAACCACGCCCCTCTCCGAAAGGGTGAGCGCGTCCGGGGCTGGATCAACTTCGTGCTTCCGCGCGATGCTGAGGGCCTCGAGCTCGTATATGCCCCGAAGCTCGGTACTAGTGAAGAACAGCCGACCAGCGTGCCGCTCGGCACACTCTTGCGCTGAAGGCGCCTGGACCGACGGGCAATCGACACGGAGCTCCAGCAACTTCTAGAAGTAGGTCGCCTGACGCGGCCTGCGGCAGATTTGCTTTAGCGCCGCAGGTCAACGACGATTCGCCGTCGTGGCGTCGAGCAAAGAAGCGAAGGGCGGAGACACGGCCGACCCGGCGCCGCGGCCTCCACGCAAGGCGCGAGTCGGATATGACAATCTGCTCTTCGAGATAAAGGGTCCGCTGGCACTCATCAGCATCGATCGCGCCGACCGCCACAACGCCATCTCACTCGCTACCCTCGACGAGCTGCACGTCGCCATCGAAGAAGCCGAGCGGGCGCCCCAGGTCCGCGCGATCGCCATCACTGGCTCGGGCGACAAGGCCTTCGCTTCGGGCTCGGACCTCGCAGAAGTGGAAGCACGCGATCTCCGCAAGGCCCTCGAGCCGCTGGTGCAGGGCGTCGCCGACCGGCTAGAACGAAGCCCGAAGCCGACCATCGCGGCGATCAACGGTCATTGCATGGGTGGTGGCCTCGAGGTCGCCCTCGGATGCGATCTGAGAATCGCGACGACCAACGCGCGGTTCGCCACTCCCGAGGGAAACCTCGGCATCATTCCCGGGGGTGGCGCGACCCAACGGTTGCCGAGGATCATCGGCAAGGGCTGGAGCCTGGAGATGCTGATCATGGGTGAAGTGATCGACGCGGAGCGCGCGCTTCAGATCGGGCTGGTGACTCGCGTCGTCGAGCCTGAAGAGCTCATCGACAGCGTGCGCCAGATGGCCGCTCGGCTGCAGACGTTCGCGCCATTGGTGCCTCAGTTCATGAAGGCGATGGTCCACTTCGGCATGGAAGGCAGCTTGCGGGCCGGTCTGGCGCTCGAAAAGTTCGCGCAAGCGGCGATCGTCGAAACCCCAGACAAGGCCGAGGGCATCCGAGCGTTTCTCGAAAAGCGACCACCAAAGTGGGAGTCGAACGACAACGACTGATGGGCGTCATCTCGTTGGTGGCGTGTGCGAGTCTCGGCGCGTTCTGGCTGGGGTGCTCGCGCTGCTCCGACGAGAGCACGGCCACGCCGCCCGAGCCGCCGGCGCGGGCACTGTCTGGCGACCCCGCCGCGCTCGAAAGTGAGCTCGGCGCATTGCGAGAAGCGTCGAAGCCATCAAGGCCCCTCAAAAAGTGCGAGCGGCCTCCCCTGGGCGATGTCGACGAAAAAATCTGCGCAAAAGCGCGGGCAGCCCTCGAGAGCCTGCGGGAAATCGAACGGACGGGCGCCGGCCCCGAGGCGATTCTGACGGCGTCGACGACTCTAGCTCACGACGCCACCCGAGCGTGGGAGGCCATCAGAAAGGCGGCCGTGCAAGACATGCTCTTGCTCGCCGGCGACGCCGCCGCGCCCGCAAAAGCCGCTCACGAAAACGCCCATGGTCACGAAGCGGAGGGGGAGCTGCCGGACATTGGTCCTTGGGCGCCGCTCCTACGCGGCTACTACGACACCGCCCACTCGGGACTGCGTCGCATCGAAATCCATCTTCGATACGCCTCACACCCCGTCCGGCTCACGGCGGCTACCCAACTCGAACGCTTCATGACGGCGCATCCACGAAACACCGGGGGCCGACGCATTGCCCGGGAATCGGCTGAGCGCGAGGCGGATCCAGCGCTCGCCACCCGGCTGCGCGCGCTGCTGCGCTCGCGCGCAGCGCCCGTCGACCGCTAGCACCTCAAATGGTCGTGCCCGCTTCGGCCGAACCGGCGTCGGCAGCGTCCATCTCCGGCGGAGCCGCCGGTGGGTTTTCGTCCGGGACAGGCACGTCGCTCGGCGGCTGCCGATCGGACGGCTCCGGCGGTGGGATCCGGCGCGGCGGTCGACTCGGTGTGCCCCCGGAGCTCGACGTGGCGCCGAGCAACTTCATGTGAATCTCGATCGAATGAACGCTCCGTCGGCATTCGTCCTGATGGTCGACGAGCAACGTCGACACGGCGTCCTCGTGACCCGGAAGCGACGCGCGAATCGTCCACTCGCCTTCGGCAACCGCCGCGTGATAGCAGGGCGCCACGTCTTCTTCGACTTCACCGTTCGTGAGGCGAACTTCTGCGTCACAGGTCGCTCGACCGGTTCGCCCGTCGATGACGTCAATCTGTGCGTGGTCGTGGCATTGGGATGCCACGGCGGCGATGGTGCCCGCTGCAACGAACCCGCCGATGCCGATGCCGGCGGCGATGCACGCGGAGCAAGCGAGCGCAACCGCCACAGTCCCGAGGCAAACGGCCGACCGTCGTCGCCGCACTTCAGTCGCAGCCGTCGATTTCGAAGTCGTCGAACACGACACCATTGAGGTCTATCGCCTGCCCGACGCCCCGGCACCCGTGAACCGTGAATCGGAGGAAGCTATTCGTCTGGTCTTGCACGTTTGCGGTGAAATAACCGCCGGTGGCCGGCCTGAGCCCGGCTCCACCGCCGCCGGCGATGATGTAGGGGATCGCGTCCCTACCGCCGACGACTTCTCCGCAATCGCCGCGCATCGGGTAAGTGCGCTCGTAGTGGTGATCGTGCCCGACCATCACCAAATCGATCCCGCCCTCCTGCAGCGTCGGCAAGAGCACGTTGATGACTTGAGAGTTGAAACCGCGCTCGCTCGAAGTGAACGGCGGATGATGGAAGATGGCGATCTTCCACGGTTGGTTGCTCGATGCGAGATCGACCTTCAACCAGTCCACCATGTCGTCCTTGACCATGTCGTTGAGGTCGATCGCGATGGGAATCAGCATCAGATCGTTCGAGTCGAGAGATACGAAGTGAATGTTCCCGTAGTCGAAGCTGTAGTACCGCTCGTTCTGCTCGGGGCGAAGCGCCTGCTCCCACAGGTAGTAAACGTCGAGATACGGTCTGCCGACTCGCGTCTTGTACTCGTGGTTGCCGATGGTCGGATAGGTCGGGACGCGATGCAGAAACTCCTTGTAGACGTCGAACACTTTTTCTTCGAATTCGGGGAACGTGCCATCGCCATAGGCCATGTCGCCGAGATGAAGAAATAGGTCGAACTCGTGTTTCATGAATTCGTCACGAACGCCGAACTGTTCCGGTGTCGCTTGCCCGCTGTCGCCGAACGCCAACATCTGGACCGGCCGATCGGCGCCCGTCCAGGCGGTGTCGAAGCGGAGCCCGGTGGCCAGCGCGACGCCGTCCTCCCACACTTCGTAGCAATACGCCGAGTTCTCATCGAGACCCGTCAGATCGGACACGAACGCGGTGTAGTCCACAGTGTCCGTCGTCTCGCCCATGCTGAACAGGCGAGGATCGGCCGCGACGTCCGTCCAAGGACCCGAGCTCGAAGGACCGAAGCGCACCCTGCCGCTCCCGCTCGTCGTCGTCGTCCAGGCGACGCGAGCCGAATCCGTCGAGATGCTCTGGAGATACGGGTAGCGGCGCAATCCCGTCCCAGCGGGGAAGGTGGGCGTCCCGCAATCGAGTGACGGCGCGGGCGCCGGGGTTCCGGGATCCGGCGGCGACGGCGTTTCGATCACGGACATCTCAGGGCAGATCGGGCCGGCGTCGACTTGCTGATCCGCGGCGGCATCGCGCGCTCCAGCGGTCCCCGCGGCCCCGGCGGCGCCGGAACTCCCGGCGGATCCGTCGGCGAGCGAATCGTTCGTCGCGTCGCTGCACGCGTAGATGGCGAGAGCGGCGAGCGCGGACGTGTAAGCGATTTTATTCAAGCAACTTCTCCATGAGGCAATGGCCGGGCTTTGGGGATCTTAACCCGGCGCCTGCGTATGATGTTTTGTACCCCATGGACGCCCGCCTCCCCACCTTCGTCGTCGCGCTCGGCTTGGCGGCCGGGGGATGTGCTCGTGAGTCGGATCCGATTCGCTATCCTGCGTCGTCGCCGAACGGCGCGTATGCGGCGCCCGGGGCCTTCCCGCCGCCAGGAGGCTCGTCGTGGGCTCCAGCGCCGCCAGCACCGCCAGCACCGCATGCTCACCCCGCCGGGTCGCCAGGGCCGGCTCCGGCCGGCTCGCCGTCGCCCATCGCCAATGCGGCGATCGGATCGGCGTTGACGACCTTCGGCGCTCTACTCCAAAGGCTCCCCGAGATGCCCCCAGCCAGCCAGTGGGGGCAGTTTCCGTGGCCGGTCCAGTGGGTCCCGCCTGGATTCCTCCCCTTCCCCGTAGGGCCGGCGGCTCCGCCTGCGGGCGCGCCGCCGCTTCCCGGCGCAACTTCTCCACCGCCAACGAGCGCCCTACCACCGAAAACGGCGCCGCCAACGGCTTCCCCTCCGTCCGCCCCACCGACTTCGATCGGCCCCGACGATTGGCCCGCCCAGTGGGTTCAGTTCGAAAACGCCGTGCTCGCGGAGACCAACGCGCGACGCGGCCAGGGCGCTACCTGCGGCACCCGGTCGTTCGGCCCCGCGCCTGCGGTGCGCGCAAACGTCGTCTTACGCCGCGCAGCTCGTGGCCACAGCGTGGACATGGCGACGCGCGGATACTTCGACCACACGAGTCCCGAGAGCCACGGGCCCGGCGCACGCGCTCGTGCTGCGGGGTATTCGGGAGGCTTCGTCGGCGAGAACATCGCGGCAGGGCAACCCACCCCCGCCCGCGTCGTCCAGGCTTGGATGGAGAGCCCCGGCCATTGCCTCAACGTCATGGATCCGCGTTACACCGACCTCGGCGTCGGCTACGACTTTCGAGCCGGTGTGAAGTTCGGGCACTTCTGGACGCAAAACTTCGGCGGCTAGCCCTCACCTCGGGCGGGCCGCTGGCGGTTACGGATTGTTACGTCTGGGACCAGACCCTAGGGGCAGATTCCGGGCGGATCCGCCACGCGGGGATCCTGGTCGAAGCAACACCGGAAACCCGTATCGAAGAATCGGAAGGTCTCGGTGACGGCGAAGAAATCGAACGTGCAGGTCGCTCCTGACTCGGCCTGGCTCGCGAACCCACCACCCATGACGCGGTAATCGCCGACCGCCGCCCGGACTATCTCGCGCAAGTTGCCGGTCACGTCGAAGGCATCTTGCACCCAGTTGGCCGAACACTGTTGAAGCAGCGCCGACTGGGTTGGGAGGAGCCCGTCGTTCGTCCCGCACGATGCCTCTGCCGACGACCCGGGTGTGCACGACGAGGTCGCGCAGCAAGCCGCGTCCACGATGAAGTCGAAGTCGTGCAGGTTGCAGAACCGAGTACCGTTCGCCCCGACGGTGCAGTTGGAGGTGTAGCCGAACTGGCACGATGCTCCGGCTTCGCAGGTCTGTGTCCACTCTGCCCGAGTGCAGATCCGACCACCCATCGTCGCGCAAGTCTGCTCGACCTCGACCGGCGTCACGTTGAACCACGGGATCTTGTTCGGCTGCGAGCACGACAGCGTGCTGTCGAGTGTCGTGCCCGGTGGCAGGCTTCCAGTGTCGACGTGGTAGCCGTTGCCGTTGCCCGGTTGCACGGCATCCGCTCCAGGGCGGCTGGCCTCGTGGGAATAGATGAAGAAGCTCCCGGCATCCGTCACCACCGGTTGGATGAAGTTGCCGTCCTGGGCCCCACACGCGTCGTAGACCTCGTCGACGACCATGTCGCAGTCGTTGTCGACGCCGTCGCAGACCTCCTGGGTCGCTGCGCCGGGATTGATCGTCGCGCTGCACTGGGTAGCGGTCGTGCCATTGCACTGAAAAACACCCGTCGTACGACACTGACCGTGCCCCGGCGGAGGAAGCCCGTCGTCGCTGGCGCACGGAGAATCGAGCGCTCCGATCGTCAGCACCGGCGGCCGGAAGTTGTCGTCCTCGATACCGTTGCAATTGTTGTCGCGCATGTCGCAGACGTCGGGTTCGGCCGTGCAATAGTCGGGGGCTGCGCCGCTGCAGTAGTTCGACGGGAACGAGCAAACCCAGCTTCCGGACGTGCACGCGATGCCGACCCCGGTCGTGCAACCCGCGTCGGTCGCGGCGGGTGACACGCCGCACACCTGCACCGGAGTGGGGGTGGTGAGCGCATCGTCGGTTGCGCAGTTGCAGTCGTCGTCGACGCCGTTGCAAAGCTCGCCGCCGGTCGGGGTACAAGCCACTTCGCAGTCGTCGTCTTCGGGTTGGTTCGGGTCCGCGCCGCCGCTGTCGCAGTCGATGAAACCACCTTGGCAACCTTGTTGCTCGCAGACGCCACTAATGCATGCCCAGATGACTCGACCACCGGGATTGAGGGCGTTGCAGTCGTTGCCGCAGGAGCCGCAATTTCTGATGTCGGTTTGCAAGTCGGGCTGATTGTCTAGGGAACCATCACAGTTGCTGTCCTCGCCGCAGGAGTCGAGTGTCGCGGTTGCGGTCACCGAGCCGAGGCACGAACGCACGCCGCCGGTGCATGCAAACGTTCCCGCGCTGCAAGGACTCGTAGCTCCGGGAGGCGGCGCCGGGGGCACATCGCACGGTCCCATCGCATCCGTGGGCGGAATCACGCAGACCTTGTCCATCGGGCCAGTGCGCGGCAGGCACACCTGGGTACCCGTGCAGTCACCATCGTCGTTGCAGCTGGTTGGTGGACCACCAGGCGGGATCTCGCCATCGATCACTCCGTCACAATCGTTGTCCTGAGCGTTGCACAGCTCCGGCTGCGGCCCCGTCTGCCCCTGGCAGGTGAGAGCGCCCGACATGTTGCACTGGAGCGTGCCGACGTCGCAGTTGCCAACCGAGGTTCCGCAAGCCCCTCCGGCATCGATGGGATTGTCGTCTGGCGTGCCGTCGCAGTCGTCGTCCAGACTGTTGCAAGTCTCGGACACGTCCCCCGGCCGAAGCACGAACGGCGGGACGGTGCCATCGCACTGGCCGTTGCGAAGGTCGGCGCCGGTGTCACCGGAGTCCTTGTCGCAACATCGAATCGCTCCACCAATGCACTTGTTCACACCTTCGTGGCTGGGGTCGATGCACTCGCCCTGGGTTCCGCCGAAGCAAGTGTTGCCGACGTCCGGGTCGTCGGCTTCGAGATCCGCGTCCAGATTGTCGATGCGCCCGTCACAGTCGTTGTCTTGGCCGTCGCAGAGCTCCGCTGTCGGCGGGAACACCGGGCAGGCGTATTCGCAGCCGTTCTCCGCTGCACCGTCGACATCAGCGAATCCCGGATCACAGGTATCCACCTCGCAATCGGTGTTGTTCTCGGTGCATGCCTCGCCACCGGCAACGTCCGCGGTCGTCGAGCAGATGCCCGTGCCGTTGAGAATCACGCAGCGGTTGCCGCACCGACCGCAGTTTTCCTCGTCACCACAAATGTCGACGTCTTCGTCGATCTCACCGTCGCAGTCGTCGTCCTTGTCGCAACCTTCTACGCCGCCGGGATCCGTCGTATTCGTGCCGTTGGGATTGTGCTGGCAGAAATACTCGCAACCGTTGGCGGGGTCGCCGTCGACATCGTAAAAGTCGGTCGCGCAGGTGGAGAACGAGCAGGTGCCCGGCTGGGTGCCGTCGGTGACCCCGGGCGGCGTGCACACTGGGTCGCTCACGTTGCCGAGCTGGGTGATGCAGTTGGTGGCGCAGTTGCCACAGGCGTCGAGTTCGGCCGAATCCTGCACGTTGTCGACAAACCCATCGCAGTCGTTGTCGACGAAGTCACACTGCTCCGGACCCGTGGCAACGCAACCGTCGGTATCGCCGGCGTCGGGCACCGTGCACCCGAAGATGCTGTTGCAAGCGTCCGAGGCGTCGGTATCGACACCCAGGTTGCCGTCCGGCAGGCCCCCGCCGTCCGGCACGCCACCGTCGGCTGTGGGATCGTCCTCGCAATCCGCGAAACAGAACGCGTTGGTGGTGCAGCCCGTCGACGACAAGGCACCAAAGACGCCGATGGTCGAGGCGAGCGCGGCGAGCCAGATCGTACGCTTCATCGCCCGCTCCCTGCCCGCATCCGCCGACGTCTCGCCGCCGCGACCAATCCCAATCCAACGAGCGCGAAGAGGGCGCCGGACGTCGGGCCGTTGGTGCTGCCGTGGGCGCGACACGCGCAACCTCCGCCGCCGGTCGCGAGCCCAAACCGACCTTGCACGGGTCGGGCGGTCGAGCCGGCGTCGATTACCGTCGAGCCACCACTCCCGGTCGCTCCGCTCGAGCCTCCAGTGCCCGTCGTTGCGCCGCCGGAGCCGCCAGAGCCGCTCGCATCCGGCGGACCGGCGTCCGGCACCGCCGCGGTGACGCATTGGCCGGCCTGGCAGGCCTGGCCGCCCGGGCAGACCACTGCCGTGCAGGGGTCGTTGCCGCAAGCCCCGGTCTTCGGGTTGCAGGTCGAACCGTTCGCGCAGAGCGGGTCCGCGCAGAGGCTCGGCGCGCAC
>JAJDAH010000008.1 GCA_029261965.1 Polyangiaceae bacterium
GAAGCGAGTCGTCAACGCTACCGGAGTGCTCGTTCACACCAATCTCGGTCGTGCGCCCCTTCCGGAAGCGTCGGTTCGGGCTCTCGAAGCCCTGGCTGGTGGCTATCAAAACCTCGAGTACGACATCGAGACCGGCGTGCGGTCGCGCCGCGGCGCGTCGGCGGAACGCGCGCTCGCCGAACTCGTTGGGGCGGAGGACGCCCTCATCGTCAACAACAACGCTGCCGCGGTGCTGCTTTGCCTGAGCACGCTCGGCGCTGGACGTCACGTCGTCGTCTCCCGCGGTGAGCTCGTCGAGATTGGCGGCGGCTTTCGCATTCCCGAGGTGCTCGAACGGTCCGGGGCGAAGCTCGTCGAGGTCGGCACGACGAACCGCACGCGGGTGAGCGACTACGAAAAAGCGATCGACGAAGAAACGGCGTGCTTATTGCGCGTACATCCGAGCAACTTCAAGATTACCGGTTTCACCGAGCGCCCATCGCTTTCGGAGCTCGCGGCGCTCGCGAATTCGCGGTCCATTCCCCTGGTCGAGGATTTGGGCGGCGGTCTCATCGTCGAGGAACGCTCGGGATACCCGGCAGAAGTCGCCCGAGAGCCGACCGTGCAGTCGAGCCTCCGCGCAGGGGCGCACGCCGTGTGCTTCAGCTTGGACAAGCTGTTTGGGGGACCTCAGGGCGGCGTGGTCGTCGGACGCGCCGAGATCGTTGGGCGCCTGCGCGAAGATCCGATGGCGCGGGCGCTTCGGATCGACAAGCTCATGCTCGCCGCCCTCGAGCCAGTCATCGCTGCCTACTCGCAAGGCGACATCGCGTCGATTCCGGTCCACGCGGCGCTCACGGCGACGCTCGAGGAGCTCGAGAACCGGGCGCGCGGATGGCTCGCCGAGCTCGGCGCGCCAGACGGCGTGTCGGTGGCGCGGACGCAGTCCCGCGTGGGGGGTGGAGCGCTCGCGGAGGAGCCGTTCGAGTCTGCGGCGCTGGTGATCGATTCCGAGCACCCGACTGAGCTGGCGAAGCGCTTGAGGGGCGCCGAGATTCCGGTCATCGCTCGGATACACGACGACCGCGTGTGGCTCGATCCGCGCACCGTGTTGCCTCGCGACGACGAAGCCGTCGTCGTCGCGCTCCGCCAGGCGCTGGGGGACTAGTCCCCTGGATCGGTGATTGCTGTGCCTTTCGCCGGTACAGCTCTAAGGCACTAGCTTTGCGCGGCCAGGGCGTCTTCGACGAAATCCAGCCGGTCTTTGCCCCAGAACAGCTCTTCGCCGACGAAAAACACCGGCGTCCCGAACACTCCGCGCTCGGCGGCCGCCGCCGTTACTTGCTTGAGCTGCTCTTTCACTACCGGGTCGCTCGCGCGCCCGACTAGCTCCTGACCGTCGAGCCCGATCCCGTCGAGGATCGCGCCGAGCACGGTTTCGTCCGAGATGTCCTTGTCTTTGGTCCAGTAGGCGGTGAAGACGGCTTCGACGAAGTCACGTTCTTTTTCGTGTCCCGACAGCGACAGCGCGATGCGAAGCGGCTTGACCGTGTTCAGGGGGAACCGCGAAGGAAAAGATACCTCATGACCGTATTTCTTGGACCAGCGTTCGAGGTCGCGCATGTTGTGCGCCGCCTTGGCGGGGTTGGACATGCCGGGCGCCGGAGGCGTTCCGAGAGCCTTGAACACTCCACCCAACAGGAACGGTCGATAGACGATGGTCGCGCCTGTTTTCTGGGCGATGGCCGGCAGCTGCATGGCGCCGAAGTACGCGTTGGGACTCGAGAAGTCGTAGTAGAGTTCGACGGATCTCGGCACGATTCACTCCTCGGGGTGGGCTCCTTTGGAGCTTTTGGGGACTTCGACGAGACGGACGGCGGCATCGATGATTTCGTCCTCGCTCACGAGCACGTGCTCGGCGGCGTCGCCGAGGGGGATGAAGCTGTCGGCGGCGGTCACCCGGGCGAACCGCGGACGCAACCCGCGGTCGAGTAGAGCGGCGGCGAGCGCCTCGCTGACGCCGCCGTTCGCTCGACATTCGTCGACGAGCAGAAGCGTTCCCGTAAGCCCCGCGTGGCGCACGACGTCGTCGATGGGAAGTGGCGCCAGCCATCGGAGGTCGAGCACGCGGGCGCCGATGCCGTGCTCGGCTTCGAGGCGCTTCGCGGCTCGCAGACTGAGTCGGAGACCGTTGCCGTACGTTGCGATGGTCAAGTGCGGACCGCCTCCGTGGTACACGCGCGCCCGCGCAAATGGGGCGGCTTGCGGTAGAGGGGCGGTCAGCCACCGGTTGTCGCCGTCTTCGTGTAGGTCGCGCGTGTGGTAGAGCGCGATTGGCTCGACGATCACCACGACCCGGCGAGCGACTTTCGCGAGCGCGAACGCCGTTCGAAAAATCTCCATGGCATCGTCGGCTCTTGCTGGAACGGCGACCACCAGGCCGGGAATGTCCCGGAACACGCCGATGGAGTTGTCGTTGTGGAAGTGTCCGCCGAACCCCTTTTGGTAGGCGAGGCCGGCGATGCGAACCACCATCGGGTTGTCGTAGGCGCCGTTCGAGAAGAAAGGCAGCGTCGCAGCCTCGCCGCGCAGTTGGTCCTCGGCGTTGTGAACGTAGGCCAAATATTGGATTTCCGGCGACGGCAGCATACCCATCGTCGACGTGCCGAGGGCGAGCCCGAGAATCGTCTGCTCGTCGAGCAGCGTGTTGAAAACTCGAGTGGGGCCCGCTTCGTTCAGGAGCCCTTTGGTGACACCGTAGACTCCACCCTTTTTAGCCACGTCTTCGCCGAAAACGAGCGATTCGGGATATCGAGTGAGCGTTTCGGAAAGGGCGGCGTTGATGCCCTGGGCGAGGGTGAGCGGCGACGTGGCTTCCGATAGCCCGCGAGCGGCCTCGTCCACGACGGTTTCGTCGGGCGCACGGGCGATGGATTCCATCACTTCGCCGCGGCTGGAGATTTTTGGTCGCGACTTGGCTTTGGCGGCCGCGCGGGCCACCCGCTCTGCGATCTTGCTCTCGAGCTCGAGCGCGCTCTCCGTGTCGAGGATCCCGCCGTCGATGGCGTAGAGCGCCGACCGGAGAACGGGATCACGCGCCTCGGCTTCGAGGATTTCCGCCGCCGGGCGATAAGCGGCGTCGGCGTCGCTACCCGCGTGGCCGAGTAGGCGCACGCACCGAAGGTGCAGAACCGACGGGCGTCGTCTTTTTCTAGCGTGGTCGACGGCCTGCTCGGCCGCTCGCCACGTGTCGACCGGGTCCCAGCCGTCCGCCGCGAAGTACTGCACATGGGGGAGGGCGCGGAGCCGAGCTTCGACCCAGCCTGGTGGGCTCCTGACGCTTATTCCCAGCCCGTTGTCCTCGCAAACGAACACGAGCGGCAGCTTGAGATTCTGGTGCACGACCCAACCCGCCGCATTGAACGCGCCGAGGGCCGTGCTGTGGTTGATGCTGGCGTCGCCGAAGCTGGCGATGACGATCGAATCGTCTGGCCCCCTGGGCTCGAGGCCGAGACGTGGTCGCCGTTCGAGTGCGAATGCCATACCGACGGCGCGGGGCAAATGCGATGCGATGGTGCTCGTTTGGGGAACGATCCCGAGCTCGCGACTGCCGAAGACCTTGTGGCGTCCACCGGAAGTCGGCTCCTCGTTCGAGGCGACGAGCGAGAGCGCGATGTCGTAGGCCGCGTCGACGCCTTCGATCTGGCGAGCCCGTTCGACGAACAACGCTGCGCTCCGGTAGTGAAGAAGCGCTGGGTCGTCGGTTCGCGTCAGGCGGCCGAGTACCGCGTTGCATTCGTGGCCGGTGCTGCAGATGGTGTAGTGGCCGTCACCGGTCGCCCGAAGCTCGTGAGCGGCCAGATCGAGGTGGCGCGCGATGAGCATCGATTCGAGCAGCTCGATGCTTGCCAGAGGCTCGAGGGCGGGCGCCACGGGTTCGGGGGCGTGCGCCTCGACTTCTTCGCGCCACCGCTCGACGAGGCGACGGATTCTATCGAGCGACATCGCGGGCGAGCGTAGCAGGCCCGCCAGTGCCTCGGCGTTTCGGCTTTGTGCGTTTTCGCCTGGGTTTAAGCGCCAGACCGAAGGATCGAGTTCGCGTATTCGGCGCCAGCATCGTAGCCGCGGCGCATCTCACTCAAGATGCGCTTCTCCGCGATCCCCGAGACGCCAATCATTTTCACTTTGACGGTCATCGTGAATACCCGCCGACAGCGATCATCGCTTTCGGGCGTCGCGACGGTTTCCCCGGTGATCGAAATCCGGTCGGTGGCCACGTCTGGCGTGATCTGAGTCGACATTTTGCCGGTCGATTTGTCGAACACGTCATCCTGGCGATAGCGGATCCCGCCTTTGACCAGTTTCTTGAGAACGGTGGGCAGGTCTACGGCCGGCGGCGCGACGTCGACCGATCGGCGGATCTCATTTTCGGTCTCCTCGAAGCTCAGCTGGTCCCAGCTCTGGAACTCCAGGTGCTCGAGGTAGAGCTTTCGATTGAAATCCACATTGAGGGCGATCTTGTTCCAGAACGTGTCCACGTCGCAGTCGTACACGTGCTCGACTCGTGCTTCGGCCATGGCGATCTGCTTTGTGATGGCGGCCTCGTCGAGTCAAGTCGGCCGCGTGCATCTTTGGGCGACTGGAAGTTTTCGTGCGACTAGAAGTCCATCCCCTGGTCTCTGCACCACGCGATCGATCGCCGCATGCCTTCTTCCAGCTCGATTTCCGGATCATAACCGAGCTCGTTTTTCGCCTTGTCGATCGTGACCGCGATCGACGCGGCCAGCTCTCCGGCGACGTGCACGTCTTGCCAGTACCAACCGGTCATCTGGAGGATCGAGTCCACGAAACGCGCCACGTCGCACCCGAGCTCGGGGAGGTAGCGGGGCCGTACGTCCACATCGAGCAACCTGCCGACGGTCTGCAGGATCTCGATGAACGAATACGGGCGCCGGTCGGCGATCCAATAGGTCTGGCCGGCCGCCTTTTCCACCTCTCGCGCCAAGAGCAGCCCCTGCACCGTGTTGTCGACGTAGCTCATGCTGCGCAGGTTCGCACCCTTGCCGAAGACGATGGGGTGGCCTCCTTTGATCATCGTGAAGAACCGCGTCTGGCGGTGCGGCTGGTTCGGGCCGTAGAACCAGCATGGCCGAACGATGACACCTTCGATGCGGCCGGTCCGGTGAGCGTCGTTGATCAGCCACTCGGCTTGGAGCTTGCTGAGTCCGTAGTTCAGGTACGGGCGCGGCGGGTCGTCTTCTGCCATGAGTTCGGTGTGGCTGGCGTTCAGCCCGGCCGGTGAATTCGAGCTGACAAAAACAAAGCGACGCACCTTCGCCGCCACGGCCGCCTCGAGTAGTTGCCGGGTGCCTTTGACGTTGATCTCGTAGAGATCCTGGATGCGTTTGGGGTGAATGATCCCCGCGCAGTGAAAGACCGTGTCGATTCCGTCGCACAACCCTGTCGGCAGACGGGGGTTTCGCAGATCCGCCATGACGACTTCCACGTCGCCGAGATCGGTGCGCGACCGCGTGTCCTGGCCGGGCAGCGCAACGATGCGCACGGGCTCAGGAGATGTGTCGACCGGGCCGCTCTTGCAGCCGGCTCGAAGCGCTTCGACCAGGCTCGAGCCGAGCCATCCGGGAGCGCCGGTCACGAGAACTTTGGGAGATGCCATGGGGCTCGCGCTCTAGCGCGGCGGAACCGTGTCGACAACCGCGTCGCCGGGGGGCAGGGGAGGTGGCTTCGCGCGGGCCCGGCTACTTCGTACGGGCTCCAGCGACGCGCGCGTCGCCGTTGCGCCGCGTGGTGCCTTCGCGATCGAGCTGTTCGAGCAGTGGAATCGCTTGTTTGCGACTCACTCCGGCGACTTCCTTGAATTCGCCGACGCTCATCGATTCTCGCCCGGCGAAGTACTCACCGACACGGCGGCGCAAGTCGTCGAGCGCCGGTTCGGCGAACCAAAGGCCACCGAGGCGACGCGCGGTGCCTTCAACCGAAAGGCGAGCGGTCGCGGCCCGCACGATTTCCGAGCTGCGCCCGAGATTGCGGACCAAGTCGGTTTCGTTGACGCCTTCGAGGCCGGCATCCGTGAGCACGCGCTCGACGGCTCGAGCCGCGGTTCTGAGGGCGGGCTCGCTTTCTTGCACGAACTTGGGAACGGCGAGCACGCCTTGTTCGAGCGACACGAGTTTTCGTTTCGACAGAGCTTCTTGCAGAACGAAGTCGGCCACGTTTCGACCAGCCTTCGACGCGAGCATCGCTCGCAGGGTTTCAACCGACGTCCCGAGATCGTGTGGGTGCTCTCGGTGGTGCTTTTCGACGGCTCGAACGGCGTCGCGACCGATCGCGTCGACGGCGTTCTGGGTCGTGAAGCAGCCCTCGGCGACGCAAACGGCCCCCGGGATCTCGGCGAGCGACTCGGTCACCGCCTCCGGCGAGAATCCGAGCCGCCGCTCTGCCGAGGCCGCGTCGAGCGCGCGCGGGGCGGTGAGCGCGATCATCGCGCCGAGGGCTCGGCTGAGCTCGCGCCGTCCGAGGGCGCCGAGCGCTTTGCTCCGGAGCTCTATTTGCTCGGCCTCTCGCCGGCGGGGAAGAACGTCGGCGTCCGCGTCGAGCACGAGGCCGCCACCAAGTACGCTCCCGCGCTCGCGGTTCGTGCTGAAGCCTCGAAGCACGAAACCGACTCCCGCTTCACATCCCAGCGCCTCGTCGAGGGCGACGTGCGCCAAATCGTCGGCGAGGCGCACCAGCCTCGCGCCGGATTTTGCCGTTCCGATGTGCACGACCACCGGCGCGTGGTCACGCAGCTCCTTTTCGGCGCCCGGCACGACCGAAAGCGTGACGTCGATGCGACGCGGCTGAGGAAGCTCGCCGTCCCGGGTGAGCACGTCGCCTCGGTGCACGTCGTCGGTTCCGAGCTTGCCGAGGTTAACCGCGACGCGGCTCGGAGCGCTGACCGCCTCGACGGAGCGACCGTGCACCTCGAGCGAGCGGCAGGCGGTGTTTTGACTCACCCCTCGCCCGGCGACGAACACCGGGCTGCCGAGCGCAAGCGACCCGCGCGTGAGGGTTCCCGTCACCACCGTGCCTGCCCCCTTGATCGTGAAGACACGATCGATCGGCATCCAAACTCGGTCGCTTTTCGCTCCTCGCCCTGGACCGGCTCGCTCGGGAATCGAAGTGGCGAGAGACCGGAGGGCGCCGTCGAGATCAGCGACGCCGGCGCCGGTCAGCGAGGACGTGCGCACGATTTCCACGGGTTCGAGCCCGATCGAATCGAGGCTCGACTGCACGTCCATCTCCGCGAGATCGAGGGTCTCTTCGTCGACCAGGTCGCCCTTCGTCAGGGCAACCAGAATCCGGCGAATGCCGAGTAATCGGCAGATTTGGAGATGCTCGCGGGTTTGCGGCATGACCCCGTCGTCGGCGGCCACGACGAGAAGCACCGCGTCCACGCCGCCGACTCCGGCGATCATTTGGTGCACCAATCGTCGATGGCCGGGTACGTCGATGAAGCTGATGGCGCTTTCCGGTAGTTCGGCGAAGCCGAGCTCGATGCTGATCCCCCGCCGCTTCTCGTCCGGCAGTCGGTCGGTGTCGACGCCAGTCAGACGACGCATCAATGACGTCTTGCCGTGATCGACGTGCCCCGCCGTGGCGAAAACGAGTCGCTTGGCGGCGTTCACCCTCCCGAGGCTAGCACGCACGTCCTCGTGGCTACCCAGCAGCCCTCCTGGTACACCACCCGGCGGAAGCGCTCGGTATGCTGGTGCAGCCCCCGGTTTTCAAAACCGGCGGGAGGCGGTTTTGCCGTCTCCGGCGAGTTCGATTCTCGTGCGCTTCCGCAGCGACCTGCTACCGACAGGTCACAGGAGCGGCGTCGGTCTGAACCACGCCGGTGCATGTGCTGCCGCCCGCTAGAACGCACTGCTGAAACATCATGCTCCCGCAATAGAGGTTGTCCCCGGCGATGTTCGACGGAAGGTATCCGCTGCCCGTGCAGCCCGCTGGTCCGGTGGGAGCCAGCACGCAGGTTCCCGCTTTGGGTACGGAGCTGCACGCCTCTTCGTTTGCGCCATCGCAGTTGTAGTCGAACGACCGCATCGAAGGTCCGGGACCGGTCGTCGCGTAGAATTCGCCGAAGCAGAGGGTCTGTCCCGGGTGGACGTCTTCGAGGCCGTCCTCACAGTCCATGCAGCGGTCGCCGCCGGTGTCTTCGATGTGGCCATCCGAAGGCGCCACGCATGCCGACACCCGCGTTCGTGGGTTGCCGTAGGTGTCGTCGTCTTCGTCGAGACACCAGTGCTTCATGGTGCAACCCCCGCCGCCCATGCCGGCGGAGCCAGCTGAGCCCGCCGCGCCGCCCATGCCCGCACTGCCGCCGCCCATGCCCGCACTGCCGCCGCCCATGCCCGCACTGCCGCCGCCCATGCCCGC
>JAJDAH010000071.1 GCA_029261965.1 Polyangiaceae bacterium
TGGGCGGTATGGGCGGTATGGGCGGTATGGGCGGCATGGGCGGCATGGGCGGCATGGACGGCTTCGGGATGGGGTGAGGCCGATCCCAGGCTTCCCTGCTGCTTACCGAAGCGGTCGCGTTGCCCGAGGGGTCGGGATAGACTTCTCGCGCTCATGATTCGCCTCCGAAACCTCGTATCGAGCGGAAACCTCGCATCGGGCGGCTGCGTCGGCCAGATCGCCCGGAGCGGCTGACCGCCGATGGAGCTCAGAGTCGTCGGGTGCCACGGGGGGGAGACACCGAAACACCGCACCAGCGCGTTCGTCGTGGACGAGCGATTGGCTATCGATGCCGGATCTCTGACGAGTGGCCTCGATCTCAAGGCGCAGTTCGGCCTGAATGCGGTGCTCATCAGTCACGCACATCTCGACCACATCCGAGATCTGGCGACGATCGCCGACAACCGCTGTCAGGCCGATTGTGAGCCGCTTCAGGTCGCCGCGTCCCGCGGCACCATCCGCGCGCTGAAGAAGCATTTTTTCAACAACTTCATCTGGCCGGACTTCAGCGAGATCCCCAGCAAGGCTCGTCCGACGATCCAATTCGTCGAGCTCAAACCCGAAAAAATGGTCAACATCGCCGGGTACGACGTGATGAGCGTCATGGTCGCTCACACCATCGAGTCGGCCGGTTTCATCGTGCGGGGACCGGACGCCACCTTGGGCTACAGCGGGGACACGGGGCCAACGGACCGGCTCTGGGAGCTGCTCAGCGCGGAGCCGAACCTGAAGGCGCTCCTCATGGAGGTGAGCTTCCCGAATCGCGAGCAAAAGCTCGCGACGGTCAGCGGCCACCACACTCCGAAGACGCTGGCTCGAGACCTCAAGAAGATGGTGTCGCCCAAGGACCTGCCGGCGCTGCTCTATCACATCAAGCCGGTGTTCCAGGCCGAGGTCGAGCAAGAGTGCGCGAAGCTCAAAGGCGTGAATCTCACGGTGACCGGGCTCGGCGACCAGTTCGTTCTCTGATTCGGGGGGGTGTTCAGCCGGCTCCAGGCCAGCGCCGGGCGCGGGACCCCCTCTCCCGTCCCCGTTTCAAAAGTTAACATAATATATCTTATGCGAACTACTGTATCGGCAGAGGGCCGGGCTTTCCCCCCCCGGGCCGGAGAGTCAGTGCGGCGGACGCAGCCGGACAGCCAGCAGGTAGCCGTTGTTGGTGACCGCGTAGGCGCGGGTTCCGTAGGCGGCCACCGGCATGTTGAAGGCGTCGCCCGTATGGATGCCGTCGATGACGCCGCCATCGAGTGGCGACAGCAGATACATGCCCTGGAGCGTAGTAGTGACCATCAGCGCACCCAGGATGGGAACCGGCGCCGAGACTCCGCCGTCCGGCAAGCCTCGGTGCCAGATGTCACGCCCTGTTTCGGGATCGAGCGCCCAGATCCCGGTCGTGCCGCTCGAAGCGATCAGCCGGCGGCGACGCTCGACCCGCGGCCCTTCTATCTGCTCGTGCGCGGGTTGCTCCCACAGGTACAGCTCGGTGACGCCCGTAGGCGCGACGTTGTCCCAGATTTGGTTGCCTGTGTCGGCGTCGAGAGCGAACACGCCACCTTCGTAGCTGGCCACGAATACCGCCGGTCCGGCTTCGATGGTGCCGGGTACTGGGGTCGTGTCCACGTCGAGGTAGGTCGGCACGTCTCCAAGGCTCTGCTCGGCCTCCGCCGAGAGGTCGACGGGCTGCCAGCTCTCGATTCCGGTCATCTTGTCGAACGCCGTGACGGTCCCGTCACTGAAGCCCATGTAGACCTTGTTCCGCCAAAGTGTGGGCCCTGCGTAGCCGGCCACTTCCATACCTAGGGCCGGGGGTCGGTGCTGGTGCCAGCGCATCTTGCCCGTCTTGGGGTCGAGCGCGACAAGCGTGTCGTTGGCGTTGACCACGAACAGCAGACCGGAATCGAGCACCGGTTGCTCGGCGACCTCGGCGTTCGTCATGAATCGCCAAAGAAGCTTCCCGTCCGAGGCCCTCACCTTGTAGAGGGCGCCGTCGTTCGAGCCGAAATAGACGACGTCTTCGCCCGCGTCGTAGAGCGCTTCGCATTGCACGGGCCCCAGCGTCTCGAAACGCCAGTGAATCGAGCCGTCTTCGGCGCTCAGCGCGTACATTCCGTGGTCGCTCGAGCCGATGTACACACGGCGATTGACGACATCGAGCTCGGCGCGACCTCGTTCGTAGGGCTCACCTTCGGCCCGCGACGGCGCGAGGATTTTCACGCGATAAGTCACGTCCATCGACCAGCTGGGTCGGTTCGCCCAGATGGGAACCTCTGGATTGGCGCCTCGTCGAACGGCCTCGCACCCGAGCGAGTGCAGTCCCGTGGCGGTGAGGGCGGCGGCGGCGAGCCATCGCCAAGCGCGCCTCACGGGTCGCCTCCTCCTTTTCCTTCCGACGGAGGCGCCTGCTTCTTGAGCTTTTCGATCATCTCCTGCAGCTGCTCCTGCGCCCCGGCGCCGAGTCCACCAGGTGGCTGCGGCAACAGCTCCGCCGCGACGGCTGGATCGATGTCGTCGAGCAATGTGCGCGACACCTGCTCGAGATAGGACGGCGGATTCTGAGGGCTCGGGTCCTTGACCTGCACCTTCTCGATCACCTTCTTCAGCAGCTCCACCGCCTCGTCTTTCTTGTCTTGGGCGTGCAGCAACCGTGCTTGGTGAAACATGCCGAGCTCCTTGAGACCGGCAACGTCGGTGTTTTCCAGAGCGCGGAAAGCCTTGATCGCCCCGTCGAGATCGCCCGTTGCTTCGAGACAAAGGCCGATGCCTTCCGTCGCACGCGCCTTGATGTCCTCGTCTTTCGCGGCGATCGAGCTGGACTCCACCTTTTCGTACTCGGTCTTGGCTTCGGAGTACTTGCCCTGGTCGTAGAGCACGCCGGCGAGACCGAGCGTAGCGAGCACCGTGGTGCCGCTCTTTTCGCCTCTCATGGCCCCCGCCTTCCGGTAAGCCTCCTCCGCGGCCTGGGTTCGTTCTTCCTCCGTTCGGAAGATCGGGAGCGGGTCGATGACCCCGTTCTCGTCGGGTTTGCCTTCGTCTTCGGGCGCCCCGATCCGACCCTGCTCCGCGAGCACGCCGGTCATCAGGGTGTCGGAAGCTCCGCCGACGGCCTTGCCGGTGCGCCACGAATACACCTGCCAGCCGATCCCGCCCACGACCACGGCGATGACGACCCACTGAACCCACCGAAAGTTCTTTCGGATCCACCGAATCGTCTTGTCGGTCCCGCGGGCCACCGCGTCGTCGACCATCTCGGAGGCGTCGAGCCCGGTGGCCTCCACCGCGCGCTCTTTCTCGCGCTTGGCGCGGCGGCGAGCCGCCGCCTGCTCGCGCACTCGCTGATTTCGGTCGAGGACCTTCTTGCCCCGCGCGGGCTCCCCATCGTCGTCCTCCGCCTCCTCCGACTCGGCTTCTTCTTCGGCCTCCTCGGGTTTGGGAGCGCGCTTCTTCTTCTTTTTCTTCTTCTTGCGCTTGGGGGTCTCGACGCCTGCCCCGTCAGCCTCGTCGGCTTTTCCGTCTGCGACAGCTTCGTCCTCGGCTTCGGCCGATGGCGCGGCTTCGTCCTCGGCGTCCTCGTTTTCGGTCGAAACCTCGGCGGCTTGCTGAGCTCGCCGTCTCGCTCTTCGCGAGGTTTTGCTGTCCTCCTGAGCCACGGGCGCCCTCTATAGCATCCCCGGTGGCGTGGCCACGCCCATGGCCGCGACCCCCGCCTCGAGTCCCAACTCAGTTGCCGGAGCCGGCATCTGGCCCCTCGCCCGCCGCTCTGGCCGTCCCCGCGTCCGGGGTCCAAGGCTGCGGCTCGGGCGGCGCCAGCTCATCGGCGAGGGGCACCAAGGCCAGGCCACCGACCTCGACGTTCCGGTCGGCAAAAACGACGACCTCCACCGGTCTGCCGGGGCGCGCGCGCATCGTGTCTTCGAGGGTCTGGTGCACGTCGACCCAGGTGCCCTCCCCGCTGCGGATCTGCAGGCGCGCCATGGCGTCTGGGTCGATTCTCGGGACATCTCGGACCTTTCGGGGCTCTCCCTTCGAGTTGTACTTGACCAGATTCAGCTTGCGGCCGATGCGGATTTCGCCGGTGGTGCCCGAGCTGAGGCGGGCGCGCACGAGTACCCGAACCCCTCGCCCGTTGCCCCCCCTCGGCACGATCAGGGTCACCGCTACGCCGACGGCACTATCGGCGCGGATCCGCCGGAGCTGGCGACGGGTGGGTCCACCGATACGCTCGAGGATGTCCGCCTCGAGCGCGTAGCCCAGGCCGCCAGGCAGTGGATCGGCTACCCCCAGCATCCACACGAGGGGCTCGGCGAGATCCGCCTCGGCGCCGAGCTGGACCAGCGCATCGGTAAGCGCGATGCGCGCGCTCATGAAGCGCTCTTTTTTCAGGGCCCGGATCAATGGGACCCGAGCGACGTCTTCGCCGATGGCCGCGAGAGTCTTGGCGATGTGTGGGCGCAGGCGCACGTCGCCGAGGCTCTGCACCAACGGCCAAACGGCATCCTTCGGTCGCGTCGCGCTGAACGCCTCGAGGATGTCGAGAGAACGTGAATAGTCCCTCGCCGCCTCGTCCTTCCACCACGCCACGAGCGTCGGGACGCCGCGCGAGTCGCCGCTCTCGCCGAGGGCGAGCGCCGCCAGGCGCCGCCATTCGAGGTCCGGACTTTTCGCCAGCTCGTAGGCGAGTGGCGCGCCCTGCCCGAGTCGTGTCAGCGCCAAAGCGCACCATTTCTTGACGTTCTCGTCTTCGTCGCGCTGGAGCGCCAGCCGGAGCGCGGGAGCGACTGCCGGACGCTCGAGCTCGAAGAGCAACTCGGCCGCCTTTCGTCGGATTGCGACATCCGCGTCGTCCAAAAGCGTGGCGATCTCTTCTGCCGCATCACCGTCTCCCGCGACGCCACGCAGTATCGGGGCCGGCCAGCCCTTGCCCTCGGCCCGGAGGCCTCGTTTCTCGAACCGACCGTGAGAAGCACCGAGAGATCGCAACCGCGCTCGCATTTTCTCGAACCGGCCGGACTCGAGCGCCGCCACATCCGACTTTTGCGTCGGGTCCTGGGCGAGGTCGAAAAGCTGGCAGGCGCCGATCTTGCGGGCACAGATGAGCCGAAAGTGCTCCTCTGCCAAGAGCGCATAGTCTTCGGTTTCGGCGAGGGCGAACCCCGGTCCTGGGTTCGAACTCGCCACCAGCGGCCCGAGGTCGCGTCCTCGGATCCGCGCAGGTCGCGGGATGTCCATGCCCGCGAGCACCGTCGGCAAGAGGTCGAGCGTTTGCACCGGTACCGCCACTCGAGCGGGCTCGTTTCCCGCCAGATCGATCACCAGAGGTACCCGCACCTGCTCTTCGTAGACGGTCGTGCCGTGATACCTGCCACCGTGCTCGCCGAATTCCTCGCCGTGATCCGCGGTGACGATGACCGACGCGCTCGGACGACGCTTTCGAAACACCTCGACGAGTCGACCAACGGTCCGGTCGGCGGCCGCGATTTCCGCGTCGTAGCGATCGATGTCTCGGTTGCCGAAGTCGAAGCCCGCGTGGGCTTCGTACGGTTCGTGGGGTCCGAACAAGTGCACCCAGACGAATACGCGCTGATCCGACGCGACGGTGTCGAGGTAGCGCTCGACCTGCGACACCCTCCCCTCACCTTCGAGAAATTCTTCCTTCCGATGCTCGAAACCGAGGCCAGTCTCGGCGAAGGCCCGGAACCGCGACTCGTCGATGAAAAAGATGGCTGGGGGATAGAACGCCGCCGTTCGGTAGCCGTACTGGCGGAGCAAAGTGGCCCAAGTGTCCGAATCCTGCCCGGCCTGCTGCAGTAGCAACGGGCGCATGTACTTTCCGGTCATCATCGAAGTGACCGAATACGAGGTGTGCGGAGTCGGGCAGTAGGCGCGCTCGAACACGATCCCGCTCGCTGCGAGCGCGTCGATGTTCGGGGTCACCGGCCGTTCATACCCGTAGGCGCCGACGTGGTCGGCCCTGAGCGCGTCGATCGTGACCAAGAGGATGTCGCGAGAGCGGAACGGGAGCGGTTGTCCCGATCCGACCGACGGTTCGCATCTTGCGCCCCCGCACTCGATGTCCGCCTCGTCGATGGGGGGCGGCGGCGCGAGCCTCGCGGCGATGTCGACAACGTGGCCGAGCAACGGCGCCTCGCCGAGCAACAAGAGTCGGAAGTTATCGAAATGTGCGAGGCGAGCCGACGCCGGTTTGGCCACCGCCACCGAGGCTGCAACTACCGCGAGAACGATGGCTGGACCGCGCGACCGTCGCCATCCTTTCCTCGGGTTGCCGACACTCCATGCTGCCGCCGTCAGCCCCGGCGCTGCGAGTAGCGCGCAGACGCCCAGCGAAATGTGGAAGGCTGGGTACAACCGGACGAGCACGAAGCGGTTGACGACTTCGAGCGCGACGACGGTCAAAACAGTCAAAAGAGCGAGGCGACGAGGCGCTTCGGCGATCGTCCCGGCGAGCCGTGGCCCCGCAGCGTAGGCCACAGCCATGGCGGCGCCGCCCACCGAGGCCGCGAATCCCAACCGCGGACCCAGATCGGCCAGGTGTCGACCGCCGCCAACTCCCCACGCCGCACAGGCGGCCCCGACGCCCACGACGAGCATCAACGAGCGGCGGGCCCAAGCTTGCCGAGCTCGTTCAGCCGTCCACCAAACCAGGGCTGCCCCGCAGGAGATCGCCGCCGCGGCAGCCAGCGCTACGGGGCTGAGCCAGAAGCTCGCGAATTGAACTTCCCACACGCTGGCGATGCGCTCGCGCGATAGCACCCCCACCACCAAAAGCTCGACGGCGACGACGAGCCATCCGGCGGCGATCGAGAACGTCAGCCACTCGATGACGGACCGCGTGCGCGGGGTCGCCACCAGAACGGTGCTCTCAGCGATACTCGACGCTCGCGATCTCGTACGACCGCTTGCCACCGGGTAACGTCACCGTGATCTCGTCACCGATCTCTTTGCCGATGAGGGCCCTCGAGAGCGGAGCGGTGACCGAGATCGTCCCGTTGGCCGCGTCCGCCTCGTCAGCTCCGACGATCTGGTAGGTCGTCTCTTCTTCGGTATCGAGGTTGAGCAGGCCGACGACCGCGCCAAACCGGACTCGTGCTCCGCTGATCTTGCTCGGATCGATGATCTCGGCCCGCCCCAGCTTGTCCTCGATGTCCTTGATTCGTGCCTCGACCATGCCTTGCCGGTCCTTGGCCGCGTGATATTCGGCGTTCTCGCTCAGGTCGCCGTGGTCGCGCGCGATGCCGATTTCGCGCGAAATCTTCGGGCGCTCCTCCTTGAGACGCTGAAGCTCTTCTTTGAGCTTCCGCGCGCCAGTCGGTGTCATGGGGACCTTGTCGGGCATGGTCGAATTCCCGGTTTTACCCGAGATGGCCTCGGGATCAAGCCGGCTCGACGCTAGTCCCCTGGATCTTAGGCCGCGCGAAGCGCGCGCTTAGTGATATGTCGCGGTGAACATCACGGAAGGCGCTGCGATGGCTTGGTGCTTCCACGTCGTGTCGCTGAAATCGACGTTCTCTTCGCCCTTGCCGCCGGCCACATAAAGAACTCGGCCGAGCACCCCGATGGACCAGTCGTCGGCGACCCACCAGTCGTAGCCCACTCCGAGCATGACGCCCCAACCTCCCGAGTCGTGGTTGCCGATGGTGATGGCGTCGCTGCCCTTTTCGCGCCCGTTGCTGACGGCAATCACGCCGAGACCGATTGCGCCCTGGGCGTGAAAGCCGGAGCTCGGATCGAAGTACCAATCCACCATGGGCCCGAGCAGGGCCATGTTGGCGCTCTTGAACTTGAGCTCTTGCTCCGGCCCGGGTGAGCTGTCGGCAACATCGGTGCTGTCGGGATTGGCGAAATTTTCGAAGTAGACGCCGCCGCCGATGACGACCCCGGAACCGACGGTGCCGCCCATCGACAACTCGAAGCTCCCAGTGGGACCCTTGATCGTCCCCTCCGTCGTGCCGGTGTACGTCAACGCGTTTTCGGACTTGAAGCGCGTTTGTGCGTAGCCGACCCCGAGGGCGAGGCGAAGATAGAAGCCGTCGTGATTGTTCGCGCTCTTGTCTGGGGCGACTGGCGGAGGTGGGTAATAGCCGTAACCGGGAGGGGGCGGTGGCTGGTACCCCGGTGGCGGGGTCGCCGGCCGCGGGGCGTATGGGGCGGGACCTTGGGGTTGAGTGGGTCCCTGCGGCGGAGTCGGACCTGGCGGCTGCGGCGTGTAGGGGCCTGGAGGCGGCGTAGCTGGGACCGGGGGCGGGCCGACGGGTGCCGGCGCTGGGCTCGTGCCGGCCGGTGGAGGCGGTGCTGGCGCGGGCGCAGGCGGTGCTGGCGGCAGCGCGCCGGTCGGTGGAACCGGAGGCGGCTCTGGCTGCGCATGGGCCGCCTCGGCGATCGAAAACGCGACGGCGAGCGACCCTGCCGCCAGGGCAAACAGACCTCGATTCATGGCTGCTCGGCTACGCGTATCACCCACGAGGCCGAAAGGAAACCGCTCCGCCCTTGCCCGGCGCTCGGCGAGCCGCTAGCAAGCCCCGAGCAATGCGTGCGCGATTCCTCTTGGTGGCGGCGTTGATGACGACGCTGGCCGGTTGTCAGCCGAAGAAGCACGCCGCAGCGCCGCTTCAATATACCGAAGACGCGAAGCGCGCATACGAAGAAGCCCTCGAAGCGTTTTTCGACCGCGACTGGGAGGCGGCCGGACCTTTGTTCGAGGAGGTCAAGCGGAAATACGGCTACAGCCGATTCGCCCGCCTCGCCCAGCTCCGCATCGCCGACGCCGCATTCGCCCAGGAGAAGTTCCCCGAGGCGGTCACCGAGTACAAAAGCTTCATCCACGACTACCCGAACGATCCGGAAGTCAGCTACGCGCGGTTTCGCATCATCAAGGCGAACTTCGATCAATCCGGGGAAGCCCTTCTTTTGCCGCCGCTGGAAGAGCGAGACCTGTCCAACGTGTCGGAGGCGTACTCGGCGATCAAGGCCTTCTTGTCGGACTACCCGGGCTACAAACACGAGCGCGAGCTCCGCTACATGCTCGAAGTGGTCACCGGAGTTCTCGCGAGACACGAGCTTTACGTCGCTCGCTTCTATCTGGGCGAAGACAACTTCGAAGCCGCCGTGGCTCGTGCGAAATATGCCATTTCGAACTACCCCAGCTCGGGGCTCACCCCCGAAGCACTCGTACTGCTCGGCGAGACCTACCTCAAGATGAAGAAGACGACTCTCGCTCGTTCGGCGTTTCAGACGGTACTTTCGAAGTTTTCGGACAGTCCGTTCATCATTCCCGCGCGAAAATTCCTCGAGCACCTCGACGTGGGTCGCTGAGAATCGCAAACTCGCGAGCAAGATGGGGCTAACGACGTGAGCGCAGACCAGGGGACAAAAGGCGACACGGCGCAGCTGTCGACGGTCAAGCCGAGCGTGCTCGTCGTCGACGACGAGAAGAACATCCGGCGCACGCTCGAAATGGTGCTGAGCGGCGAAGGTTACCGCGTCGTCGAAGCGGGAACTGCCGAGGACGCGCTCGCCACCATCGAGAATCCGGCCCAACCCGTCGACCTCGCGATCTTCGACCTCAAGCTCCCCGGCATGAGCGGACTCGAGGCACTGGAGAAGCTCAAGGGGGACGAACCGACGCGGGACTTGCCGATCATCGTCGTCAGCGGTCATGCGACGGTTCACGACGCGGTGCTCGCCATCAAGCTCGGCGCCAGCGACTTCTTCGAAAAGCCGCTCAACCGCGAGCGGGTGCTCGTGAGCGTAGAAAACTGCATTCGCACGGCGCGCCTCACCCGCACGATCGAGCAGATGCGCGCGGAGCTCGAGCAGCGCTACGAGATGATCGGCACGTCGAAGCCGATGCAGAAGCTCTTCAAGGACATCGACAAGGTCGCCCCGACGAAAGCCAGCGTGCTGATCACCGGCGAGAGCGGTACGGGCAAGGAGCTGGTGAGTCGCGCCATTCACCGCCTGAGCCCGCGCGAAGACGCGCCTTTCATCAAGGTCAACTGCGCCGCAATTCCGCGGGAGCTGATCGAGAGCGAGCTTTTCGGCCACGAAAAGGGCTCGTTCACCGGCGCCAACGTGCGCAAACGCGGCGTGTTCGAACAGGCACATGGTGGCACTCTGTTCCTCGACGAGATCGGCGACATGGATCTCGCCGCCCAGGCCAAGGTGCTCCGGGCACTGCAAAACGGCGAGATCATTCGTGTCGGTTCCGAGCACGTGATCAACGTGGACGTACGGGTGCTCGCCGCGACGAACAAGGATCTCGGCAAAGAGGTCGCCGACGGGAACTTCCGGGAAGATCTCTACTTCAGACTCGACGTGTTCCCGATCAAAGCGCCCGCACTCAGAGAGCGCGCCGAAGACATCAGGGTGCTCGCCGACGCTTTCAACAAGAACTTCTGCAAAGAAAACGGCCTCAAGCTCAAGCGTGTCGACGAGCCGGTGTATGCCGCGTTGATGCAGCGCTCGTGGCCCGGCAACGTTCGCGAGCTCAAAAACGTCGTCGAAAGGGCGGCCATCCTCTCGTCCGGCGAGATCACGATCGCGGACCTGCCCGAGGATCCGCACGCCAGCCCGTTCGAGGACGATTCGCCCCAACCTGCCGCCGGTGACCCCCTGAACGATCCCTCTTCGAGCGAGCGGTTGACGCTACGCGCCTACCGCGAGGCGGCCGAGCGGCGCTACATCGTCGACACTCTCAAAGCGACCGAGTGGAACATCTCGAAGGCGGCAGTCACCCTCGGTGTCGAACGCACGAACTTGCACAAGAAGATCCGCGCCTACGGCATCAAGCGCGGCGAGGGATAACCGCTTCCCGCTCACCTCGTGTAGAAATCCACGTGCTCGAGTCTTTCTTTCGTCGCGGCGGCAACCTCATCGGACCCGGAGATCCTTCGGCGCTCTCGTGGGCCGGCAACACCCCAGCGGTGCTTGCCATTCACGGGTTCGGAGGGACGCCTTTCGAAGTTCAGCTGGTGCGAGAGGCCGCGCTCGAAGCCGGCCTCGGAGGGGGTGCGCCGCTCTTGCCGGGGCATGGGACTCACGCCCGAGAGCTGGCGACGCGCACGTGGACGGACTGGACCCAGGCGGTCGAAGCCGAAGTCGAGGCGGCCGATGAGCCCGTCATCGTGGCTGGGTTGAGCTTGGGCTCGCTACTTGCGATGCACCTGGCAGCGACTAAGCCGTCCAAGGTGCGCGCCCTCGTGGTGATTGCGAACGCCATCCGGCTCTTCTCCCCGTTTCCGACGCGCCTACTCGGGGCCGTCGAGAAACTCCGCATTCCCGACTTCTGGTTGCCCAAAGTCACCAGCGACATCGCCGACCCGGCGGCGCGTCGCACGCACGTCACCTACGACACTCAACCCGTGCACGCGGCGGTCCGGGTGCTACGCGCCGGGGAGCGAGTGCGGGGGCTTTTGCCCAACATCGTGTGTCCGACGTTGGTTCTGCACGGTCGCCGGGATCGAGTGTGCCCGAGCCAGAACGCCGATGAGGTCCTGAGCTCGATCTCGAGCACGGACAAGAAGTGCGTAGTGTTTCCGCTGTCTCGACACATCCTGACTCGAGACGTCGAGCGCCATCGTGTGCGCGCCGAAATGACGACGTTTTTTCGTCGGTTTTGCGGGTGATCAGAGTTCCATTGGACTAGACGCCGGTGGAGCCGTAGCCGCCCTCGCCCCGCTCGGTCTCGTCGAGCTCCGGGGCGAGCTTGACGGTCACCTGCTCGACCTTCGC
>JAJDAH010000072.1 GCA_029261965.1 Polyangiaceae bacterium
AAGGACCCGTACCCCAAAACCCCCATCGCCGGCGAGCCCGCCCCGGACGAGCTCCTCGTTCGCGAAGACAAAGCCCAGTTCGCCGTCGACCTCGACGACGGCCTCTCCACTGGCTTCTTCGTCGACCAACGCGACAACCGTGAACGCGTCGCCTCTCTCGCTCCCGGCGCCCGCGTGCTCAACCTCTTCTCCTACACCGGTGCCTTCACCGTCGTCGCCGCGCGCCGCGGCGCCAAGTCCCCCACCAGCCTCGACACCTCCAAGCGTGCGCTCGAACGCACGCGACGTAACCTCGAGCTCAACGGCCTCACCGCCGACAAACATCGCCTCCTTCGCGCCGATGCCCTCGACTGGCTAAAGCGCGCCACCCGCCGCGACGAACAATTCGACCTCATCATCCTCGACCCGCCCAGCTTCTCCAGCGGCAAAAAGCCGTTCACCATGCCCGCCAGCTACACCCTCGCCGCCGAGCTCGCCATCCGCCTCCTTGCCCCGGGCGGCCACCTGCTCGCCGTCAGCAACCACAGAAAAACCAGCCGCGCTCACCTCCGCAAACTCATCCACACGGCGGCCAAATCCGCCGGCCGTGCCACTGCCCAGCTCAAAGATCTCTCGCCGCCGCTCGACTGTCCCGAGGGGCACGACGGCACCGAACCCGTCAAAAGCCTCCTCGCTCGCTTCTAGCGTTCCCATGTCCCGCAAGCGCGACAACCCCTACGCCAAACCCGACGCCCGCACGCGCGCCGCAAAACAGAGTGGCTACGCCGCGCGCTCCGTCTTCAAGCTCCAAGAAATCGACAAGCGCTACCACGTCTTCAAACAGGGCCAACGCATCCTCGATCTCGGCGCCGCCCCTGGCTCCTGGACCCAGTTCGCCAGCCAAAAAATCGGTGGCGCCGGCCGCGTCCTCGCCATCGACCTCACCCTCGTCGAAGACTCCCTCGGCAAAAACGTCGAGTTCGCCCAAGCCGACGCTCTGGATCTCGACTCCGAACTGGCCGCACGCCACGCCCCCTACGACGTCGTCATGAGCGACATGGCCCCCAACACCACCGGCCTAAAAATCACCGACCAAGCCCGCTCCTACGAGCTCTTCATGGCTGCACTTCAGGTCGCCATCACCCACCTCAAACCCGGCGGCACCTTCATCGGCAAAATCTTCATGTCCGAAGACTTCCCCCAAGCCAAATCCGCCGTAGTCGCCGCCTTCGACACGACAAAAACCATCCGCCCAAAGTCCACCCGCCAAAAAAGCTCTGAGCTCTTCCTTTTGGGCCAAGACCGAAAACCCCCAGCCCCCTAAACCCCAGCCCCCTAAAGCCCCTAACCCCTCAAGCCGCCCGCCGCTTCCTCCTGCCACCCCCCACGCACCCGCTCTCTTCCTTTCACCACCACGATCGGTTGCGCCCCGATCTCCCATTCGAGATGCGGCACGGCTCCCCGCACCGCAATCTTTCCGCCGTGCACCCCCTCGAGGTGGCACCACACACAGAGCGAGACCAGGTTCTCCTCCCGGTCATCGCCACCCCGCGACCGAAACACGATGTGATGCGGGGTCAGATCCGTACGCGTACACGTCGGGTTCGCGCACTCGAACCGGTCACGCTCGTAGATCTCCCCGTACTTCACTTTGGTTTCGAGCGTCGGCCCCCACGTGTCCCAGATCGCCCGGCACAGAAACATCAAAAAGCCCGTGTCGTCCTCTCGATATCGCAAGTAGGCCGCCTCCACGCGCCGATAATGCTCGCAAGTGTCCCGCGAGACCCGTAGTCGAACCGTAATTCGCCCGATCCCTCGTTCGCCGGCGATCAAGGGAACCCGAATCGGTCCCTCGACCCGCGCCCGACCCCCGGACATGCGACCCGCGTCATCTTGCGAGGCGTCGCCGTCGCAGGCCGCTCCGCCGTCGGTCGCCGCCGCGCCGTCGGTCGCCGCCGCGCCGTCGCCCTCCGCCGCGCCGTCGCCCTCCGCCGCGGTGCCAAGCGACGACGCTCCGTCACTCACTCGAGCAGCATCCCCCTTCGCCGCTTCGAACAAGTCCAACCCTCCACAACCCACCGGGTTCCCGGCGCGCCAAGCCGCGCCGCTCTTCACGAACGCCTCCCACTCGTGTGCCGCGTGCAATGTCCCTTCCGACGGAGGATGAACGAATCTGATCGCCGTGTTGCGGATGATCATCTCCGCAAACCGCACCTCTTCCGCCAAGTGCTTCACCGTCCGACGCTCCGCGCGTTCTACCCAAGCCGTCACGGTCCCCGGCGCAGCCACCCGAGAAATCAAGCTCGCCGACCGTTGCCCGATGCGATTCGTCACGAGCGCCTCCCGCAACCCCGGCAACATCGACGCGCGCACCGCAAGTGCGCGCTTCGCCTTGAGCGACGTCAAGCTCACGCCCAACCGCTCGCGCACGTACTGCGCCTGACTCGCGTACGACAATCGTCGCCAAGCCTCCGCTTGACGCAACATTTCGAACAGCATGCCCTCGGCCACGTCGCGCTCGGAGATCTCACGCGCCAACTCGCAAATCCGCGCGTCCAGCTCGCGCGCGCCTCTCCCACGAATCGGCACCACCTTCGCGTCCGCACCCTCGTCGCCGTGCACGCCGCGGTGTTCCGCCACGGCGGCCCCCATTTGCCCTTCGCAATTTTCTTCGGCTTCATCTCGCCACTGCGCGAGTTGCGTCAACCAAGCTGTCCGCGCCGCCGAGTCGTCTTCTTCCACGTGAACTTCTCGGCCCCCGTCGAGCATCGAGCTGTACCCCTCCGCCAAGAGATTGCTCAGCATCTCGTCCTGCGAGATCTTGCCGTCGAGCCGCTCCATCACTTTTCGAGTCGCCTCGAAGAACCAGGCCTCTTCGTGGCTCATCGTGATCGTCAGCGTGCGCACCTCCGCCGGCGGCTCCTTCGCGCCGTCGTCCTCACCGGTCCGGATCTTCTGCCGCATCTGTCGAACCGTGAGCGTTTGCGCCTCTCGCAGCCACGCTTCTTCGTCGGCGGGCCCCGCCTGGCGCGCCACGAGCTCCCCCATGCTCCAGCTGATTTTCCCTTCGACTAGCGCTTGCCGCACGCGCGGCAACACCTTCAAATGCCGAGCCATCGACCGCGAATCCGCCGCCCAGCGTCCCGACTGATCACACCGCTCGCGCGCGTACGCCTCCACCGAAACAAACCCCAGCTCGCTGTGGCCGTGCGTTGTCGCCAACAATTCCAACGCCTCGCCCAGCTCCACCCGCCGCGCGTTGCCGCCCCGCACCAAGCCGTAGAGCTCGCGGTCGACGCGCAAAATTTCCTCGAGGGGAACCAGCTTCATTGGTGTCTCACTCCGGCTCGCTACGCCCCAAGAGCGTCCACGCAATGCGCACCGCGCACACGCCCCGCCGAGGGCGTTCAGCTAAACCAGAGCGCGCTACGAACGCGCAACACCAAGCGTGCCGAGGCACGCGCTACACCGGAGCGCGCCAACGCGCGCACGAAACCCCAACCTAACTGAGGCGAGGAAAAACGCAACCCCCGGTGTGTCAAAAAATGTCACGCATCCGTCGCCGGCAAACATTCGACAACTCCCTATCAGCTACTCCGCGATTGATTTCTTGCTCGACCCCCATGTGCCCATAAACACCTCCACACAACACGCTCATCAACGTCCACCAGCAGCACGGGCCAGCGGTCGAGGAGAAACCGCGCGGTCGAGGAGAAGCAGCGCGGTCGAGGAGAAGCAGCGGAACGGCGAGTCCAGCTTGGCTCGGCTCAACGCCGCGCGCGTCCATGACAGGTCACTTCTTCTGTGCTTCGAGCGCCAACCGCCTCCGCGTCACCAAGAGCGCTGCCACGATCCCCGTCACGGCGCCGACCCCCGTCGTCCGCGCGCCGCCCGAGAGTCCCAGCATTTCTCCGAAAAACCCCAGCGTCATCCCCGACACCACCCCTGCCGCCAGCGTGATCACCAAAATGGTCCCCCAACTCATCGGCTCTGCATCGTTCGCCATTGCTGCTTGGTCCTCTCGCCAACTGGCCTCTCGTCCTCCGAGCCGCCGGCTCGGCGCGAACCCTACCGCATGACCGCCGCCCGCTGCCGCGATGCCGCCGCGCGCCGCGCCGAATCCGTTCAACCCTGTCGTCGACCACGGCACGGCACGGCACGATCTCACCAGCTTGCCGCTGCTCCACTCGCACGCCCCATTCTTTTGATCCACCCCCTGTAACGAGCGCGTCTCCTCGACCCTCGAGCCCAAGAGCGCAGACCCACCACACTTCTGCCACCGAAGCCTACCGCGCCTGTCCCCGAGCAAACGCCAGCCCCAACTGCCCGCCGCGACCCGTTCTCGCATTTACATTGGCATCTGGGGGCGGCATCTTCGGTGGGATGGTGTTGGCGGGTTGCGGCAACGACTGCGTCGGGGGCACGTCGTGCGAGAACGGCGCCTGCGGCTGACGGAGACGGGCCGCCCACGTCGCCCGCGAGACGCGGCGCCAGGGAAACCCCCACGAGAGAAGCGGCCGCATTTCTCGCAGCGATCGCAAGAAAAAACGGCCCGGGCCGGAAAAACAAACAAAGTCTTAATTCTTCTCGTTGCCGTGAAGAGCGCGGATCCGCGCATGTGCACGCGGGGCGGTCCGCAAGTTCGTGACTCTCAGCGCTTTTGTGGTTTCTCGATCCAACGATTGACGAGCGGCGCTGTCGGACTCAGTAGATCTACCGGGAGGGCTCGGAAGGAGCCTTGGGATGCAGGTTGGAGAAAGAGGCGAAGGGACCGCCGGGGTGGCGACCAAACTGACGAGAGCGGGGGACATGGGCCCGCAACCCGGAGGGCGCCCGTGACCCGCGGCCGCCACGTCGTCGTCGGCCTGGATTCGGCGCGCGAGCGCGCTGCCGTCGAAATCGCGAACGCCCGAAAGCTGCGCCTACAGATGGCCCCCACCGCCGACGAGCTCGTCGACTGGGCCGGCCGCCCCGACGTCGCCGTCGTCATCCTCAGCGACCCCTTCGACGGCATGCCCGCCAAAACCATCCACGAAGCCATCGCCAAAACCCGCCCCGACCTGCCCATCGTGTGGATAGGCGTGCACGACCGCCCCACCGACCTAGACCACGCCGAGCAATCCGGCGCCGCCCAATACTTCCCCCGCCCCATCGACCCGGAACAACTCCTGGCCCGCCTAAAAGTCCACGTGCGAGACGAAACCCTGGACCCGGGCACCATCGTCAGCGGTAACCACGTGGTGCTGAACAAGGCGCTGTTCACGGTGCACGTGTGCGGCTTGCCGCTGGTCGCCACGGTGGCTGAGTTTTCGCTGCTCCGCTACCTGTACGAGCGGCTGGGGCGGGTGATCGACTACCGGGAGCTCGAAGAGAAAGTGCTGGAGGGGCGAGGGGACGGCGCGAAGGTGCGGGTGCACGTGCACAATCTACGGAGGAAGGTGCGCGCGCTGGGGCTGGAGCACGAGCTGATCGGGACGGTGAGGTCGCGGGGGTATTTTGCGCCGGCTGTGCCGGTGGAGGGTGCGGGTACGGCGGGGCCGGCGATGGTGCGCGTGGCTTCGCGGGTGGTGGGTTCGAGGGACCGGAGAACGCGGTCGTCTTCGCGGCGGATGGAGAAACCATTCAGGTAACAGGGGGTTTCAGCGAATCGCGCAGGATGGGACGAAGCGTGGGTCGCGTTTCCGGGAGCGGCGCGGCAGAAGGGCCCGGTGATGTCTATTTCGCATGGGTGTGGCGGGCAGGGTCGCGGTCGAGAGGGATGGGAAGCATCGAGTGAACCGAAAGCACGCGAAACTCAAACGCACAGCGAAACCAGTTCGTAGTATTGGTATTCACAGCGTGCGTGCTCAGTTGCAATCATCGAGGGCCGTCCGCCGGACGCGGCTCGCTGCGCTTTCAGCGATGGCGCTGCTCTCGCTGGGTACGTTGGCTCTCGCTGGCGCGTGCGGCAGTAGCAGCAGCTGCGCGGCGGGCGAACGGCAGACGTGCGAGGGACCTGGAGCATGTCAGGGCACCCAAGTGTGCCTGCCGGACGGCTCGGGCCACGATGAGTGTAGCTGCCCGGGTGGAGGTGGGGCTTCCGGGGCAGACGGCGGGGCCGTGGGTGGTGCGGCCGGCTCCGGCAACGCGGGCGGCACCAGCGGTGCGGCAGGGTCTGGTGGAAGCGGTGGGAGCGCCGGCGCGGCGGGAGCCGGCGGTTCCGGAACCGGGGGTGGCAGCGCGGGGACAGGCGGCGGACCACCGATAGCGTGCAGCTCCGATCTCGATTGTGTCGGCATGGGATTGCTTTGCGACATGGCGCTGGGGGAATGCGTCGAGTGCGCCAATGACGTCCATTGCGGTGCCGGCGCCGAGTGCGTCGACAACGCCTGCAAGCCGGTCGTCCCCTGCGCGAGCAGCTTGGATTGCGTGAACGCCGGCTTCAACGAGCAGGTTTGTGATCCGGCCCTCGGTCGATGCGTCGTGTGCGCGATCCATTCGGATTGCCCGACCGGTGAGGTGTGCATCGCCAATCAGTGCGCCTGTGGCGACCTGATGAACGACCCGAACAACTGTGGTGCGTGCGGTGCGGTTTGTCCGATCGTCGCATCTCGTCAGGTCGAGTGCGTAGGCGGAATCTGCAAACCATACTACAGGAGCTGCTTTCACAGAGACAACGCTGGATTTGCAAACTGCAATGAAGCTTGCGCGGCAGTCGGCGAGACATGCTCGATCGAACCGAGTCACTGTAATGGTGAGGCGTTGATGGCGTGTGCGCCCTCCAGTGGAACCAACGCCACATGCACTTCCAAGAATCCCAATTGGGCCATGATTCGGTGCTGCTGTTCCGTTACGCCGGCTACTTCGCCCTAATGGTTCGCGGTCGCGTGGCCCTGCCAGAGGCCGCGGGACGCAGATGTCTGGAGTTGCCCGACCCGCTCCGGGCACGAAACAAACAAAATCTGAACAAAAAACAAACGAAAAACAAACGCTCGTCCTCGCCAAATGTCGTCAATATCCTGCCTGGCGTAGGAGATGGCGATGAGCGACCGAAGCACTGTGGAGCTGGCCGACACGACCATTGGCGGATCAGCTCACTGCTCGTTTGGTGATGCGTCGGCGACGTACTGCACACTGAACGTCGGCGAAGAGTCCGGGAGAGGATCGGGCCTTCGCCCGCGCGTCGCGTCAATCAGGCCGGCGCCGGTGGCCTCGGTGGCCTCGACGCCGGATCTCATCCGGGTCGGCCAATTGACTCTCGACCGAAGTCGCTATGCCGTCTGGGGCGCGACCGCAGGGCGGCTGAGCTTCACTCCGACGGAGTTCGATCTCCTCTGTTTTTTGCACGAGCATCGCGGAAGAGTCATTTCGACGAAGGAGCTCCTCCGCGCCGTGCTCGGCTCACACGGGGACGGTGGAAACCTCTGGTTTCATGTCTCGAACATCCGAAAAAAGCTGGCTCGCGCGCACATCGACCCTTCGGGATACATCGACACGGTACGCGGCCGCGGCTACGCCATGCGCGAGGGTCTCGCCGATTCTGATGACACGCGGACGGCACCGGGCAGTGTCGGGTTCTCGGCCCAGAGCGACGACGAGCTGCTCGAGCACCTTCGGGTGCTGTCGACGGACCGTACGCTCTCCGCCATGGATCTCGTTTGCGAGCGCGGCCGCAGCCTGCTGGAGTATTGCTACGGCGGCGATCGAGAGGCGTGGCGAAACCAAAAGCGGTCGAAAGGACGGTCGCTGCGCCAGCTCGCGCAGCAGCCGGGGTGGCCGCTCAGCCACAGCTCGATGAACGATGCCGTGGCGGTGTCCGCCGTGGTTGAGGACCTGCCGTTCCTCCGCTCGGCAAGCCGCATTACCGGAAGCCACGTCGTCAGTGTTCTGGGGCTGCCCGCCGGTGAACGGCGCCGCTGGCTACGGCGTGCGATCGCCAACGACTGGAGTGTTCGGGAGCTGAAGCGAGCGCTCATGACGATGCCGTCGCCCGCCAGGGGGAAGTCAAGCGCGCCACCACGGCGCGCCGCGGGATAACGGGCGCGACTCAGGGACAGACCCACGCGGCGTTTAGCCGGTAGCGGCCTTCAGAGCGCTGGTCGAGGTCGAGGTCTGTGAACGACCGCGTCAACCGGTTTTCTCCGTCGGCTGCTGGCCCGCGGGGTCAGTCCGAGATCCAAAGGAAGTCCAAAGAATGAGCCATTCGCTCATCCCCTAGTGTTTCTACGAGCGAAGTGGCGCGTGGAAAGGCCTCCAAAATGACAGTGGCGTTCTGTAGCTATGCAGGGACGACGTCTCGTCTCGATCTCGATGGTCAAGGGCGCCGACTGGTGGCCCACCACGAGCGCTTGGCGCGGCGGTAGGCAAGCGGGGCCCCTCGAATCGAGCTGAGATCCGGGATGCAGTCCTCGAGTCCAAGTTTGTTGTTGGCTACCGGCGCTCTCGCGCTCGGCTTGAGCGCGCTGCCCGCGTGCAGCGCGGGGGAGGGTGAGAAGGATCATCGCTCGGACGGCGTCCCGACGAATCCATTGCTCGGCGGCGAGTTGGATTCGAACCCGATATCGCTAGACAGCAGGATTGGGTTCGTGGGGGCGCCGGGTACGTTGGCACCCTCTGAAGGGCCAGCGTCGGCACCAGTGAGCACATGTCCGATGTCGATGGGCTGCGGCGATGGCTGTCGTGACGCGGCGACCGAAGAGTGTGACGACGGCAACTCCGACGAAACCCTCGACGCCTGCGACAACGACTGTCGCGTACGCGATCTGTTGCTCGTGTCACAAACCAAGCCGGAGGTCTTGTCCGCCCAGTGCGACCACTTCGTCGTCTCGACGACGCAACCCACCGGTGACGGCACGCTCCAGAAGCCCTGGGACCTGAACACCGCTCTGGTCGCCACCGCGAGCATCTCGGCGGGGGACGTCGTCTGTCTTCGGGCCGGCACCTACGGCACCGGCGGCAGCCAGATCATCATCTGGACCATCGCCGGCGCGACGGACAACCGCGTAGTCCTCCGCAGCTTCCCCGGTGAGCGCGCAGTCATTGACGGCACGCTCCAGGTCACTGGGGACTGGGTCGAGGTGCGCGACCTGACCGTCATGAACAGCGACACGGCGCGCATTTCGACGTCCACTGCGCAGGGTGCTTCCGACATCAACCGGGGCATCGGTATCGACGTGAATGGCGCCTCGAACGTCAACGTCATCAATACGGTGGTGCACGATACGGGATATCGCGCGATTCGCGTAACCGCGGGTGGGTCGGACGCGATGTTCTACGGGAACATCTCGTTCAACAACGGCTGGGAACATCCGTCGGGGGGCTGGGGGGACGGCTTCTTCGTGAAGGGGGCCGACAATTTCGTCGAGAACAACTTCACGTCGAACAACTTCGACAAGGGAATGCACATCAGCACGGTTTCCGATGTCGCGCTAAAGAACAACCAGATCTCGGACGACCTCATTTTCGGCAATCTTGCTAGCGGGACGAATCGACTCGAGCAGAATTCGATCTACGGGTACAGCGAGATTGGACAGAACGGCGCCAACTCCGTCGGTATCGTGATCGATGGAAATACCTTCGTTGAGAATGACGTTTCAGAGATTCGCAAGCTCTATTTCCGCAATTGGCAAGAGCAGGAGGTCAAGAACAACCTGCTCTACTCGACCCAGAACTGGCTCATCTTCTATCAGCAGAACTACGCGGTCACGAGTGCCGACTGGCACGACAACCACTACTACTACACGAACACCAAGACGCAGCCGTTTCGTGAGGTGGTGGGCTCTTCCGCGCGCAACTTCACCGAGTGGCAGACCATCAGCCCGCAATACGACGTCGTCGGTTCGACCTATACCGCCGCCGCGCCGACTGGCGTGCAGGTTCGCGTCTACCCGAACGCGCACGAAGCGAAGCGCGCCCACGTCTCGGTCTTCAACTGGGACAAGGACCCGTTCGTCGACCTCGATCTGAGCACCGTCGGTTTCGAGGCGGGCGATCAGATCGAAATCTGGAACATGCACAACCTGTGCGGCGATCCGCCGCTGGTGCAGATCTACGATCCGAACAAGGACGCCACCATTCCGATGAATGGGTGGACGACGGCGGACGCCATCGGCTACGACGGCACGAATCCGTTCGACGAGCACCGGAACCCGCACCCGGACTACGGCGCGTTCCTGGTGACGTCCGGCAAGTTCGGGACGCTGTGCGGCACCTGCGCCAACCCGCTCGAGCCCACGAGCGCGAGCGTGCGGCTTTGCCCCAACGAGCGGCGGCTCGGCGACGGACGGCATCAGGCTTCTGCGACCGAGACCGGCTGGTTCGGCGTGACGTACCTCGAGTTCGCCGGCGGCGAGCCGTCGGTCCAGTTGGCGTCCTTCGACGAGGACGGTGTGCCCTTTTCTCGGCGCCCGATCGACGAGGGCACGACCCCGCTCTACTTCAGCAACCCTGTCATCGCCGGCCTCAGTACCGACTCCGTGTTCGCCGCCGCTTGGACGGATCTCAACGGCGACGGCGATCAGCTCGGTGTAGCGATGCGCCTGGTCACCCTTGGGCAGGCGGATCTCGGTGCCGTCGAGTACGCGAACGAAAGCCGAGAGTTCTCTCAGTTCGATCCCGACATCATCTGGACGGGGAGCGAGATCGTCGTCGCGTGGGTGGACGACACGAACCTCCGGACGGCGCCGGACATTCGCTATCGAACGTTCGACGAGGACCTCAAACCGACCTCCGGCGAGCAAGATCTCGCCGCCGGCCCGGAGGTGGACGCCGACGTCGCCCTGACGACATTCGACGGCAGCTGGGCCGCGATCTGGCGAAGCGCCAGTAATCAAGGCGAGAAGATCGAAGCCGTCGCTGGCTCGGTGGCTTGGGAAGTGGGACCGTTCCCGCCGCCGCCCGCCATCGACGTGCCAGCCGTTGCCGAGCTCGACAGCACGCACTTGCTCGTCGTGTACACCCAAGGCACCGACCCGCTCTCGAGTGGCGTCGAAAACACACCTCGCCTCCGGGGTGCCGTGCTCGACGTGGCGTCACCGGGCCCGGTCATCCCCTTCGCCATCGATCCGCTGGTCACGGGCTTCACCGATCCGAGCTTCTCCCAAAGCCAGCCCGCGGTGGTGAACGTCGACGGCGACATCTACATCGCCTGGCGCTCGGAGAATCGCGCCGCAGGCCTCGGCGGTGAGGAGCTTTGGATCAAGCCGGTGGCGTGGGACTCGATGACGGACACGCTCACTCTGACGACGACCGAGCTGCGATTCCAACGCGACGCGGTGCATGCCGACGGTGACCAGCGGCGACCGGTGCTGGCGGCGTCGAACCTGGCGCCGTCGGGAGCGATCGTCGCCGCTTGGACGGACTTCGGTCGCACGTTAGGCACCGGGCAAGGCTCCCCGGACATCGGCGTGCAGCTGATGCCTAACCCCCTCATCCGGATCATCCCATGAGCGGGCGGGGCAGTAGGCAGCACGCCGCCGGCCGACGCCGTCACGCGCCGGGCGTGCTGATCCGCATGAATCGGCGTTGGGGGGCGCCGATCGCGCTCGTCACCTTCGCGGCGTTTCTGCTCACGATGGCGCCAGCGCAAAGCGCCCGAGCCCAGTCTGCCGGCGAGCTGCCGCCACCAACCACGACGCCCGTCGACCCCGGCCCGATCGAAACGGCGACGCCAGAAGTCGACGTCTCCGCCTCGAACCCCGGCGCCGCCACCCTGGCGCCCGGCGATCCAGCAGACGTCGATTCCGACGGGACCGCGACCTTCAACCCCGGCCCCGCGTCGGCCACCCCGCCGAGCGACGTCGAAGTCACGCCGAGCGATCCGGCCACGACCGATCCCGCTACGGTCGATCCCTCGGCTTCGACGGCTCTACCGACCGGCGGCGACAAGAGCGGCATCACCACTCAGGCGATCAGCGTGCCGACTGGCGCGGGCACGATCAAGGGCAACGACGAGAGCTTCAGTGCTCAGCTGTCGACGGGCATCGCCACCTTCAGCGTGCCCTTCGCGCTTCCGAGCGCGCGAGGCAAAGCGCAGCCTTCGCTCGGTCTCTCGTACAGCTCGGCTGGTGGGTTCGACGTGGCGGGTGTTGGCTGGAGCATGGGGGTGCCGTTCATCGCGCGGCAGACCGACCGGGGGATCCCGAAGTACCAAGACCAAGCGAACTTCCACCACGAGCAAGATCGCTTCGTCTTCAACGGCGGCCAGGAGCTGGTGCCGATCTGCGTGGTGGGCGCGGGGCTCGAGTGCCCTGGAGCGATCGTCAAGGACACCCACCCGGACGAGCTCGTGCCCGAGGACGAGGTCATGCCGCCTTGGTCAGCCGGGTGGCAGTACTTCCGGCCGCGCGTCGAGGGCTCTTTCCTCCGCTTCTTCTGGTCGCCGAACCACCAGACCTGGCGCGTGCAGTCGAAGAGCGGCGTCACGATGGAGCTCGGCGTTCCGCTCGACGAGACGGGCTACACAGACGCCCTCGAGCGCAACCCCGCGAAGACGAGCGAAGTCTACCGCTGGTGCCTCGTTCGGCAGTACGACACCTACGAGACCAACGGTTCGCCGGCGATGGGTACGCCGACCGGCGACGGTCCGTTCGTCAATCAGGTCAAGTACCGGTACTTTCGAGACGGCGAGCGGACGTACCTGAGCGACATCTACGACACGCCACCGATTAGCGATCCCGCAGGGGCGGACGTCGACGAGTACGCCCACCACACGCGCATTCGGTACGACTTCCGGACCGATCCCACGAGCTCGTATCGAAGCGGCTGGCGCATCGAGCAGAACTTGCGGGTCGCCGGCGTGGACGTGGCGAGCAAGAGCTTCGCAGGCGCCGCCACGACCGCGCGCGAGCTCGTCCGCCGCTACCACCTCGCCTACGATCCAGACTACCACCCCTCGCTCCTGAAGAGTGTGCAGGTGGAAGGGCGTTGCGATCCTGCCGTCACCCAGTCCGGCGACGCGTTTCCGACGGTGACGGGCTGCGCGACGTTGCCGGCGATGAAGTTCGAGTACAGCCACGTCGAGGGCTACCGAAGCAACGGTCAACCGACGGGCTTCCGGCTAGACGACTACGAATCCATCGACGAGCGCATTCTCAGCATCGCCGACAGCCCCGATCACTCCGTCGACGAGGAGAAGACCGATCTGCTCGACATCAACGGCGACGGCCTAATCGATGTCATCGTGACCGAGCCGGGTCTGTTCGACGGCAATCACGGCGCGTTTTACAACGGGCTGGGCGGTCGCCCCGACAGCTTCACTGCTGCGAAGGACATTCCGGTGGTCGGAACCGGTGGCGCAACGGCGGCGCAGATCACGTTTCGCAATCTGAATCTGGCGGCACTCGACATCGACGCCGACGCCAAGGTCGATCTCGTGCACATGCCGCGGGTCGCGAATTACTTCGTCTACTCGCTCGAGGGTGCCAATCAAGACTTTCGCTGGGTGGGTAGAGGCGTGAGCGCGCCCCAAAACCCCAAGGTCGATCTCGGCAAAGACACCCTCGACATCCAGGTGATGGACGTCAACTTCGACGGCCTGGTCGATCTCGTCCGCAGCACCGGCACCGAGATGCAGACCTACTTCTCCCTCGGTCGCTACCCCGACGGCGACGGCCAGTTCGGCACCGCCACGCGCACCGCCTACGAAGCGTCCTCTCGCACGGTCGATTCCGTCAGCACCTGCGTCCCCTGGTCGGCGACCCCCATCCGGTTCAGCGATCCCGACATCAAAGTCGCCGACATGAACGGCGACGGCATCGCCGATATCGTCCGGCTGCGGCGCGGCGACATCCGCTACTGGCCTGGCCGCGGCAACGGCTACTGGGGCACCGGCCGGCGCGACCAGTGCCCGGCGGGCGGCTTCGGCCCCGATCGCCACCTGACGATGACCGGCGCGCCGTTCTACTCCGACATCCAAGCCGACACGCTACGGCTCGACGACGTCAACGGCGACGGGCTCGCCGATCTCGTCCAAGTCCGCTTCGACGCCGTCGACATCTGGCTGAACGTCGACGGCGACGGATGGACGAGCGAGCGCCACGTCATCGACGCCACCCCGGCGAGCCCCGGCTTCGCGAACCGCGTGCGCCTCGTCGACATCAACGGCTCGGGCACCCGCGACATCCTCTGGGGCGACGGGCGCCGGTACAAGTACATCGATCTGAACGGTGGCATCCGTCCGTGGATCCTCACCGGAGTCGACAACGGTCTCGGCAAGACCACGGACATCACCTACACCACCTCGACCGCCGAGATGCTCGCCGCCGAGAACGCGGGCAACGAGTGGACCAAGAAGATGCCGACGGTCGCCCACGTGGTGAAGACCGTGACAGAGAGCGACAACTTGCCGGTCGCGGGCGAGCAAGCCGGAGACACCTACGTCACCGAGTACAGCTATCGCGATCCCGTCTTCGAGGGGCGGCAGCGAGAGTTTCGGGGGTTCCGCCAGGCGACCGTCAAGCGCATCGGTGACTCGAACAGCCCGACCGACATCACCACGAGCGAGTTCCTCCTCGGCGAGTGCGTGCCCGATTCCGAGGACGACTGCAAGCCTCCGAACGGCTGGAGAGACAACCCGCGGGAGGCCCTGAAGGGACTGCCTATCCGCACGGAAACCGTCGACGAATCCGGCGTCGTCATCCACACCGACATCACCGCCTACCGCCTGCGTCGACTCTACACGGGGCTCGACGGTCGCGCCGTCACGCACGCGTGGAACACATTCGGTCTCAAATTCCTCTACGACACCGCCCCGTTCGACACCACGAAAGGTTCGGCGTTCA
>JAJDAH010000073.1 GCA_029261965.1 Polyangiaceae bacterium
AGGGCTTGAGCGCGGCCGCCGTCGCCGGGTCCTCGATGATGCCGTCCACACGCGCGCGGATTTCCTCCATCTTCTCGTCATCGCAATCATTGAATGTCCGCTGGATCTGCTCGGGGCCGAACGAGCCGCCGGACTTGGCAGCCTCGGCGAAGATCCGGTCTCGAATGCGTTGGGAAATGTCCGTCCATCCGTCCTCGACGAGGTCCTCGTCCGCGAAACCACCGGTCTGCAGCGTGGCGAAATTTAGTCGCCATTCTTGTTGCCATCCCGGTTTCAACCTCGCGAACCATTCGGGATCGATGTCGCGATTGTCACGGACGTCGATCGATGACGGGGTTCGTTGGAATACAAAGAGCTCCCTGGCGTCCTGGGCCAGCTTGGGAATGCACTGAATCGCCGTCGCCCCCGTGCCGATGATGCCCACCCGCTTGTCCGCAAGGCCTTCCATTCGCGCACCTTTGGCATCGCCACCCGTGTAGGCGTAGTCCCACCGGCTCGTGTGAAAACAGTGACCGCCAAAGGACTCGATGCCGCGAACACCGGGGAGCTTCGGTCGATGGAGCGGGCCCGTGCCCATGGCGATGAACCGCGTCCGAAATTCGTCACCGCGATCCGTCCGGACGATCCACCGGGAAGAAGAAGCCTCCCACTCGAGCGCCGTGACGGCCGTAGAGAAGAGTGCATTGTCGTAGAGCCCGAACTTTCTCGCGATCCGCTGCGCATGTTCGAAGTTCTCGTTCGCAAGCGTGTACTTCTGAGTGGGCTTGTGGCCGGTCTCTTCGAGTAGCGGCAGATAGATCATCGCCGCGGTGTCGCACATCGCTCCCGGGTAGCGATTCCAGTACCACGCGCCACCGACGTCGCCGCCGCCCTCCACGATTCGCACGTCGGTCACGCCCGCACCACTGAGCCGAGCACCGGTGACTAGCCCGCCGAAGCCGCCACCGATGATGGTTACCGTGACCTCGTCGCGTACGGGCAGGCGTTCGACCTTCTCGGCGTAGGGATCTTCGAGCATGTACGAAAACCGCCCGGTGGGCTCGACGTACTGGTCATTCCCGTCGGAACGCAGACGCTTACGCCGCTCTTCGGCGTATTTGGCTCGAATCGCGTCGTGGTCGATTGGCTTGCTAGGGCCAGGATGGGTCATGAAGAGATCTTCTACCCAATCGACGCTATGAGCACACCAGGCCATTAGGCATGACGGCGCAAAACCCCACGGTCGAACACGACTTCACCGGAGCCACCATCGAGTCGACGTCGTACGCCGGCGTTCGATACAAGGTGCGTTCCGCTCTCGGCGAGGGGGCAATGGGAACCGCCTACTTTGCGCTTCGTGAGACAGGGACGGGCACCGCGCCCGCGGTCCTGAAGGTCCTGCATCCAAGCGTCGTGCTCTCTTCGCCCGAGGCCGCGTCGCTGGTGATGCGGAAGGAAGCCGTGGCCCTCGGGCGCCTGAACGAAGTCGTGCCACCGAATCCGTTTGTCGTTCGGCTCTTCGAAACGGGCACCATTGAGCACGAGTTGCCGACCAGCGCCGTCGAGATTCCTTGGCTGGCGCTCGAATACGTGCACGGGGGACCCGACGGCACGACCCTTCGAGAGCGCGTGGAGTCGCAGATCGAGAAGGCGGGGCATGCTTTCGACATGGATCGGGCGCATCTCGCGATCGAGAGCATGACCGGCGGGCTGTCGGCCGTGCACGGCGTGGGTGTTGTGCACCGAGACATGAAACCGGGAAACGTCCTGTGTTGCGGATTCGGGCGTGGTGAGCTGTTCAAGATCGCGGATTTCGGCATCGCGCGGCCCATGGGCATGGAGACCACGTTCGGCGAAACGATGCTCGGAACACCGGGATACGCGGCGCCGGAGCAGTGCTTCCCGGATCACGGTGCGGCGGGTCCATGGACGGACGTTTTCAGCTTCGCGGCCACCGTGTTCTTCCTGCTCACGGGCGAGGAGTACTTCGAAACGTCGAACCCCGCACATGCGCTCATGTTGACCAACGCGACCGAGCGGCGAAAGCTCGCCGACGCCGAGGGCCTCAGTCCGCAGCTCCGAGCGCTCGGACCAGCTCTCGAATCCATCGATCTGGCGCTCGCGCGGGCCACGTCGTCTGATCCGGGACGCCGACCGCCGAGTGCCGAGTTGTTCGCCGCCGGCGTGCTCGACGCGCTCAGTATCGGTCCGGCGAGCGTCAGTGCGAGCGTGCCGTTGCCACTCGAGCTCGAAAAGCCGCGCGAGCCTTCGACCGGTCCGCTCACGTGGACCGTGCATCCCGCGCCGTCGGAGGCCCTCGACATTCGCCGAGCGGTGTGGAGCAGCGACGGGTCTTGTCTGGCTCTCACGTCGAGCGGGCTCGAGTTCTGGGACGGATCGGCGTGGTTGTCCTGCGGAGCGCTTGGCGCAATCGACGCGAGCGCCCTCCGATTCGTGCAATCGTCAGGGCCGGGCTCGTGGACACTCGGGGGAGAAGGTAGCGCACTTCTGATCTTCAGAACGGGTGGCGTAGTGACGCTCATCGAACCCGTCGACCACGACCTCTCGTTCAGCGCCTCGAGCGGAGATGCGGACGACCTCCTGCTGCTCGCCGCCAATCGAACAGACGGGCCCCCCGTCTTGGTCGGCATGTCTGCGCGTCGCTGGGTCAAGCCTTTCGAGCTCGAACACGCGGCGAGCATCTCGGATCTCTGCCGCCTGTCGGACACGACGTGGCTCGTGTGCGGCGCCTTGAACGACGGGCGCGGGTTCGCCGCGATCTACGATCCGTTGATGTGGCGCGTCATCGAGACGCACGTCGCCTCGTGCCCGCTCGTTGCTTGTTCGTCCCCGGGGACAGGCATGGCGCTCGGCGTCGGCACCCTCGGAGAGGCCATTCGTGTCACTGACGCCGGCGCGACCCACGAGCCGCGTGCTGGATGTGATCTCTGGAGCGTGGCCATCGACCGTCGACTTCGAGGGTGGGCCGGCGCGGTGGGTGGGATCTGGACTCAACCGACACCCGGCATGGCTTGGGAGCGTGCGTGGGCGGACCCTTCGTGGCCCCTAGCGTTCACCGCCGTGCACGCGAACGAGACGCGAGTGCTCGCGCTCTCGAGGGACGGCGGGGTAGTCGAGGGGCGTTCTGAGTGATTCGAATCACGAGGCTCCGAGGTCCCGAGATCCGGAATCAGTTCGCCGAGCCGCCGCCGAACCAGCCCGGGTTGAAAAAAGTGAGCTGATACCGCCCGAGGATCCGATCGCTGGGCACCGGTCCAAAGCTTCTGGAATCTCGACTGTTCGAGCGGTTGTCTCCAATGACAAAAACGTGTCCATCGGGAACGATGACGGCGTCGGTGTGGAACCCCGGCGCTTCACGAACGGCTTCACTCACGACGTAGCTCCGCCCGTCGATCTCTTCGCGCCAGAGCTCGCACTCGTCGTCGCTGATGCAAGCATCGTCGAGCCGCACTCGCGACCAACTCGGGTGGGCGGACGAAACGTCGCTGCCGGAGTAGCGCACCGTATCGCCGCCGACGCCGATGACGCGCTTGAGGAAAACAGCTTCGTCGTCGGGGGACCGAAACAAGACGATCTCTCCACGCGCCGGCGTCCGGTGAAGCTTGGAGACCATGACGTGGTCGCCGGGAACGAGCGTGGGGTACATCGAACCGGATGGCAGCTCGAATGCTTCCACCAGACTCGCCCGGACGCCGTAGTTGAACGCCTTCCACCCCGCGAAGATGGCGAGGGTGGCGACGATGGCATGCGTCCACGGGCGTCGGCCGTCGCTCGGGTATCGTGACGCGCCGACGGCGGCCGACACGTGCACGGCCGCCAGCGCCAGCCCAGCGACGACCACGAGCGCCGTCGACGCCACGAGCGCACCTGCGGCCACGAGCAAGACGGCTCCGAACCGAAGTCCAACCCAAAGAAGCACGCGCCGGCGAGCCCCGAGCAGGAAGTGGCCGGCGCCGGGAAGCCACAGACAGAGCGCGACTGCAATCAGTCGACCTCCGAGACCCACCCCCTTGGAGCCACCCTCGAGGTCACTCGCGTCTAGTTCTTCGGGCGTCTCGCCGGAGGGTGCCTCGTAGGGATTCTGTTCCAAATGCTCCTCGGTGGAGCCAACCCGCGCGGGCTAGCTCCGGACGCCAACGCGTCCCATCGAGTCGGTGACGGACGCGCCTGGCGATTACTCCACAGCCGAGGCGCAGCCGCCACATCCAGAGTTCACCCGCCTCGCAGGAATCACGCCCGCGACGACAGAAACCCCGACGTAGTGCTCATTCGCGAAGTTGTGAGCTACCCTCCGCGCCCATGCCCAACCCGCTGATCGACGACCGCTTCGTCGATTTCCTGCTGTACGAAGTTCTTCACGCCGAGCGTCTCTGCGAGCTCGACCACTTCAGCGAGCACTCACGCGAAACCTTCGACATGGCGATGGCGACGTCGCGTGGCTTCGCCCGGGACGTGCTCTACCCGGCTTACAAACCCATGGACGAAGCCGCGGCGCACCTGGACAACGGCTGCGTACGCGTGCATCCGTTGATGCACGAAATCTTCCCCCGCATGGTGGAGCTCGGCATCGTCAACGGCACCCGCCCAGAGTCCGTCGGGGGGCTCCAGCTCCCCATGACGATCGCGACTCTGACCGGTGGCTACCTCATGGCCGGCAACCTGAGCGCGTTCGGCTACCTCGGGCTGACGGCGGGGGCCGCGCGTCTCATCGAGTCGTTCGGATCCGACGAGCTGAAGCGCACCTACATGGACCGGATGTACGCCGGCGAGTGGACAGGCACCATGGCGCTCACCGAACCGCAAGCCGGCAGCAGCCTCACCGACGTCAAGACCTCCGCAACACCCACAATGGACGGCCACTACCTCATCAAGGGCTCCAAGGTGTTCATCTCCGGCGGGGACCAGGACCTCACCGACAACATCGTACACCTGACGCTCGGCCGCATCGACGGCGCGCCTGCGGGCATCAAGGGAGTCAGCCTCTTCGCCATTCCCAAAAACCGGCTCGAGAACAGCAAGCTCGTGCCGAACGATTGCTCCACCGTCGGCGTGTTTCACAAGATCGGTTGGCGCGGCCTCCCATCGATCGCGCTCAACTTCGGGGAGGAGGGCGATTGCCACGGCTGGCTCGTCGGTGAGCCGCACCGCGGGATCCGCCATATGTTCCAGATGATGAACGAAGCGCGCCTCATGGTCGGCATGAACGGCGCAGCGACGGCGTCGGTCGCCTACCACGAGGCGGTCGACTACGCGCAAAACCGACCGCAAGGGCGCGGTTTCACCGATCGCGACCCGAGCACTCCACAAATCCCCATCATCAAGCACGCCGATGTTCGACGAATGTTGCTGCGTCAGAAGGCGATCGTCGAAGGGGCCATAGCGCTGCTCGCCGCCGCCGGCATGTACTTCGACATTTCCGAGCATGCCCCCTCGGAAGAGGAGCGCCACCGGGCCTGGCTCCTGCTCGAGCTGTTGACCCCCATCGCCAAGTCGTTCCCGGCGGAAAAGGGGTTCGAGGCAAACGCCCTCGCCGTTCAGGTGCACGGAGGCTACGGATACACGAGCGAGTACATGCCCGAATCGTGGCTTCGTGACCAGAAGCTCAACAGCATTCACGAAGGCACTACCGGCATGCAGAGCATGGATCTCCTGGGCCGAAAGGTCGTGCAGGAAGGCGGCGCCGCGCTCCGTGCATTGGCAGAAGAAATCACAGAGACTTCGCGCCGGGCGCGTGAAGCCGGCGTGCCGGAAGAGCTCGGAAGCAAGCTCGAGGGTGGCATGACGGCCATCGGAGCCGTCACGATGCACCTCGGTGAGCTCGGGATGAACGGCGACATCGACGGGATGATGCTGCACAGCGTCGACTACCTCGAAATGTTCATGGCCGTCGTCGTGGGTTGGCAGTGGCTACAGATGGCCACCGCTGCCAAAAAAGGACTCGAGAAGCACCCCGAGAAGGCGGACTTTTACGAAGGCAAGCTCTGCGCCGCGCAGTACTGGATCAACACCGAGATCCCTCGCGTCGGCGCGCTCGCCGCACTCTGCCGAAGCGGCGAGGACTCCTACGCGCGCATGCAGCCCGACTGGTTCTGATGCCGAGCTTCAACCAAGCCCTGCACGGCCACGTCTGGACGCTCGGGCCGCACCTCAAGGACAACATTCGCCGCCCGCGCGCCGCTGCCCGGCACTTCGAGGTTCAGGTCCCCGACGAACTACACGGCTCGGTGCGCCTCACCGGCCTCATCGACGACAAACCCGGCTCCGGCGGAATGCTCGTGGTCGTGCACGGCCTCGGCGGACATGCCGAGAGCATCTACGCCATTCGCATGGCGCGTGCCGCCCGGCGGCTCGGTCTCAGCTGCCTGCGATTGAATCTGCGCGGCGCCGACCGCAAGGGCGAGGACTACTACCACGCGGGACTGAGCGTCGATCTGCACCGCGTACTCGAAGCACCGGAGGTGACGAGGCACCAGCACGTTTGGATCGCGGGCTATTCCCTCGGCGGGCACATGACCCTCCGCGCTGCTGCGGAAGGATTCGAGCCACGAGTGCGCGCGGTCGCGGCGGTCTGCGCGCCGGTGGACCTCGCTCTTTCACAGATCGCCATCGACTCGCCGAGACGGTGGATCTACCGGCAACACGTGCTGAGCGGTCTCAAAGCGATGTACTCCGAAGTCGCCGAAAAACGACCCGTTCCCATCGCCCCACGCGAGGCCCAGAAGATTCGCACGATCCGCGACTGGGACGAGCGCATCATCGCGCGCCGCCATGGATTTGGTGACGCCGCGGACTACTACGAAAAAATGAGTGCCGGCCCCGTGCTCGACCGGATCCGCACCCCGACGCTGTTCGTCGCCGCCGAGCACGATCCCATGGTGCCCGCACACACGGTGAGGCCGTCGCTACAGAGTGCTTCGAGCGCGGTCGACGTTCGCTGGCTCGACCGCGGCGGCCACGTGGGCTTTCCGAGCGACATCGACCTCGGCCTTTCTAGCGGGGAGGGTCTCGAAGCCGAGCTCTGCCGCTGGCTGACCGCCCATCGCTGACCCCTCTCAGGCGCGGCCCCCCACACGTCGAGCGAGTCCCCTTGCCCCGAGCGCTCGCCGCCGGTAACTGCTCGACCCAGTGACGCGCCCCGAAGCCCCCCGGCGTCCTTCGAGGCGAACAGGTCCCATGCTGGCGCCCGGCGGCATCGCGCTCGGCGATGAAGTGCTCCCGCTGCTCGCCGGCTCGGCGCACTATTGGCGACTCGACCCCACCGACTGGCGCCCCGCCCTCACGGCGCTGAGAGATCTGGGGCTCGGGATCGTCGACACCTACGTGCCCTGGGGCGAGCACGAGGTCTCACCGGGTGAGTTCGACTTCGGCGAGCACAAGCCGCGGCGAGACGTCGCGAAGTTTCTCGGCATCGCTCACGAGCTCGGCCTGAAAGCGATCGTGCGCCCCGGCCCGCACATCAACGCCGAGCTCACCTTCTTCGGGATCCCGGAGCGAGTGATTTGGGATCACGACTGCCAGGCGCGCTCTCCAAAAGGAAAACCCGTCGTGCTGCCAGTCGCTCCGTTGGCGTTCCCGGTCCCGAGCCACGCGAGCGAGCTGTTTCACACCGAGGTAGCGCAGTGGTTCTCCGCCGTCGGCGCCGAGCTCTCGCCGCTCTGTTGGCCGAACGGTCCCATCGTGATGGCACAAGTCGACAACGAATCTGCGCTCTACTTTCGCGACGGCGTCTACGACCAGGACTACCACCCCGACGTGATCACCCAGTACCGTCATTTTCTTCAGCAAAAATACGGTCGCGTCTCGGTCCTGCGTGAGGTGTACCGAAGCCCCAAGGCTACCTTCGCGAAAATCGACCCTCCGCGACACTTCGACGCCAGCGCGGCGTACGCCACGCCCCACCTCGACTGGGCCGAGTTTCAAGAAAAGATGATCGCGGACGCGCTCACCCGCATGAGCGACGAGCTCGACACCGCGGGTCTCACCGTGCCCATCAGTCAGAACTTCCCCATCGTCGAAGTGGCCACCCCCCTCGACGCCGAAGCGATCGGTCGCGCTGTCGACCTCATCGGACTCGACTACTACGGCCCGGCCACCCCCCGCGCTCGCGAAGAAATCGCACACCGAACCACCGAGCTCGCCAATCGGGCCAACGTGCTCGGCTATCCGGCGTTCGGCTGTGAAATCGGCGCCGGGTGCCCACCGTTCTTGCCGCCGCTCAGCGAACAGGAGAACGAGTTCACCGTGCTCTCTGCGCTGGCTTACGGGCTCAGGGGCTTCAACGTCTACATGGCGGTCGAGCGCGACCGCTGGATTGGCGCGCCGATCGATCCACGCGGCCGCCCGCGCAAGAGTTCTGAGTTTTGGGGCAGCCTCGTCGGGGCGCTAACGCGGGTGAGCTTCCACGAGCTCCGTCGCGAGACGCCCGTCCATATCGTCGTGCCGCGGAGCTTGCGCCGGCTCGAACGCGCGCTCCACGCTTTCGGACCACTCAGTGCTTCGTTTCTCCGCGTCGCCGGTTTCGACAGCCGAGAATCCGCGTTCGAAGACGAGCTCGGCCCGGACGGCCCCGACGTCGCTCGTGCCGCGGAGTTTCTCGACATCGTAGAACGCTCGCTCGAGCGCCGCGGAGTCCCCTACACCATCGCCGGCGGCGATCTACTCGACGAGTCGCTCCGCACGAGTCGCTGGACCATCGTCGCTTCATGCGGCGCACTCGAGCGGCGTTTGCTCGAACGATTGCAAAACCGCGAACCCGAAGACGCCTCGGTGACCCTCGGCCCCGAGGAGCCCAAGTGGGACGAGGCGATGCGCGCGCTCTCCGAGAACGACCGATTCACCGACAAGGAAATCGCGTGGAGCCGAGCCGGCGTGCCCGCTCGACTGGGAATCGACACCGCCGAAATCGACGGCGCAATCGCCGCAGCGATCGACGCTTTCGATCTGCCGACGCACGAAGCGAAGGGCAGCCTCGGAATCACCCTGCACCGTGACGCCGACGGCGCCCCACGGGTGCTGTTCGTCATCAATGCCACGTCTGTGGACGCCGAAACGAGCCTCGCTCTCGACGGCGTCCGAGAGGTCGAGGATGCGCTCGACCTCGGGGTGCTTCCGCAGAAAAACGGCTGTGTGACCGTGCGCGTACCGGCGCAAAGCGTGCGCATGCTGGCCCTGACGCCCGACCCGTAGTACGAGGCCGGCGCCATGATCATCGAGATCAACGCTGCCACCCCCGAACCGCGGAAGATCCGCCGTGCGGTGGACGCTCTCGAAGCCGGCGAGATTATCGCTTACCCGACGGACACTTGCTACGGCCTCGGCTGCGACTTGTTCAACAAGAAAGCCGTCGACAGGCTCTATCAGATCAAGGGCATGGACCGCTCGCAGCTACTCGCCTTCGTCTGCAGCGACGTCGCCGACGTCTCGAAGTACGCGCAGGTCCCCGACGGCGTCTACCACATCCTCAAGCAGTTCCTGCCAGGGCCTTACTGCTTCATTCTCGACGCCACGCGCGAAGTCCCCAAGATCGTGCAAACGCCGCGAAAGACAGTCGGCGTTCGGATCCCGAACCATCCGGTCGCTCTTGCACTCGTCGCCGAGCTCGGTCGCCCTATCATCTCGAGCACCGCTTCGCGACATGGCACGACGCCGGATCCCGATCCTCGCGAGATTCTCATCGCCTTCAAGGGGCTCGGCCTCGTGCTCGATGCTGGCGCGGGTGGCACCGCGCCGACCTCGGTCATCGACTTGAGCAAGGACCGCCCGGTCGTGGTGCGCGAAGGCGCCGGCGACGTGACGCCGTTCACCGAGAGCGCTTGAAGCCAGCTTTTCTCCTTCAGAGCTAGTTCTTCTTCGCGGCGAGCTCGATGATCACGTTGCTCTGCTGAAGAATCGGCCGCATTCCCGGCGGCATGGCACCGGCTTGCGGTGGCGGCGCACCCGCCGGCAAGAGGAGAATCTGGGTCGTGTCGGTGACCTTGGCGGTCGGCGCGTAGCCCGCATCTCCACCGAGCTTTAGCTCCGTCTCCCCCGCCACCATGAACTGGAAGACCTCCATACCCGCGGCGTCGGGCATTTGTTTGTCCGCCGCATATCGCTTGGTTCCCACGGTGATGTCTGCGCCCTCAGGCGACACCCCCGCCACGGTGCACAGTCGATAGGTCACGACGTCGGCTCCGAGGAACCGATCACGCGTCGTTACCATCCAAAATCCGCCGGCGCCAAGCGGTTTGTCCGGAACCGGCAGTGTCGTCGTCTGAATGGCGCCGAGGAGCGCGCTCATCACGTCGTTCAGTCCACCGTCGGCGCCCTTCGACATTTCGTAGCTGAAGCCGCGTCCAGCGCCGTTCGGCGAGATCGAATACGAGACGACGCTGCCCTTGAGCTTCTTGATCTCCTTTTCGACGTTCGCCGGCACGGCACCCGGCTGCGTAGGAGCGAGCCTGGCGGCCGCGACTTTCACGATGACATCCACCGGCGAGCGTTGTCCCTCGGCGACTTCGACGTCTTTCGGTGTCTTCGCACTGAGCTGCAAGTCGAAGTCGACCGTCGGCAACGCCATCTGTGGCCCAGCACGCACGGCCACGCGCGCCGTCGCTTTCTGCTTGGCACCCGGGGCAGGTAGCAAGGCTTTCAACTGCACACGCGGCGCACCGCCCTCTTTGCCGACTTCGACTTGTGGGGCTGCGCCGGCTCGAATTTTCTTGTCCGCGGCCCCTGGCGGAAAGACACCGCTCTCCGGTGGGCCGTCTCCCGAAGCCGGCGGAGCCTCGCCCTCTTTGCCCGTGGCGCCCTTGAGCGCCTCCTTGAGCTCGGGCTCGAGCGCCGGTCCCGTTTGGGCTCCGGAGTCGGCCGTCGTGGTGGTGGGTTGGTCCGTCTTGTCCTCGCAACCCGCGAGCAGCGTCAAACCACCCGCACTGACGAGCACGGCGACGGAGGAGCGAAGAGGTCTCGAAACTCTCGACATCAAGCCGAGATCTACTCGACCCGGGGGGGTTGTCTAGTCGTCGGGCGCGCCACCGGATTTCGCCAGGTCTTGCGGTTTGATCTTCGCCGCGTCGAGCCCTCGTGCCCGCTTGGTCATCGTCGCCAATAGCTCGTCGTAGCTCGGCAACTCGCCCTTGATGAAGCGCAGCGGATTGACGCGGGCCACGACAAAAGCCTTGAGGTACGGGCTGGTCAGCCCCGCCTCCTTGAGCCCTTTGACCGCCTCCCCCACGGCGTCATCCAGCTCGAGCAGCAGCCTGGCACGCCGCTCTCGTTCGACAACGGCCTTCGGCAGCGGGAGGTCCAGCCACTCGTCCACTTTTCGAATGGCGGGGTTGTACGCTCCCCCGGAAAGCCTCCCGCGCTGCTCGTAAGCGAAGCCCAGCGTCGCGAGCGACGGTTCGTCGAACTCGAGCTGATACTCGCTTTCTTTCTGCGTCGAGAAGCCCGCGAGATCGCGATACATGCGCACGACTTCGATCGCGCGCTCCCGCAGGTTGTGCGCCTTCTCGATGTTGAGCGCGAGGATCTGATACGCCACCTCCCGCTCGGGCACGAGCAGGCCGAGCACGCTCTTGGCTCCGAGCTCCTTGAGCGCCGTGAGCCGGTGGTTGCCGTTTGGCGTGTGATAGCCACTGTCGTGGCGGACGAGAATGAGCGGATCGAGAAAGCGCTTGGTCTTGTCCATGGCCACGGTGAGCTTGCGCACGTGGGCGTCCGAAACGTCGCGCTGAAACGGCGTCGGCGCCACTTGCTCGACCGGCACCGCAACCAGCATCAACGTGTGCCCACCGAGCGGCTCTTTGTATGTGGCCAGCACGGCACCACCTTCGGAGGTGACCTTTTCCGCCAACAGAGCAAGCTCTCCTTCGGGAGCAGCGACCGCCAACTCGGTCGCCGTGAGCTCGGTGGGCTCGAGCTTCACGCCACGGCGCTTCTTGGTACCTGCCTTCTTCTTCTTGGCCGTCTTTTTCTTCGCTGCCACCGGCAGAGCCAACTTTGGCGCCCCGGTGACGTCAATCGGACCTAAAAACCGGCACCGAAATCGCTCTGCGGGAAACTATTCTTCTCGAGCGATACACCACTGTGCGCTGCGCGAGATCGCCCTTCGCGTCGCACTCCGTGAGAAATCCGATGCTCCAGCTGCGCACAGTGTGCGAGCGGCACGCACCCCGGGACCGGAGATCTCGTCGCAAAACGCGCTTCGTGAGACGGCACCGGCTTTGCTATGATGCCGTCATCATGCGTGAACGCGTCCTGATTGTGCTCGTCTCTGGTGCCGTGTGTTTTTCCTTCGCCGCCGCCTGCGGCGGCAGCAGCCAGACTGCCGTCAACGATGGCAGCGGCGGGGTCGGCGCCACCGGTACCGGCGGTAGCGGGCTCGGCGGAGGTCTAGTTCCTGGCGCGGGCGGCTCGGGTCTCACCCCGGGCGCGGGCGGCGCTGGAGTCGGGGGCGCTGGAGTTGGCGGCGCTGGCGGCGGAGCCGCCGCGGGTGGATCCGGCGGTGTGCCGGTCACGTGCGGAAACGGCGGGGTGGATCCCGGAGAGCTTTGTGACGGCGCGGACCTCAACGGCGAGACCTGCGCCAGCGCGACGATGAACGCGGCGCCTACCGGCACGCTCAGCTGCACCTCCACCTGCAACTTCGACGTTGGCGGCTGCGTCGGCGCTGGCACAGGCGGTGGCTCCGGAGCCGGCGGTGCGGGTGGCGGCGGCGGCATGGGCACGGGCGGAGGAGGCGGCGTCAGCTGCAATCCGGCGTTCTGCCCCAACCCGGGTTTCGGCAGCCCATGCTGCATCACCACCAGCGGCCCCTGCGGCATCGACGTCGGCATGGGTTGCATGCCGCGGATGACCGGCGACGGCGGACCGTAGCGCGGCCAATCAACGGGGCTCGATCACCGGGTCTTCGTACAGGTCGTGAAATAGCGCGTCGACCCAGCGCCTCATGCCCAGGATCGCCGACGCGGGAAGCGGCCATCGCGCGCCGACCCAAACCCGAACCTGCTGGTAGCGGGGAGCGGGGTCATTGGGACGGCACTGGGCAGCGGCGCTGTCGAGCGCCGCGCAAAAAGCATCGAACGCCTTGGCCCCGTGGGGATCGAAGCGCACGAGCGGCCCGCCCTTCGGAGCGAGCTCGATGGCCACCCGACTGCGCTTCGACTGTTTCACCAGTAGTGCATCTTCTCAGTCGCTAGTACTGCAGCCCTGAAGTTCAGGAACACGTCTGACAATGCCAACGACGGTGCCAAGGCTCGGCGGCAATGCGAACCGACGCCGATCTCTGGAGGAGGTGACGGCCCCGGCAGGGGGTTTCCCTGCCGGGGTCTCGTCGACGTGGTGCTTGGCGGCCTCCGAGAGGCACTTGCTACTCGCTAGAGTTGCTTCCCGCTCGCGGTGGACCACTCGCGGGTCTGTGCTGAGAGTATGTTGTGGGCGTTGTCTGGTCTCCGATGGGGAGCGATGTCTGGAACCGTGGCTCCAGCTGCCGGGGCATCCGGGCCCCGGCCAGGTCTTCATCTCCTTGTCTCGTCTCTTCGTTGGGATAACCATTGCGTTTGCTCGATCAATCCCATCGGGGAAAAAATCGACCTCCGGTAGCGCTCCCGACTTCAACCGACTTCGGGGTTGACGAGTCCGACGGCAGTGCGCAACTCCGAACAAGCCGACGTCGCGATCGACCTCAAGATCCGACACGGCCATCGAGATCCGCAAACGGAGCGACGGCAATGGGGCCGGCGCCTCCGGCGGTCAGGGAGGTAGAAATGCTGAGCAACTGGAACGATCTCAATGCGCTCGGATTCGGCGACGTAGTCCATTCAGCAGCGTCGCTGGCCGAGCTACACCGACGAGTCGAGCGAGCGATGCGCCAGGCAGGACCCCGTCACCGGATGGCGACGGCAGACGCCCGGTGGATCGTCAAAGACACGGGAGAAAGCCTCGAGCTGCGGGCCGAGCTGCCCGGATTCCAACCCGGCGACGTCGACGTCTCTGTCGAAGACGGCCATCTGACCATCTTCGGGCAACGGAGCGCGTCGCCCCCCGAGGGATACGCCGTGCTGCGCAAGGAGCGCGGCGAACTGCCTCTCCGGGGCTCGCTAGAGCTACCTTGCCCCGTCGATTTGGACCGGGCCGAGGCTTCGCTCGACCGGGGGGTGCTTCGCCTCACCCTCCCCAAAACCCCCCAAGCCAAGCCGAGGCGCATTGCCATCAACGCGAGCTGAGCGAAAAGGAGCAATTTCCATGAGCAATGAAATGACGAACACCAAGACTGACGAGAACGGGGCCTCGAACGGCGCCTTCTTGAAGGCCACGCCGGCGGTCGACGTCTACGAGAACGCTGAAGAGTTCCTGGTCGTCGCGGACGTGCCCGGTGCCGACCGGGACGAGCTCGAGCTCGAGCTCGAGGGTTCGGTGTTGCGAGTCTCCGCGCCACAGAGTCGCGGGGACTCGGCGGGCGCGCCAACGGCGTTCCATCGGACCTTCGAGCTTTCGAATACGGTCGACCCCGACGCGATCGAAGCCGACTTCGAACAGGGTGTGCTCACCGTGCGCATGAAAAAGCGCGCCACGGCGAGACCGCGAAAACTCGAGGTTCGACGACCCAACTAGTGGTCGGTCTCGACGGGAACGACCGTAACCGGATCGCCACTGCTCTAGACAGACCCTTCTTCCGTTTGCTTGCGGGGCTTCGCACCGCCGAAAGCTCGTCTGCCTCAGACGGAACACCAGCCAACGAAAGAGTGCAGGGAGCGCGAAGGATGCGCTCCCTCCCGTTTTTTGTCGACCAGTCCTCAGCCGGCGGACATCGCCGTTTTGCCGCGATGGTGGTCGAAGGACTGGGAACGGCAGGCGCCAGGATGACGCGCCGGGATTCGAACCGTGAGCACGCCGAGTTCCCCGGCGAAGGGCTCCTTGGGCATCTCGGTCGTCAAGAGGGTCAAGCGTCAGGAGCAGTCGGCGCTGTCCGTACCGTACTCGCAGTACTCACCCTCATCGCACTCGCCGTCGTAGGCGTACTGACACGAGTTGGAGCCGCCGCCGACGGAGAGACCGAGCACCGATTCCATACAGTCGACGATCAAGCTGCACGGCTTGGCGAAACAGGAATCGACTTCCTTCAACGTCGAATCGCTGAATTGCTTCGCGAGGCCCAAGCACTCGGTGCGGTTGGCCGAAACCCCGCACTGGCGGCCAAATTCGCCGAACACGTCGCAGAACTGCACTCCGACGTTGGACGGTGAGAGCGCCACGAGGGCTTCGTCGGCGCAGGCCGCCTGCGTTTCGCCGTCGAGCACGGTGGCACAATCCTGCTGGGCAAAGCAGCCTGCGACATAGCCGAGATAACTCTTGCGGAGCTTCGGGCCGCTGACTGCGTTGGCGTTCATGCACTCGCCTTCGCAAATTTGCACGTCGAAATGGTTGTCACACTCGTTGCTGCGCGAGCACAGAGTTTGGCAATACTCGTCGATGGTCGCGCCGCTGTCGGTGGACTCTGGACTAGCGCTCCCACACGCCGAGAGCAGCGCGACAGCGCCCATGAAGTGGAAGACGCGGTGCTGGATTCGAGTGATGTTTCTCATGCGAGCCTATCGGCCAGCCGCGCCGGTCGGTTGCTAGAAAAATTCGCCTGGGAACAACCCGGTGGACCGGGTGTCCGAGCTTTTTGCATTGGGGCGTCACGATTGCCCCACACAGAAGGAGAGCCAACGTGCGAGTCATCGCGATGGGAGTGTTTACGCTGTCGATGTCCGCCTCGACGGCTTTTGCGCAAGAGCGGAATACGCTGCCGCTGGAACGCGTGCGGCTCTACGAGACCGGCGTCGGCTACTACGAGCGCTCGGGGCAGCTGGGAGTGGGCAAGGACGTCGCGCTCCCGGTACCCGCCGGTCACCTCGACGATGCGCTGAAAACGCTCGTGGTCATGTCCAAAGACGGGAAGACGACGGTCAGCGGCATCGACTTCAGCAGCAGCGTGAGCCAGAGCATGGCTCGCGCGCTGGCAGGCCTGTCCCAGACGGGGGACGCACCGGTGCGCTACGCCGAGCTCATGAAGAGCCTCAAAGGCGCGCGAGTCGAGGTGCGCGCCAAGGGCGCCACGGTGGCCGGACGACTCATCGATGTCCTGGCTGGTGCGGAAAGCGATGACCAGGAGTGCATCCCGAAGAACAAGTTCGTTTCGGCCGATCCGAAACCGCGCCCGAGTGGTGACTGCATTCTCGAAAAGCACACGACCCTGTTGGTCCTCACGAATCGCTCGGAGATCCGCCGGTTCCGCGCCAAGGAGGTCCAGAGCGTTCGCCCGATCGACCCCGGCTTCGCGTCGCGCCTCGGCTCCGCGCTCGACGCGCTTTCCGGTCGCGGTGCCCAACGCGAGCGGGCCTTGCGGGTCCTCGCGGCGAAGGGTCAAGACGTCAGCTTGGGATACGTCGCCGAGGCTCCCCTCTGGAGATCGTCCTATCGGTTGGTCCTTGGCAACGACTCCAAGAGCTCCGTGATTCAGGGTTGGGCGCTCATCCACAACGACACGGACGAGGACTGGAAGAAGGTCAAGGTCGAGCTGGTGAATGGTCGTCCCGATTCGTTTCTGTTTCCGCTCGCTGCCCCGCGCTACGCGCGTCGCAAGCTGGTGACCCCGGAAAACAAGCTGTCGACGGTGCCTCAGCTGCTCGGCCGCAAGGTCGACAACATGTGGGGCGACGAAATCGGCGAGGCATTTGGCGCCGGGGGCATGGGGCTCTCGGGCGTCGGCCAGGGCGGTGGCGGCTCCGGCCAAGGCATCGGACTCGGAAGCATCGGCACCCTTGGCCACGGGTCGGGCTCGGTAGGTGCGAGCAGCTCGTCGCTCTTGAACGTCGGAAACCTCGCCTCGGTTGCTTCCGCCGACGGCGTCGAGTCAGGAGCGCTGTTTCAGTACACGCTGAAGTCCCCGGTGGATCTGCGCGCACGCGGCTCGGCGCTCGTCCCGTTCCTCCACGACTCCATCAGCACGAGGCAGATCGCCTTGTTCAACAACCCGGGCGCGGTTGCCCGAAGTGCGGTCCGCTTGAAGAACGATACCGGTCAAACTCTCCCCGCCGGTACAGTGGCGGTCTTCACCGGCGGTGGATTCGCTGGAGAATCCGCCATCGACCGGATGAAGCCCAGCGAAGCGCGTTTCATCGAACACGGATTCGACCTCGACGTCGAGCTAGTCGAGCAGAAGCATCGCACCCGCGAGCAGATCCGTCTCGTGTCCTTCGAGGGCGAACGGCTGCGGGTTCATTTCGTGCGAAAGCACCATCTGAGCTATCGCCTCACGAACAAGAGCGGCTCCGACCGGAGCGCCTACCTCGTCTTGCCCTTCGTCGAGAACGCCAAAGTAACGGGTGCAGACCGACTCGACTTCGATACGGAACGACACCGCGCGTTGGCGGTTTTCGACGCAGCGGCGAAGAAGGAGAGCGTTCGACAGATCACCGCTGAGGAGGGCCTGAGCCGCTGGCACCCGAAACTGACTTCTCGCTCGCTTCGGAAGCTGGCAGCGGGGTCGACCCTCCCGAAGAAACAACGCCAGGCGCTGAGCAAATCGGCCAATCATCTGGTCGAAGCCGAGGTGAGGCAGGGGGGAATGAAGAAGCGCCGTCGAGAGCTCGCCGGAATCGAGCGAGACATCTCCCGTCTTCAGCGCCACCTCGAGGCCCTCGGTGCCAATCAGAATCGCGCCGGCGACAAGCTCGTCAAACGACTGCTGACCGCCGAAGACCGCGCGACCGGCGTGCGGCGCCGAATCGAACGACTCGGCGCCGAGGTCAAAGTCCGAATCACTCGAGCTAAGAGGGTCCTCCGGACGCTCGCCCGCTGAAATCGGGGCGCCGCTCGTGCCAATCAGTCACTGACTGGTACGCGTGGCCAAGGCGAAGCAAACAAGCGTCCCCGAACCAATTTCCCACGAGCTGCATGCCGAGCGGAACGCCCTCGTCGGTGAAGCCACAAGGAAGCGTGAGTGTCGGTAGGCCGATGAAGTTGTAGGGCGCCGTGTACCCGATCGTGACGACCATGTCGGCCATGTTCACCGGAATGTAGGACGCCACTTCCACTGGTGGGGGACCGCTGATCGCTGGCGGACACAGCATCGCGTCGACCCCGTGAAAGAACCGTTCCATCTGTCCCCGGAAGCGTTGGCGCACATCGTGAGCGCGCGCGTACTCGACGCCTGAATGCGCGAGGCCGACCTCGATCATTTTTTGCAGGTGCTCGCTGTACCTTCCCCCATGCTCCTTCAGCAACGGCTCGTGCACGGCCGCCAGCTCGGAGTGAAAAACGACGCAGAACGCCCGACACACTTCCGCGAGATCCGGCATTTCCACTGGCTTCACCGTGACGCCCATCTCGCGATACTTCTCCGCCGCAGCGAGAACGCCGCTCGAGACTTCCGAGCCCGCGCCCTCGGTGCAGTAGGACTCGTCGATACCGAGCACGAGCTCGGTCGCGGGCTTCTCGAGGGCGCCGACGAAGTCTTCGTTCCCTGCGGTCGAGGATTTCTGGTCGCCAGCCGAAGCGCCGACCATGACCCCCAACATGATGGCCGCATCCTCGACGCTACGCGCCAGCGGTCCCACACTGTCGAGCGACGTCCCCAAGGGGAAAACACCGTCGAGCGGAACCCGCCCGGCTGTCGGCATGATACCGACGACACCGTTGGAGGCGGACGGGAATCGGATGGATCCGGCGGTATCCGACGCGGTCGAAGCAAAACAGAGCCCCGCCGCCGTCGCTACTCCCGATCCGCTCGACGAAACTCCGGTCCAGTGCGAGGCAGAATGGGGGTTGACCGGCGTGAGCTCGGATTCGTGGTGCAGCGGGCCGGCCGCCTCTGACATGACGAGCTTTCCGAGTACGACCGCACCGGCGTCGAGCAGTCGCTGAACCACGGTGGCATTGCTCGACGGAATTCGATCGGCGAAACAGGGCATCCCCATGGAGGTCCGAATGCCTGCGGTGTCGCAGAGATCTTTGATCCCGATGGGCACTCCATGAAGAGGCCCCCCTTGGGCCGGCAGTTTCTCTAATCGCTCCGCCTGTGCGAGCGCCTGCTCCTCGCACACGGTGACGTAGGCCTTGAGCGCCGGGTTCAGCCGCTCGATGCGCTCGAGCATGTGCCGACAAACCTCGGTGGGTGTCGTATCTCCCCGCTCGATGGCGTGAGCCAAGCCCTTGAGGCTCCGATAGTGCAACTCCATCGGCTCAAGTTAACCTAGCCAAGGTCGTAGAACCTAGGGCTGACGTGTCAAACGCAGTCAGCGGGGCGCCGCGGACGCGATCGTGACGTCCAATCCGTCGAAGCGGAATACCAGGTCGAGTTCGCTACCGTCGGTCGTGTTTCGAATGGAGGCGGAGATGTCCTGACCCTCGGGCAGGGGCCGAATCTCCTCTTGGTTGTCGCCTTCGGGTTTGCCGTGTGACCACGTCGTCCACTGCCACGGCCCGATCCCGACGTTGGCCAGGTAGAAGCTGAAGGTCATCGACGTGTCGAGGATGCGAGCGAGCTGAATCGCCCCGAAGGGATCACTGACGCCGGGGCTCACACGGCACCCCCCTTCGAAGTAGGCGAACGAAGCCATGTGAATCAGCGGGGACGAGAACTCCTCGAGCGTGCCCGAGAGCGGGGGATTGCAGTCGGTGGGCGGCGAGCCCAACCCCGACCCGCCTCCGCCGGTGCCGGAGCCACCGCCGCCCCCGAGCCCTCCGGTCCCGACGCCGCCAGTCCCTCCGGTTCCGATCAGGGCTCCGCCAGTTCCTCCGTTGCCATCTCCCTCGCTGCCGTCGCTGCCACCACAGGCAGCGACCGCGCACGTGAAAAGCAAGGTCCCGAAGCGACGAAGGTCAGTCATGGGACGTGCTACGGCGCCTGTTCAGCACCCCTTCCCACTGCTCATGGCTAGTCGCAGGCACCGCGCTTGACCGACGGGGCACCCTCGTTGACCCACTCGAGCAGTACTCTTTTCTCTCGTGCAGAAAGCGGTTGGACGGCTGGTTCGGCTTCGACGTCGAGCGGCGGCATGAAATCGACTCGAAGCGCCGCTGCAATCCGCTCGTACACCGGCTTGTCACCCCGAACCTCCCGGATCCGAGAGAGGTCCGAAAATGAATACGGCGCCCCGAGCTGCGTCGGCTCGCCGTGACAGCGCAGACACTTCGCCTCGAGCACGGCTTCGACCGTGCACGGGATAGCGGACTCGGCGCTCGACTCCGAGCAGCCTACGGCCGCGAGCAGCGCCACCGATATCGCGCTCGAAATCTCAGTTACACGCCTCATCGTCCCGTGCGTGCGGGTCCAGACCTGCACAGCTGAGATGAATGGTGTGCGGTTGGAAGATACTGTCGACGAAAATCTCCACCGTTTCGCCATTGCGGATCCTCGAGAACATGTCAGCGGTAACGGTCACGTCGTGCCCGTGCGTCGCGTTGCCGCCCTGGATGTCGTAGGTCTTGTCTTGACCAGCCATGACGTCTGCGACAGTCACCAGCAGCTCGTGATCGTGGCGACAAGTGATCTGGGCATCGATTGCTGCGCCACAAGTCCCGGGCGCCGTGCCCGCGGAACCGCCCGCGCCAGTGGATCCACTGGCGCCGCCAGCGGAGGCCCCACCCCTCGAACTAGCTCCGCCGCCGCCGGACCCGCCGGCACCGCCCGAAGAGCCGCCGGTGGCAACCGAGTCGTCTTCGCTCGAGCCCGAGCTACAGGCGAGAGCACCAAGTGAGAGCACGCCGAGTGCGCTCAGGAACTCACTTCTACACATCTTCCTCGAAGAGAAACCCCCGAAGTGACGAGACTTTGCCATGGCTCAGATTGGCACGTCTCGCTCGCTTTCGCGACCGGCTTGGCCTCGGCTAGAGTTCCGGCTTCGCCGAAAAACCTTCGGGGCCGTCCAAGCAGCAACGTGATCCGATGCTGTAGTCGTAGTAGTCCGCCGAGTGGATCTCGATGCGCATGTCGCAGCCGAGCTTGGTATCTCGCGCGTAGAAACCACCAACAAACGTGCCCTTCGGGTCGTCGACCCACTCGTCCAGGTTTCCGACCATGTCGTAGACGGCGTCATCGCCCCACGGACTCCTGCACTCGGGTTTGGACCCCGTGACCGACAGCACAGCCTTGCCGCGATGCTCCACGCGGTTCAGCCTCGGATCTCGGTAGTCGGCGTTCGGATTGGGTAGAACGCTCGCCGGATGAAGCGGCCCATCCACCGCACAACGGCCAGCCACGTATCGCTGTCCGTAGGGGTGCCGAGTCGCGCGTTCGCCCTGACATGCCTTCAGCCACTGCTCGCGGCTGCAGAGTCGCTTTTTAGCGTTGGTGCACGCGTCGCGCGCTCGCTCGAGATCGAAGTAGGCGTTCGGCACGACACCCTTTTTCGATTCGGCTCGAATTTCGAACTCTGCTTTCCGCTGCCAATCGGGCATCTGGGGTAGCGGCGTGTGCCTCGCCTTCCACGAACCTGTCGACGTCGCAACGTGTTTCCACTCGCGGCGATCCCGGTTGCCGAGCTCGAAGCTCGGATGAAAGTATGGCGAGACGGCGCGCCCGGACTTGGGTTCGATGAGACTGGTCTCGTACCGGTCGATACAGAACTCGCCACCGATGTCGACCATCTCTTCGGGACATCGGCGTGCTTCCGTCGGCTTTTCGGGCGGCGAGATCTCGTGCCGGACGGCACGAACGAGCTTCTGCGGAGCCTTCAGCGCCACGACCTTCGCTTCAGGCTGGGACTCGGGCTGCCCGCATGCCCCGACTCCGAGGCCGAGTGTCAGGGCGATTACTGACAAGACATGACGACGCACGAAACCGAATTGTGGGGTGGCGGCGTGGATTTGGGCAAAAAGACGAGCGCAAGACCGCCGGCCCCCAACGGAGACGATCCGAAGATCCCGCGGAGTCGGCGATTTCCGTGCCCGGTCCGCATGCTGGCGCCGCGCCCGCGCGCCGGATAACCTGGTCCGAATGCGCCGCACGCTAACCATCGCAGGCCTCGCGATGGGCTGCAGCGTGTTCCCAGCCACTCTCCCAGAAGCTGGAGGCGGCAACGCCGGTATGGACGCCGGTGGAACCGCTGGCAGCGGCGGGACCATCGCTGGCGCCGGAGGTGGTGCGGGCGTGACGACGGACGCGAGCAGTGGATCCGGCGGTACGGCGGGATCGGGCGGCACGGCAACCGGCGGCTCTGGCGGCGACGCTGGCTCCACCGGTGGCAGTGGCGGCGCAGCGGGTGGTAACGGCGGCGGCGGCGCGACCGGCGGGACTGGCGGAGGCGCGACCGGCGGCAGCGGTGGTTCGGCAGGAGCGGCGTGTGGCGTGTCAGCGCCGCCGACTGGCGTTGGTTGCCCGGCGGTGTGCGACGGCGGGTGCAACAACGAAACCTGCTCGATCCTGTGCAACACCACCAACGAGTGCAACAACATCACGATCACGTGCCCGCCGGGCTTTCATTGCGCCATCGATTGTTCCTTTCCAGGGGGTTGCGCGTCGGGGGTGTTTCAATGCCCCGCGAGCCACGATTGCACGCTCGACTGCCATGAACGCAGCGCTTGTTCCAACGCCCGCCTCGAGTGCGGCGACGGGCCGTGCTCGATGTCCTGCAACACCGACATGAACGTTTGCCGTACGGCGATCGTCGACTGCGGGGCGAACAGCTGCATGGCGACGTGCACCGGCGGGTCCCAACCCAGCGTCGCTTGCAGTCCAGCAACCTGCGACTGCCAGTCCTGCTGAGGCTCGACGAACCCGACGTGTCCCGACCGTGCGCCATCGGCACGAGCCATCTCGCCGGGCGCTAGCAGAAGCTCAAAACAGCGGCGGCTCGACGGTCGGCGCAGCCGCCTCGGGGGTGCGAGCGTCCGAACTGCCCAGCGACGCGGAGTCGGCCCCCGCGTCGCCGTCCTCGGGTCGCCCATCTTCTTCTTCCCCGGCGTCCGGCTCGACTCCGGCATCGGGCTCGGCGGCTTCCTCCGGCGCCGTTCCTTCGAGAAACACCTCGCTGAGCGTGTCTTGTTGATCGACGTACGGCAACAGGCCAGTCGCCGGGTCGATGTCGACGACCACGATACCCGCCGGGCGCCTGAACTCGGTCGGCGGCCGGCCAGCGTGCGCTTCCGACATGAAATCGACGAACGCGGGCAACGCCGTCACCGCCCCCTGTTCTCCCCAGCCGAGCGGACGAGCGTCGTCGTAGCCCACCCAGACTCCGCAAACGATGTCCGTCGTGAACCCGACGAACCAGGCGTCCTTCGCCTCGTTGGTCGTGCCCGTTTTTCCCGCGACGGGACGCCGAAGGGCTCGAGCCCGACGCCCGGTACCTTCCTTCACCACGCTCTGCATCAAGCTCGTAATGAGGTACGCCTCGTCCTCGCCGAGAACCCGACGACTTGGCGGACTCGGCGGGAGCGGCACCTCCTGAGCGTCGGGTCCCACGATCTTCGTGACGAGAATAGGGGCACCGTAGGTCCCGCCACTCGCGAGAGTCGCGAAGCCGTTGGTGATCTCCATCGGGCTGACCTCGTAGGCGCCAAGAGCCAGGGAATCGTTGGGCTCGAGTCGCGATTCGATACCAAGCGCTCTCGCCCAACCAACGACGTTGGCCGGACCGACTTCGCGGAAGACATGCACGGCCGCAGCGTTGTCGCTCTTCGCCAAGCCCGTGCGCAGTCGCACCGTACGAGTCGGCAGCTCTCCCTCCCCTTTCTTGGGGTTCGGCAACTCGAGAACGCTCGCGGGGGTGAAACGGCGCGAATGCAACGCGTAACTGTAGACGAACGGCTTGAACGCCGAACCCGGCTGACGCTTGGCTCGCGTGGCACGGTCCAACCCACCTGCCAGGGCTTCGTAGCTTCCGACGATGGCGAGCACGTGCTTGGTCCGCGGGTCGATAGCCACCATTGCCGCTTGCGGGCCGAGCTCGAGTCGCAACCGCGCGGGTTCACCGTCACCCTCGGGATCGGCGACGTACAATACCCTGAGCGACGCCCCTTTTGAGACGAACTCGCTCGGCGAAAGCCGCTCGGCGTTGTAGCGTTCTTCCTTCGACAGGTCGACGCGTCCAACCACGTCGCCGACGCGAACGTCGATGATGTTTTTTTCGTCGTTCGTTGCAACGGTGGTCCCCGTGTAGATTTTGTTGACCGCGGGTTTTCCATTGAACGGCTTTCCCCAGAGCCGACGATTCTCGAGCGTGAACTGGGGGGCGAGCTTCTGTCGCTTCGAATACTTGTCGAGGTTCTTTCGGACCGCCTGCCGAGCTGCCGCTTGCAACTTCGGGTCCAGAGTCGTCGTGACTTCGTAGCCCCCAAGCCGCGCCCGCTCGCCCACCACCGAGCGCAAGACCTTCTTGACGTGGCTCACCATTTCGGGGGCGAGTTCGCTCTGCTCTTCCACCGCTGGAGCGAGCTTGACCGGTGCACGATTGGCTTCGTCAAACAACTCTTGCGTGACAAAACCCTTGTCGAGCATTTGCCCGAGCACGTAGCGCCGCCGTCCGAGAGCCTTCTCGGCGGCGTGCCGCGGACTGTATCTCTCCGGCGCGGCGACTAGCCCAGCAAGCAGCGCTGCCTCCGCCGCATCGAGCTCCCGGGCGTGTTTGCCGAAGTAGTATCGCGCCGCCTCCTCGACCCCGTACCGGCCGTGACCCAAGTAGATTTGATTGAGATAGAGAGCGAAGATCTCATCCTTGCTCAGGTGTTGCTCGACGCGGCGAGCGAGAATCGTTTCCCGAATCTTGCGGCGGTAAGAACGCTCCGGCTCGAGCAGGATGTTCTTGACCACCTGTTGGGTGATCGTGCTGCCGCCCTGAACCGTGCGGCCCGCCCGCAGGTTCGCCAAGAGGGCGCGAAGCATGCCGAAGTAGTCGAGCCCCTCGTGTTCGTAAAAGCTCGAATCCTCGGCGGCGAGGAACGCGAGTTTCGCAGGATCGGGCACGTCATCGAGGTCGACGACGGTGCGGCGTTGCGTGAACACGTTCGCGAGAAGCGTCCCATCCCGCGCGAGAATGCGAGTGACCTGAGGCGGGTCATAGCCCTTCTTGAGCTGAGCAACGCTCGGAAGGTCGGCTTCGTGATGGCGAATGACGAGGACGACCGTGACCGCTCCAAGCAAACTCAGCCCCAAGAGGCCGACTGCGACCCGTCGCAGCCACTTGAGCACGCGGGCGCGACGCTCGTTGCTCGACGGCGGGTTTGTGTCAGAGACCGATTCGGCCATGCGCCGCCTGTGACTACTTCGCGAGGAAGTTCATGACGAGCACGGCGAGCACGACGCCAGCCAGCAAGCATGCGGCGGCGACGCCCACGAGCAATCCGGTGCTCGGTCCGCGCGCCGCGACGGAGTCCGGACGCGACGAAGCGGCGTCCTGCGGACCGCTCACGGGGACTGAAGGCGCCGGGCTCGGCGTGATCGAAGGACTCGACGAGACGACACCGCCGACGGATGTCACGGCGCTTCCTCCGCCGTACAAGGCCAACGCCTCGGCAAACGCCTTGGCATCCTGGAAACGGTCCTCGGGCTTCTTCTCGAGAGCCTTCGCTAGAACCGCTTCGAGCCCGGGATCGAAGTTGTTGCGGTCCGGCACCCGCTGGTTGAGTGGAATCGGCGGCTCGACCACGTGCTTTTGGATGTACTCCATGGGCGTCTTGGCCTCGAAAGGGAGCTTGCCGGTCAGCACTTCGTAAAGAATGACGGCAAGAGAGTAGAGGTCACTCCGAGCGTCGAGGGTCTTTCCCTGAGCTTGCTCCGGAGACATGAACTCCGGTGTTCCGAAAACCATTCCCTCTTGAGTGAGGATGATCGAGCCGGGTCGCATTTGCTGCTCGGTGACTTTCGCGAGCCCAAAGTCGAGGACTTTCGCAAAATCGCTCATTCCGCCTTGGTTGCAGAGAAAGATGTTCTCGGGCTTCAGGTCGCGGTGAACGATGCCCATTTCGTGCGCTTCATGAAGCGCGTAGCAACAAGGCACGAGCACGGGGATGGCCCGCTCGGCATCCATCGGCCCGCCCCGGCGCACCGTCTGATTGAGGTTCTTGCCTTCGAGAAATTCCATGACGATGTAGAGCGACCCATCCTCGGGTAGCTCGCCGTACATGAAGACCTTGACGGTATTCGGATGAGTCAGTTGGCTCATCGCTCGAGCCTCGCGGCGAAACCGGGCGACGAGGTCCTTGCGATTGGTGAGCTTGGGGTGGAGAATCTTGATGGCCACCATGCGGTTCATGGCGGACTGCTCGGCCTTGTAGACGGACCCCATCCCGCCTGTACCGATCTTTTGGACAATCTTGTACTGACCGTCCAAGATCTCGCGGCCGATGAACGGGTCCTTCGGACGCATCAATGCGGGTGATAGCAGAACGCGCCTGCCGCTTGTAGGCCCCAACCACCGCGAACGCGGCAGGCGGGAGTCGCATGGAAACAGCTGAATTCACGCAAAGCCGGTTGCTCGCGGAAGCCGGTTTCACGCACGCCTTCTTTACGCGGAATGGCGGCGTCTCCAGCGGCCCCTACGCATCGCTCAACTTCTCGTACGCCGCGGGCGACTCCCGACAGAACGTCGAGCGAAATCTCGCACGAGCGGCCTATGCCCTCCGAGTCGAAGCGAAAAAAATCTATTTCCTGTCCCAGGTTCACGGCGTGGCCACGCAGCGCATCCACGGAAACGAAGACCGCGAAGTCGTGCTCTACCAGCACGGCGACGCCATCTCGAGCGCGTGCGTGACTGTCGCCGTCGGCGTGCGCATCGCCGATTGTGCACCGGTGCTCGTCGCCGACCGAAAGAGCGGCGCGGCCGTCGCGATTCACGCCGGCTGGAGAGGCGCGGTCGCCGGCGTCGTCAAAGCCGGCGTGCAGGAGCTGAGAGAAGTCTCACAATCCGACGGAGATCTGGTGGCCGCAATCGGCCCGCACATCTCTCTCGAAGCGTTCGAGGTCGGGGAGGAAGTCGCGCTGCAACTCGAAGCGGCCTCACCGGTCGCTGGAGTCGTGGCGCGCCAACCCGACAGAAGGCCCCACGTCGACTTGCGACGGATCCTGCATGCTCAGCTCAACGAGCTCGGTCTCGAGGACTCGAGCATCGATGAGGTGGGCGGCTGCACATTCGGCGACGAGGAAAACCTATTCTCGTACCGGCGTGATGGACGGGAGAGCGGGCGGCATCTCGCGGCGATCGTGCCACGTGCGTGACGACTCGCGGCTAGTCTCCCGAAGAAGCCTCCTCGATTTTTCGCTGGAGACGCCGCATGCCCCCAATCCAGCGGTCGTAATCGCCAGCCTTGCGTTGGAAGAACTCCCGAACCTCGGGGTGCGGCAGGACCAAGAACGTTTCGCGCTGCAAAGCTTCAACCACCGCCTCGGCGACGTCTTCGGGCTCTAGGCACCCCTCCATCAAGAACGTCGGGCCACTGTTCTCGTTGAGCATTCCGGTCCTCACACCCTGCGGGCAGAGACAACTGACTTTGATGCCGCGATCACCGTAGGTGATGGCCAACCACTCGGCGAACGACACCGCGGCGTGTTTGGTGACCGAGTAGGGCGCCGAGCCGAGCATCGTCAGAAGCCCCGCTGCGGACGCGGTATTGAGAAAGTAGCCCTCGCCGCGTTCGAGCCAGCCGGGCAGAAGGGCGCGAGCCGCGTAGACGTGTGACATGAAGTTCACGTCGATGATGCGACGCCAGTCCGCGTCGAGCACCTCGGGGCCCCCGGCAACGTCGATGCCGGCGTTGGAGCAGAACAAGTCGATGGGACCAAGCTTCGCCGCCACCGCCTCGACGAGCTGCTGGATGCTCTGCTCGTCGGCCACGTCGGTTTCG
>JAJDAH010000074.1 GCA_029261965.1 Polyangiaceae bacterium
ATGACGTCGCGCAACTTCTCGAGCAGGTCGTCCTCGTGGCCGTTACGACGACCGTCCAGCTCAGAGCGCCGCACGGTCTTCCACAGCAAGGGCGTTGCCCGGCCGTGTCGCGTCACGAGATAGGCAGCGATCGTGCAGTGGTCGTCCTTCGCGTATTCCGTCCAATCCAGCGCGATGACGGCCTCGGTGCGACCAGCGAGCACGTAGTCGGCCCACTGCTTCGCCATGGCCCAAGGGACGAAGTTGTCGTTGCGCAACAGGCGGTCGAACTGCTTGATACTGTGTTTCGGATCCTTCCCGCGAGCCCACGCCATCGCCCGGCCGACGACGTGAATGCTGAGACTCACCGCGTGGAGCACGCCCAACGTCCCGAGCGCCACGGAAAGAGCCGTCTTCGTGTGGAGGTCGAACTCCACGACCTCTTCCAGGAAGCGCTGGATGCTCGTGGTGTTCAGCCCGACCCGCGCCAGCTGCCGCCGTGCTCGGGCTGTCTCTCGTTTTTCAGTTTCTCGACCAGTCTCGGACAACGATTCCAGATGCGTCATGCGCGTTCGACGCGTGCCGCGTCAATGGATTCACTCGCCCGGCGATTTTTCCGAGAAAAGTGAGGGGATCCTTCAGCCTGTTCGACGGAGGGGGCCCTCTATAAAATCACGTCACGTGTGGGACTTCGCTGGGCTCCGAGCGCGATCCGCGCCCCCCGCAGAGGGACTGACATGAAACGACGGCTTGACGCAAACATGGCGCTTTTGGTCGCGGCTGCGGGTTCATTTGCAGCTGCGTGTTCGAGCGACGTCGATACCGAACGTGATCTCGCTGTAGGACCTGTTCGTACCGTCCGCCAGTTCATGGGTGGCGCGCCGGGAGCGTCCCAGCCGAAATCCAACATCGAGCTGTCTGGTGACTGCGACGGCCAGGATGTGTGCACGCTCCGAATAGCTCTCCCAGAAGGGTCTGCGGTTGAAGATGTTGGACTCTTCGCATCGAACGGTCTGACGACGGGGCCGTTCGTGAAGATCCAACCCGGTCCCTTGGCATTCGCCGCTCTCCCAATGGTTGTGAACGCTGGGACCCTCGAAACGAGGCTGGGAACCGAAGGGGTCATCAGCAACCTGTTTAGCGTTGGGTCGGTGACCCTGAATGCCAAGACGGAAGTGCTCGGACTGCTTCAGACGGAAGGTGCTGCGACACTTCGGAACCGTGCGACAGCGGGCGTGCTCGTTGAGATGACGCCAATCCTCTCTGGCAACATCGTGACCGTTCAGGAAGACTTCCCGACCCCGACGCAAGGGTCGGCGGCCGGCTCTTCCGGGGAGACGCTCCCGCTCCCACCCGGCGACTATGACTTCGCGGAGGCCCCGAACGGGGGCACGTTGGAGTTGAGAAGCGGGACATATCACTTCCGATCCCTTCTGGTGCGCAATCAAGGTCTACTACGGATCGACAATTCCGGGGGCGCCGTCAGAGTATTCGTCAGGGACGCGCTCAGCCTCGACGGATCAGTTCAGACGACCGAATCCGAGCGGCCGAACGTCATCTTCCTCGCGTTCGGTACGGACACGATTCGTGTAAGAGGTACGTTCGATGCGAGTCTTGTGGCGCCATCCGCACCTCTCGTCGTCGGGTCCGGACAGAGTCGACAATATCGCGGCGCGTTCTTCGCGAAGAGCATAGATGTGCAGCCGCACGTGCAACTCATCAAGAGAGCTTTTAGAGATGAAACGTGCACCCAATCGGGCTGCCGTCCAGAAATCCCGACACCCAGCACCACCGTTGGCGGGGGCGCCGACGGTACATTCGTCACATGGAACAGTCCGATCCCATGGCCCGATCTGTCGCCAGCTGTCGATGCAACGATTGAGGCGCGTGCGCAATGTGAGGCGGCGAGTGATCCCTGCTACTTTGCGGTGCGAGCTTGCGCGCACGAGGACACGTTCGTCGGGTTTGACGGGGTTGTAGTGGACTGCAGCGAGCAGGACGCTTTATGTGCTGCGACTAACGCCGCCTGCCTCCCGTTGATTCAAGGGAGCCTCGTGGGAACCGACGCCAGTAGCGACCCAATCGGGCTATTTCTCCAGACACCGGAGATTGCGGAGATACTCGGGCTGGACGAGGCGAGAGATAGCTTTCGGCTCGCGACATTGGCGCGTACGAGCGGGGGGATTTCGGCCCGATACTCACAGTTCGTGAACCTCGAAAGTGATGCGGTTGCGGTGCCCGTGCCCACCCTTGGAGCAGGTCTGACGGTGCATTTGACGAGCGATGGCGCTCAGATCATGGGGATCTCGTCAACGTTGGTGCGAGACTTCTCGATTGACTCGCTCGATCCGATAAGCGTGTTTCCAAATGAGATCCCGGGCATCGTTCTCGAGCATCTAACTTCAACTGGTCAGGACGTACCGGATCTTGGAACGCTTCGCCCGGCGTTTTTAGTGGTGCAGGACGAGCCTGGAGCAGACGGCGATGAGGGGGTCGGAGACCGCGTGGCGTACTCGGTTGCCCTTCCGATCCCCCAGTCCGCTGACGTTGCAGGACTAACTGTACTCATAGATGCGTTTACTGGTGACGTCGTCCAACAGAACATTCCCGGAACGGTACGAGTCCCGGTTCAGAACGTCTTCAACGACTTCAGGTTCGGACCGCTTCCAGACGTTGCGAAGCGGCTGTTTCTAACAGACTTCGATTTTGAATGTGGACTCTTCAGTGGGAGCGGCCCAGATCGATTCAGTGACGTGCGTGAGTTCTCAACGAATAGGGTTTTCGTCGACCTCAACGAACCGAACACGCCAGCTTTCGCAACGATCTCTTGCGATGAAGATAGCGCGATCAGATTTCAGAGTGTTGTGTCATTCCGAAACGGGACTATCGGAAATCCAGTTGACGATCGCCTGCGCGCCGGGACCTTCTTCAGCATCCCTCCCGACGAAGCGCACGTGTCCCTGACAAACGACTTTAGTGTAGATGCCGTGGAGACGCAGTTTTGGATGGAACAAGCTGTCCGACGCTGGGCCGGTTTCGGGTTTACCCACCGCAACACTGTATTTCCCGGCTGCGAGCCAGCAACGGGGGAAGCAATTATCGGAATCCCACGCGTCCAGGCGATAGGCGTAACGGCAACCACAGTTCAGTCATTGTTCTTTGCAGGGTTCAGGGCGCCTCGGACAAACGTCTGCTCTCCCCAGCTAGCGAATGGGCATTTCGTCTTTCGGAGCGCTGGGTCCAACCCATTCATTAGGGGCGGCGGAACCCTGGGTGCGACATCCCATGAGTTCTTCCATTCCGTGGTTCACGACAACGCCCTCACCGGCCCTTTCGGGGAACCCCTGGCGCAGTCGAATCAAATTCCAGAAATCGACGAAGGCCTGGCTTATTGCTTTCAATTGGTATCGGCCTTTGATGCACAGCGGAAAGTGCAGATCGGCGAGATCTTTCATTCGAGTTTGTACGGCCGAGATCCGAACAACGTGAGTAGGTCGGTGGTTCCGTTCGACCCGTTCCGCTTGTTCCAGAGCATGTTCACCCGCATCGAGGACGCAAAGAAGGGCGTCCCGGACCTGCGCAATCCCCAGGACACAGTTCCGAATGCCGGGCCCTTCGGGTTCTGGGCGGGTGATCGGCACTTGGGAACCCCCGATGAGTTCTCGCCAAGCCAAAACTCAACAATGATCGCGGGGGCTTGCGCGATGCTCATCACAGGGGAGGTTCCGCCTCATAGAGAAGCCTACGGCGGCATTTTGACAATACCGGATGGTGACGTGGAAGGCGTTTCACTGGGCTTCGGTATCCCGCCGTCCCCGACCGTTGTCAATTTCGACGTCGCCTCCGAGCGCTTGGAAACGCTGCTTGTCGAGTACGTGACGAACGACTTGACCGCCAATACGGCAATCACAAATGGGGCTTTCATCAACGGCTTGGCTAACCGGGCGCACATCCTGTCGTTTCAGGGACGCTTCAACAACGGGTTCTTCGAAGGACGCCGAGATTTCGCGACGCGCGTGACCCGCGCATTTCGCGCCTTTGGTTGGGGAGCAGGTCGTGAGACGGGCGCCCGGCACAATTCGGCCGACGTCGGCGTGCTCGGCGGGCGCGCTGCTCTAAATATGATTAGCGTCAGTCACCGCGACGCTCGGTTGGTGAATGGAGAGTCCGAGGCACCCCGGATGCAGGACATTGACGACGAAGAGGACTTCTACGTGCTCAGCGAGAGGCTGCGCCCGGGCGATGGCATCGAATACGAATTGGATCCGGGTCTCCCGAACCTCGAATTCAATGTTCGTATTTTCGCGAGATCTACCTGCAACGGGTTCACGAGTGGCGATTTCGCGGCCGATCAGAACGAGATCGACTGCCGCGTAGCCAATCAGGTTTGGCCGCCATTCGACCCTCAGTCCGGCGCCGATGAGTTTCCGGCGGCGCCAGCGCAAGTCCTCTTGGGGGGTGTCGTACAG
>JAJDAH010000075.1 GCA_029261965.1 Polyangiaceae bacterium
CCTCGCCAAAAGAGCTTGAAACCCTGCTTGTGCCAGCCAATGACCGTCTTCGGCTTGACGATGACCAGCGGCGACTTCCCGTTGGCCCAGAATCTCGACAGCACGGCCCAGAGAGCCCGCTCGCTCGGCTTCAAGCGTGGAAACTTTTTGCCGCCCACGGCTATGCCGGCACCTCGACCGACATGATCGTCGCCGAAGCCGGCGGCTCCAAAGCGACGCTCTACAAGTACTTTTCTTCGAAGCAAGCACTCGTCGCCGGACTCATCGACGACATCGTCGAAGGCATCAATCGAAACCACCCCGCCTTCGCCGTCGACGACGTGCCGCTGCGGGAAGCGCTCACCAGAGTTGGCCGCGCGGTTCTCGACGCGGTCGTCAGTGACAACGCGGTCGACACGTTGCGGCTAGCTCTCGGAGAATACAACCGCTTCCCCGAGCTCGCGCGGACCGTTTGGGAACATGGGCCCGCAGTGAGCTACACGAACTTCCGCGTGTTCATCGAGCGTCGCCAGAAGCGCGGCGAGCTTCGGTACGATGATGCTCAGCTCACCGCAGAGCACTTTCTTGCCGCGATTGCGGGCCATATTCAGCTCAAGGTGGCGATGGGGATGTGTGAGGCGCCGAGGCCGAAAGAGCGAGAGCGGCGCGTGGAGGCAGCTGTGGATTGTTTCCTCGCACGGTATGGGACGTAGCTGTCGTAGACGCGAGAGGGAACAGAGGACCTCCGCCGAGGCTGAAAATCCGCGGGCCACAGGGCTGGCGCGCGACTGGATTCGAAGGTGCTAGCTAGCCTGCGCGGAGACGCGCGTGCAGATCCATCGATTAAGGAGACGACGTCTCGAACGCGAGCAGTCACGATCCGGTTGGGATCCGAGCGTCTACGGCAGGGAAAAGCCACCGGTTTGGTCCTGGCATCGCGGTTGCAAGGTGTTCGGCATGTTCGAGCGACCAGGGACGGGTCTCACGCAATACATCCGCACGGTCAGAAGCATCCCCAAGCTCAGCCGCACTGCCGAGTTGGAGCTCGCCACCGAATGGACGAAGAACCGGAATCGCCAAGCAGCCGACCAGCTGCTCAGCGCACACTTACGGTACGTCGTCGCCATCGTCATCGGCTTCAAGCGCTACCAGGTTCCGCTGGAAGACCTCGTGGCCGAAGGCAACCTGGGATTGCTCCAGGCGATCGAGAAGTTCGAGCCGAGTCGGGGCTTTCGATTCGTCACCTACGCGACGTTCTGGATCCGAGCCAGGATGGTGGAGGCCGTGCTGCGCAATTGGAGCATCGTCCGCGGGGGCTCTCCGGCTCTGCGCAGTAAGAGTTTCTTCCGGCTACGTCGCGAGCGCGCGAGGCTGACCGGCCTGCTCGGCGAGGGCCCCGAAGCACGAGCAGCGCTCGCTAAGTCGATGAAGCTGAAGCCGGACCAGCTCGATGAGATGCTTGCGCGAATCGACGGCACCGACGTGTCGCTCGACGCGCCCCTTCACATCGATGGCTCCGCGACTCTTGTAGGCACCCTGCCGAGCACGGCGTCCAGTCAAGAGGAGGTCTTCGAGCGACGACAGCGGCATGAGCTCGACCGAGAGCTCGTCGAGGTCACCATGCGGGAGCTCGACCCCCGAGAACGGCTCATCATCGAAAGTCGTGTCATGGCCGACCCGGATGACGCACGATCCCTATCCGATCTGGGAGCAGAAATGGGTATCTCGAGAGAGCGAGTGCGCCAGCTCGAAAGCCGTGCCACCGCCAACCTCAGTCGGGCTGCGAAGAAAATCGTCGCTCGACGACGCAGCACGCGACGCTCGGGCGTGTTCGCAGTCCCGCAGGGGCCTTCGCAGGTGCAGGCGCGCAGCGTTGCGGGATGAGTCGGCCCTGAAACAGTCGGAAACCTCGCGGACCCGTGTTCGATTCCCGGCGCCTCCACCTCTGACCGGTCTTCAAACGGTCCAATTGCACCGGAAATCGAAGATGGCGCGCCTAAAGGCGCGCTCCTCAGGGACGCCAGCTTCGCTGGCGCCCCTCCCTCGGTTTCCCGGCGCCTCCACTGAAGTAGCGACACGATCTCGTGGACCTCGACGTAGGGCCATGATGAGGTCCCTGAGTCAGGTCCCTGAGCCTCGTTCCTCACGGGCCAGCGCTCCGAGTGTAAGCGACTTCTCAGATCCGCCGCGTTTTGATCACGGATCTGCGACAAACATCCCGACGAAATCGTGGGGTAAAAGTGCGGCGTGGCCATGATCGAAACGCCGCGCTTTCGGCGAGTCACTTACACTCAACGGACTTCATCACGAGTATCGGCACGCGGCGTGATGGCCGGGCGTCGGAAGTAGCCACCACAGGGAGCACGCGCTCGTCATCGTGAAGCCAGCCACGGGGTCGTGACCGTTTCGTTTCGAGTGCTCTACGTGCTCGTGATCATCAGCCCTGGGACCCTTCAACGATCCGTCGGAGCGCCTCATTGACAGCACGGGCGCTTCCGAAATGAGGCCAAACGTCGGCATCGATCGCAACGATCTCCCCGACGCTGCGCTCGACGTGGTGCCCTCGCCCAGGACGGCGCCGGAAGCGCGGGTCAGTGACTTCCGGCATCTCGTCGATGGACGCCGCCGCCGGCTCCGTAGGCTCAGTCGTCTTCTTCGTAGGTTCTTCGCTCATGACTCGTTGCGTGCCGGGCGCTAATGAGGCGGATCCGAGGGCCTCGGTCGGTGCTGACGATGGACAGGGTAGCTGTGCTTGGCGAGGTTCTGGCTCGCTTTGTCCGCATCCCACTCGAAATCGCCATGCACCACAGTCGCCACGCGGCGAACGTACGTCGCCCGCTCTGCCACGTCGAGCCGGCCGCATCCTGCGATAGAAGGTTCGAATCCTTCGCGGACCGCGCTGCGGGGCAATCCCGCTTTGCGAGAGCGTCTCCACAATGTCTCCACGACGCAGGTCGATTCACGTCGACTCATGTCGACTCATGTCGAAGCGGGCGACCACCTCCTGACATCGCCGGTTTCCGAACGTACTCCCTCAACCTGGCTAACACGGGGCGCCGGACTGGAGGCGAGAGGAAATCTTGCCTTCCCGCGCGTTCGTGCGGGACGAGCCGCCCCCCTGACATTTCCCGTCACACCGCGGGTTGACCCCTCCACCCCCCTCGCTCCACGCTCGGGGCCGACCGATGGACTACGAAACCCTGGACCGCATGCGTCGCACCCACCCCGCGTGGCGGTTGCTCGCGGCGGACCATGGGCCGCTCGTCGCCGCGTTTCTGCACGCGACGTTCGTCGAGCCCAACGTGCGGACGCTGTCGCAGGCCGATCTGGTCGCGCGTCTCGACGACACGCTCCACACCCTGCGAGAGCGGTTCGGCGCTGACGTCTTTCCGAGGGCCGCACAGAAGTACCTCGACGACTGGGCGGGGGACGAGCGGGGATTCTTGAGAAAGTACTATCCGCCGGGCATCGACGAGCCGTACTTCGACTTGTCTCCCGCCGCGGAGAAGGCCCTGACGTTCCTGGCGAGCCTCGTCGAGCAGCAGCTCGTGAGCACGGAGTCCCGCCTCATGACGGTGTTCGAGCTCCTGAGGCAGCTCGTGATGGGGACGGAGACGGATCCGTCGGTGCGCATCGCCGAGCTCGTCCGGCAGCGGAGCGAGATTGATGCCGAGATCGCCCGCATTCGCGAGGGGCGATTCGATTTGCTCGAACCGGCGCAGGTGAAGGATCGCTTCGTGCAGCTCGAGCTGACGGCGCGAGCGCTTCTGTCCGACTTCCGGCAGCTCGAGCAGAATTTTCGCGACCTGGACCGCGATGTCCGCGAACAGATTGCCACGTGGGAGGGCAGCAAGGGTGCGGTGCTCGACGAGGTGTTCGGCGCGCGCGACGCCATCGGCGACTCGGACCAAGGACAGAGCTTCCGGGCCTTCTGGGATTTTCTGATGTCTCCCACGCGGCAGGAGGAGCTCTCGGAGCTGCTCGCGAAGGTGTTCGAGCTCGGGCCAGTGCAGGAGCTGGCGCCGGATCGGCGCCTGCGCCGCATCCACTATGACTGGCTCACGGCCGGCGAGGTGGCGCAGCGCACCGTAGCGCGCCTGTCCGGGCAGCTCCGGCGCTACCTCGACGACCAGGCCTGGCTCGAGAACCGCCGCATCATGGATCTCATTCGCGAGGTCGAGCAGTCCGCGCTGGCCGTGCGTGACCAGCCTCCCACCGGGAACTTCATGGAGCTCGACGCCTCCGCCCCGGATATCCGCCTGCCGCTCGACCGGCCACTGTTCACGCCCCCGGTCAAGCCGAGGATCCGCGCGGGAGCCCTCGCGGAAGGCGACGACGCGATCCCGGCCGACGCCCTCTTCGAGCAGGTGTACGTCGACAAGGCGAAGCTCGACCGCAACATCCGACGCGCACTCCAGCTCCGTGCCCAGGTGACCCTCGCCGAGCTCGTCGACCAGCATCCGCTCGAGCAGGGCCTCTCGGAGCTCGTCGCCTACCTGAGCCTCGCCGCCGAGGACGGGCGCGCGGTGATCGACGAGGCCACCGAGCAGCTCGTCGTCTTCACGGACGAGGCCGGCCACGCCAAGCGCGCGCGGGTCCCGAAGGTCGTCTTCACGCGGGGAGGTGCGGCGTGACGTCGGCTGGCGAGGAGGGCTTCTCGGCCGTGGTAGTGACGCTCCTCCGGGGCGTAACCTACGAGGAGAGCGATCCGCGTCTCTGGCAGGATCTGCTCGCGCTCCAGTCCCGCGTCCGCGACCACGTGGCCCACCTCGGCCTCGAGCTCGTCCTCGACGAAGCCGAGGGATACGCGTTCGTGAAGCTACGGCCCATCGACGACGACGAGAGCGCGAGGATCCCACGGCTCGTGCCCCGTCGCCAGCTCGGCTACGCCGTGAGCCTGCTCCTGGCGCTGCTCCGAAAGAAGCTCGCCGAGTTCGACGCGAAGAGCGGCGAAACACGCCTGGTGCTCGGGAAGGACGAGATCCTCGAGACGGTGCGCCTCTTTCTGCCGGACCAGGCCAACGAGGCGAAGCTCATGGACCGGGTCGAGACGCAGCTCGGCAAGATCGTCGACATGGGCTTCGTGCGGCGGCTTCCGGGGGACCAGTTCGAGGTGCGGCGCATCCTGAAGAGCTTCGTGGATGCTCAGTGGCTCGCGGACTTCGACGAGCGCCTCGCTGCCTACCACGAGCACGCGGTCGGAGCCTCGGACGACACCCGTGGGCGACGCGAGAAGAAGGAGCGCCGGGCATGACGGACGCGCCGAGCTCCTCCGCGCCGACGATCGCGCGCGACCGCGCCGGCTTCCGGCTCCACCGGCTGGAGCTCTACAACTGGGGCACCTTCCACGAACGCGTCTGGTCATTGGAGCCCGGTGGGGACAGCGCGCTGGTCACCGGCGACATCGGCTCGGGCAAGTCCACGCTCGTCGACGCCCTGACGACGCTGCTCGTGCCGCCCGGCAAGGCCGCCTACAACAAGGCCGCCGGGGCCGAGGCGCGGGAGCGGACGGTCCGCTCGTACGTGCTCGGTCACTACAAGTCGGCGCGGGCCGACCACGGTAGCGCCTCCAAGGCCGTCGCTCTCCGGGACATGAACAGCTACTCCGTCGTGCTCGCCCGGTTCGAGAGCGCCGATCTCGGCCAACACGTCACGCTCGCCCAGGTGTTCTGGATGTCGAGCCTCGACGGCCAGCCCTCGAGGCTGTTCGTGGTTTCGGACGAGCCGCTCAGCATTGCCGAGCACTTCGCGAACTTCGGCACCGAGATCAAGCACCTGAAGAAGCGCCTCCGGAAGCTTCCAAAGACCGAGTTCTCCGGCACGTTTCCGCCCTATGCCGCGGGCTTTCGGCGCAAGCTCGGCATCGACAGCCCGCACGCGCTCGAGCTCTTCCACCAGACCGTGTCGATGAAATCGGTCGGGAATCTGACGGACTTCGTCCGCGAGCACATGCTCGAGCCGTTCCCGGTCGACGAGCGCATCGCAGCGCTCATCGGCCATTTCGACGACCTGAATCGAGCGCACGAGGCGGTCCTCAAGGCCAAGACCCAGGTCGAGCGGCTGACGCCGCTCGTCGCCGACTGCGACCGCCACGGGACGCTCGCCACCGAGCGGGGACTGCTCAAGGCGGACCGCGACGCCTTGAGCCCCTGGTTCGCCCTCTTGAAGGGCGAGCTGCTCGAAAAGCGCCGACGCAAGCTCGACCAGGATCTCGAACGGCTGACAGCCAAGGTCGACACGTGCGAGGGCCGGCAGCGAGATCAGCGTGCCCAGTTCGACCAGCTCAAGCGCGACATCGCTAAGAACGGCGGAGACCGGATCGAGCAAATCAAAGCCGAGCGTGCTCGGTGGGAGCAGGAGAAGAGCCAGCGCGCGGGGCGCGCGGAGCAATACGCGGGTTTCGCTCGTCAAGTCGGCGTCGAAACACCCATGGACGACGAGGCCTTCGCTGCCAACCGCCGCCACGCCCAAGAGCGACTCGACGCCATCAAGAACGACCAGGCCACCGTCCAGAATGATCTGACGGACGCGAGCGTCGAACTTCGCGAACTCCGGAACGACCACGGCGAGCTCACCCGGGAGCTCGAATCCCTGAAGACACGCCGCTCGAACATCCCCGCCCGCATGCTCGCGCTGCGAGACAGCTTGGCGACGGCGCTCGGCCTCGAGCCCGAGGCTCTGCCTTTCGCCGGCGAGCTCCTCCAGGTCCGCGAAACGGAGAAAGCCTGGCAAGGCGCGATCGAGCGCGTGCTGCACGGATTCGGGCTTTCCCTCCTCGTCGGCGACGACCTCTACCCGCGCGTCGCCGAGTGGGTCGACCGGACGCATCTCGGAGGCCGCCTCGTGTACTACCGCGTGCGCGACGCCCAGGCGGCAGGCCCGCCGCGCGTCGGTCCGAGCTCCCTGGTGCGCAAGCTCCAGATCAAACCGGATTCCGAGTTCTACGGGTGGCTCGAGGCCGAGACGGCGCGCCGCTTCGACCTCGCCTGCTGCGAATCCCTCGACGAGTTCCGCCGCGAGACGCGGGCGCTCACGCGCTCGGGTCAAATCAAGGGCACGGGTGAGCGTCATGAGAAGGACGACCGGCACCGCGTAGACGACCCGTCGCGCTTCGTCCTCGGCTGGAGCAACGAGGCCAAGATCGCAGCGCTCGAGGGCCAGGCCCGCGATCTCGAGACGCGCATCCAGGCAGCGGCGCTGCGCTTCAGCGAGCTCCAGGACCATCAGGCGCGCCTCGGCGACGACCGAAGCGCGCTCGAGCAGCTACTGGTCTTCCAGACGTTTCGAGATCTCGACTGGAAACCCCTCGTCCTCGAGATCGAACGCCTCGGCGAAGACCTCCGCCGCCTGGAGCAGGAGTCCGATATTCTCGCCACGCTTGGCCGTCAGCTCGCCGAACTCGAAACCGCGCTCGGCGAGACGGAGAAGGAGCTCCAGGCGCTCCGCGACGATCAGTCGCGGCGCCGCGTGTTGCATGAGCAAACGGAGCAGGCCCTCACCCAGGCCGGCGCCATTCTCGATAGCTGCCCCGCGAGCACTCGTGCAATCCACTTTCCACGCCTCGAAGCACACCGGCCGGAGGCGCTCGGCGAGCACACGCTCACGGTCGAATCCTGCGACAACCGGGAGAAAGATTTCCGGGAGTACCTCCAGGCCAAGATCGACGCGGAAGACAAGCGGCTCGATCGGCTTGCCGAGAAGATCGTCCGAGCCATGGAAGCCTACCGAAAGGACTATCCCCTCGAGACCGCGGAGGCCGACGCGAGCGTCGGTGCGGCCGGCGAGTATCGCTCGATGCTCGAGCGACTGACGACCGACGACTTGCCCCGGTTCGAGGAGCGCTTCAAGGAGCTCCTCAACGAGAACACCATCCGCGAGGTCGCGAACTTCCAGTCCCAACTCGGCCGGGAGCGGCAGAGCATCAAGGAGCGCATCGAGATCATCAACGAGTCTCTGCGCGGCATCGACTACAACCCAGGGCGCTACATCGTGCTCGAGCCGTCGCCCACCCCAGACGCCGACGTCCGCGACTTCCAGCAAGATCTGCGTGCCTGTACCGAGGGGGCGCTGACCGGCTCGGACGACGACGCCTACTCCGAGGCGAAGTTCCTCCAGGTGCGGCGCATCATCGAGCGCCTTCGCGGACGGGAAGGCTCGACCGACCTCGATCGCCGGTGGACTCGCAAGGTGACGGACGTAAGGAACTGGTTCTCGTTCTCCGCCTCCGAGCGGTGGCGCGAGGACGACACCGAGCATGAGCACTACGCCGACTCCGGTGGCAAGTCCGGCGGCCAGAAGGAAAAGCTCGCCTACACGGTACTCGCCGCGAGCCTCGCCTACCAGTTCGGCCTGGGCGGCGACCCGCCACGGGCGCGCTCGTTCCGCTTCGTCGTGATCGACGAGGCCTTTGGCCGCGGGTCGGACGAATCAGCGCGCTATGGCCTCGAGCTCTTCCAGAAGATGCGGCTGCAGCTGCTCGTGGTGACGCCGCTGCAGAAGATCCACATCATCGAGCCGTACGTTTCCGGCGTCGGTTTCGTGCACAACGAGGGTGGCCGCGCCTCGATGCTCCGCAACCTGACCATCGAGGAGTACCGGGCGGAGCGCGCGGCCCGGACGGCATGAAGCCGAAGGACGCCTGGACCCGCCCGAAGGACCTCGAGGCGGAGCTCGCGCGGCGCTGGGATCGCGGAGAGCTACTGCGCCCACTCGTCCCGGACGCCCAGGACGCGCTGTCCTTCCCCCTGCCGCTGAGACTCCGCCGGCCCACACGCCGTGAGCTCTCCGAGCGCTTCGACGACGTTCGCCAGTGGATTGCCGAACTCGAACGGGGCAGCCACGACAAGCGTGGCTTCGGCTACCAGCTCGAGTGGGAGGAGGTGAGCACACGGAGCCTCGGCAAGAACCGCGTGCCGCTCCGCGCGTTCGTCCCGACCCACGACGACGCGATTCGGCTCGTCGGCAAGCGCCGACAGGCTGCCGGGTTCGAGCGCCTCACCACGGAGACCCTCGAGCGGTTTCCGGCCCTCGGCACCTGGCTCGCGAAGAAGCCGCTGCGCGCTCTGGAGCACGCCGCCGAGTGGAACTCGGTCCTCGCCGTGATTGACTGGTTCCGCGACCACCCGCGGTCGGAGCTCTATCCGCGCCAAATCGACATCCCGGGCGTCGACACGAAGTTCATGCAGAAGCGGCGCGGGCTCCTCTCCGAGATCCTCGACGAGATCCTCGACCCCGCGGTCATCGACACATCCGTGGCCGGTGCGCGCCACTTCGAGCAGCGCTACGGGCTCTTGTCCAAACCCTCCCTCGTCCGCTTTCGGATCCTCGACCCGACGCTTCGGATCCAGGGACTCTCCGACATCAGTGCAACCGCCGCCGAGTTCTCCCGGTTGGACCTTCCCGTGAGGCAAGTCTTCATCGCCGAAAACGAGACCAACGGGCTCGCTTTTCCGAGCGCTCCGTCTTCGATCGTCGTCTTCGGGCTGGGGTACGACGTGATGCGGTTGCGGGACGCGACATGGCTTCGCCAAAAGGGCGTCGACTACTGGGGCGACATCGACACGCACGGCTTCGCGATGCTGAGCCGGCTGAGGTCGTTCCTTCCGAGAGCGCGGTCCGTGCTGATGGACCGGGAGACCCTGCTCGCGCACCGGCCGTTCTGGGTTACCGAGCCGGAGCCGTTCACGGGCGACCTTCCGAACCTGAGCGACGTAGAGGCGGCTCTGTACGAAGCACTCCGCTCCGGCGAGCTCGGCGAGAACGTCCGTCTCGAGCAGGAGCGGATCGGGTACTCGCAGGTGGAAGCAGCGATTCGTGCTGCGGTTCGCGCGTGAGGTTCCGATGGATTCGGCGCCGCCTCCGCCACCACGCCTGACCCCGGGGACGTTCGCACAAGGGGCAGGTCGTTCTCGACGAACCACTCGACCTGCCGGAGGGAACTCATGTGCGCATCGTGGCAGAACCGGCGGACGCGGCGCTGGAAGCGTCCATCTCACGGGGCCTCGCGGACGCGCGCGACGGTCGGTTGACGGACGCTGACCAGTTTTTTGGCCGAGTTGGACGCGGAAGACGCCGCTCGATGAGAGTCCGATTTTCGGACTCCTCCACGTCGTCGGCGTGCAACGGCCCACTCACCGCGGAATGGCTCCAACCATGGTCCCGCGCCCGAAGGTCGAAGAGCTGTCAAGGCTCATTCCGAGCTCGACGAACCGACCATCAGCGCCATCTGGATCAAAACTGAGGCGCCCGAGATGTGGCTTGTCGAGGTGATCCCCGCGATGACCGACGACGATAAAGCCGAAGATCCCGCGTTCTTCAACCCGCGCGTCGCGTTTCGGTTTCCGATGGTGCTGGTCGCCGGCAACCGCGTGAGCGTCGAGGCCGCTCGGCGCCGTAACCCGGAGCTCGCGAAGGAGCTCGCGAAAGGAACGGTGATGCTCGACAACGGAGACGCGACCGCGCTCGTCCAGCTGGCGCGGGAAGTCTCCACTCTCGCCGGGGCAGCCCACTTTCACTCGGGTGAAGGCACTGGCGGCCCGTTCGTCACCCGCAGAAGTTCGAGATGCGCGCTCCCTACACGGTACCAGATCCAGAGGTTTTCGCGCGGCACGCGTCTTACGAAGGCCGTGCTGGGCGGGAATGACGCGCGCGTGTCACCGTGGTCCGGCAGGGTTTCCGACTGCGCGAGAGCGCGAACCGTCAACGCCACGTGACGGTGCTGTCGCGAGTCGCGGTCGATCCCGAGGCTCTGCAGCGACCGACGAAACGACGCGCTCAGTCTTGGGATTCGTCCAGCCAGGGAACGACTCCGGCGTCCGCCCATCGATCGAGCTCTTGAGGCGTCAGCTCGATATAGTCGCCATGTTCGATCTCGCTAATCGCTCGTCGAAGCTCGTCGGCCAGGCTGCCCCTGATCACGACGGTGCCCGGCGCAGACGGCGTTCGTTCGGTCTCGGGGTGCGGCGATGTCGACACGGCTCAAGTGTGTCACGAGGCGTCGAGTGGGCCAAGCAACCGAACGGGACGTCACTCGTCAGTCCCCTCGACGGCATACGGGTGCTGCCGAGCGGCGGGCGGCGGCGATCGCCCGTCTCCACAATGTCTCCACGACGCAGGTCGATTCACGTCGACCCGTGTCGACGCACGTCGAAGCTGCGGACCCGTGAAAGCGCCGAGGTCTCGCACCCTTAGGACGAAAAGACGCGCGACATCGCCGAGTTGGAGATAGTCGCCCATCAGAGTTCGATTCCCGGCGCCTCCACTATCTACTTTGTCATGAGCCGCGTCACGCTGTCCCAATCGGCGGGGGGCGGCGTGGCGGTTCGCTCGACGTAGAGCCGTGCGGCACCGTCATCGGGATCGTCGGTGAGCACTTGCTCAAAGCACTTGTGGGCGATGGTCCAGTCGCCTGTGCGGTAGGCGGTGAGCGCTCGGGCGAAGCTGTCTTCGGTGCGGCGTTTTGCCTCTCGGCGATCGGCCGACTCGCCGTCGAGCACCTCGAAGATGGTGAGGGACTCGCCTTTGCCTTTGGCGACGACGCAGTCGAGCTCGCGGAGACTGTAGGCTTCTGGATTGGAGAGAGCGCGTTTCGCGCTATCGGAGATGAGTAGCGTGGCGCCGTACATCTTGGCCATGCTCTCGACGCGCGCGGCGGCGTTGGCGGGATCGCCGACGACGGTGCAGTCGAGTCGATCGCCGTCGCCGATCGTGCCCAGCATGAGGGTGCCGGTGTGGATGCCGATGCCCATGCGCAGCGATGGGTCGAAGCGGCGAGCTGCTTCAAGCATGCCTACGGCGGCGGGGAGGGCAGCGTCAGCACCGCGATGGAACAGCGCCATGATGCCGTCGCCGAAGATGTCGTTGATG
>JAJDAH010000076.1 GCA_029261965.1 Polyangiaceae bacterium
AGAATCGTCGCGATGGTCGGCGACGGACCGAAACGGGTGATTTGCATGACGTGCAACTCGGAGCACAACTTTCGCTCGCCGAAAGCTGCCTCCAAGACCACCAAAGCGACAAAAAAGAAGGCCGCCGCAAAAACTCGCACTGGCGCGGCACCGAAACGAGGCATGGCCGCCGCCGCCGCCAAGGAGGCGACGCGGTTGGCCGAGTGGGAAAGCCGCACCACCGGATTGAGCGCGAGTGAGTTCACGAAGTACTCGATCAACGTCAAGCTCGCCGAAGGTGAGCTCATCAATCACGTTCGCTTCGGCCCGGGCTACGTCGCGGCGGTGGTGGACGAAAAAAAGGTGCAGGTGATGTTCCGAGACGGTCCGCGCACGTTGGCTCACGGACTAAACCCGGGATGAAACGAGCCGCGCTCGCCGCGGCGCTCTTCTTCTCGGTGTTCGTCAGCGCCCACGCGCGCGCCAAGCCCGTCAGAGTCGCACCGTCGAGCGATGGATTCGTCGGCGCGTGGCTTGGTGCTGGACCTTTCACGACCGCGCAGATCGACGACTTGGACTTCTCCGCCGTCGAGCTTCGAGAAACCGCCAAGGCAGGCGGCGGCAACTTCCCGCCCCGCTGGCGTGTCGTGAGCGGCTCACCAGGGTCGATGGACCTCGGAAAAATCTTCGGAGTAGGCCGCAAAGCTGGTCCACGAGCGATCCTCGCCGCCGACGTCGTCGTAGCAAGAGATGTCGATGCTTGGCTCTTGCTGTCGTGCGACGGCGCGCTCCGAGTCTGGCACGCAGGACGAGAGGTTTTCGTCCGGCGGGGCAACCACGAGCGGGCGGAGGCGTGGCAGTTGATCCCGCTCGAGCTGTCGGCGGGCTCGAACCGACTCTTCATGTTGCTCGAGCACATGGGGGGCCGCTGGAGCTTCGAATCGCGGCTGCTGGACAGGGACAGGTTGCTGCCCCCATCGGGAGCGAGCTTGCTCTTGCCGGGCACCGATGACGCCGACGCCCAGCGACTGAGTAGCGCGCTGCTCGAAATGTCCTCGAGGCCAGGACTTTACAAGCGGGGCTACCGTCCCGTCGTGCGCTTCGACTTCCCTCGCGGTGCTCCGCGAGATGTGCCCATGAAAGCGAGCGTCGCGGGACGACTCCCTGGCGCGGCGAAACTCGGCTTCGAGCTCGGCGAGGTGCAGGTTGGCGAGCGCGGTGCGCACGCGTTGGAAGCCACGTTGAGGCGCATATCGGCCGAAGAGCTCGACGCTTCAGGCCGACCGCAAAAGCTCGAGCTCTCGCTGACCTTGGGGAAAACGAAAACAACTCACTCGTTGTCCCTGAGCGCCGGCGCCCCGCAAGCGATGGCTCGCGCGGTCGAGCTTCAGCGCGAAGTCGAAGACGGCAAACACTCGCACCTGTCGGAGCCCAGCGCCACGGGAGCAACACTCGAGCGTTACCAGCAGCTTCTTCGAAAAGCCGGTAGCGTGCGACAAACGGCCAAACGCTCGGTGTCCGGCGCGCTCGAGCAGCTCGAAGCATTCGTCGACACCGTGCTCGATGGCAGCGACCCTTTTCACGACTGGCGCGGGATCCACACCTACGCGCTCAGATCACGTCAGGATCTGAGCGCACAACCGGTTCTGGTCCACGTGCCCGAAAGCTACCGGCGCGGCAAGAAGCGCCAGTACCCGCTCGTCGTCGTGCTGCACGGCTACAACGGTACGCCCGAGAGCGTCACGAGCGCGTTTCTGGACTCCAAAGGCGTCGCCCCGTGGGTCAACGGCTTCATCTTGGCGCCAGGTGCTCACGGCAACGCGTTCTATCGTGGGCCGGGAGAGCAGAGCGTCGTCGACGCGATCCAATGGGCGATGAAGACCTATCCCATCGATCGGCGTCGAGTTTCGATCACCGGCGTCTCGATGGGCGGCACCGGCAGCGCCTTCGTCGCCTTTCGCCACGCCGACCTGTTCGCGGCAGCATCCCCGCTCTGCGGCTACCACAGCTACTTCGTCCGACGCGATACTTCGGGGCGTCGACGCCGGCCATGGGAGGAATCCCGCATGCACCACTGGTCCCCGGCCAGCTGGGCGGACAATGGACGAAACCTTCCGCTTTGGGTCGCTCACGGCACCGAGGACTACCCGCTCGAAAATTCCCGTGTGCTCGTCGATCGGTATCGAGAGCTCGGCTACCGAATGACCGACGAGTGGCCGGACATCGGTCATCGCGTCTGGGAGATCACTTGGCGCGGCGCCCAGATGTGGCCTTGGCTCACGAAGCACCGTCGCGAAAAGGCGCCCATGCACGTGACCATCAAAACCGACAGCCTCCGCCACGGTGAACAGGACTGGGCCCGCATCACCGCCCTCGAAGCTCCGGGACAAATGGCGCGTCTCGACGCGCGACTCGGCGGTCCCGCCCACATCCTCGTCGAGGCCGAGGGGGTGCGCGCCTTTTCACTCGACCGGCCATCACCACGGCTGAAAAAAAGGAGCTCGGTATCCGTCCAGATCGATGGACAACAGCTCGGCTACGGCCCGTCGGAGCCGCTCGCCGCGATTCGGTCCGAAGACCGCTGGCAGCGCGGCGAGTACGTGCGCCCCCCGGGCTCGAAGCGTCGAGGCGTCGAGGGTCCGATTCGCGACGCTTTTCTCGAGCCTCTCGTTCTCGTCTACGGAAGCCTCGATCCCAGAACCACCCGTGCGAATCGCGAGGTCGCGCGCCACGTCAGTCGGCTGCGCTTCGGCGCGGACGTCGAGTACCCGATGGTGCGCGACGTCGACCTGGATGAAAAGACCACCGACGTTTCCGGCCTCCTGCTCGTCGGCAACCAGAAAGATCACTTCATACTGCGACGCTTCGGCGAGCAACTCCCCATTCGGGCCGAGGGGGGAGCGATCGTCGTGGGCGAAGACAGAATCGAAGGGCGGGACGTGGGGGCGATCTTCGTGCACCCGAACCCCGAGGCGCCTCACCGATATGTGATCGTCGTCACCGCCCCGGAGGCTACGGGCATCTGGCGAGTCCTCTCGCTGCCCCAACTTCTGCCCGACTTCCTCGTTTACGACGTCGACGTGGCCCCGGCGTCGGGCCAACAGCTTCTCGACACCGCCAGCGTTCGCGCCGGTGGTTTCTTCACCGACCGCTGGGCTTTGCCCGAGAACGTGAGCGATCCTTTCGCGCCGAAGCGCTCGACGCCCCCTTCGGCTTCCGTCCCCGGGGCGACGTCCGCGAATCCGCCGGCCGCGTCTTCATCGCCGGCGCCTTGACGATCTTTTTCGGCACACCGTATCGGCGCTTCATCTTCACGAGCTCGTCGGCGCTCAGGTGCCGCCACTGACCCGGCCGCAACCCATCCGCCGTAATCTCGGCGAACGAAAGTCGTGCCAACCGCATGACCGGAAACCCCGTGGCCTCGCCCATTCTGACGATCTGCCGATTCTGGCCCTCTTGAAGCGTAATTTCGAACCAGGTCTTGTCCCCCTCGTGTCGCAAGAAGTGCACCTTCGCCGGAGCCGTCTTGCGACCATCGAGCTCGACCCCGCGTCGCCACACGTCGAGGTGCAACTCCTGCATCTTGCCCTTGACCTTCGCAACGTACAGGCGCGGAATGCGATGGCTGGGGTGCAACAACCCGTTGGCGAAGTCGCCGTCGTTGGTCAGCAGGAGCACGCCGCTGGTCTGGTAGTCGAGTCGCCCGACCGGGACCAGCCTCGCTTCACTCCGCCGCACGAAGTCCATGACGGTCTTTCGCCCCTCCGGGTCGCGGGTCGTCGAGACGACAGCCCGGGGCTTGTGAAGCAACACGTACTCGAGCGCCTCCGCCGTGACGACGCGACCATCGACCTCGATGCGCTGCTTTTTCGGGTCCGCCTTGGTGCCTAGCTCGGTGACGATACGGCCGTCCACCGCGACCCGTCCGCGGGTGATGAGCTCTTCCGCCTTACGACGCGATGCCACGCCAGCTCGAGCCAAGATCTTCTGAAGACGCTCCTCGCTCATCGTAGAGCACGCCGATCGCACCGGACATGGCGGGGCAGTCGTGGTATTTCGCCCGACATGCAGAGCTGTAGGCAGGTACCGCGACGCCGGAAGGCTCGTTCGGAGGGCGTATGCGCCGCGTAGAGAAACCCTGGGGTCACGAGCTCGTGTGGGCGGAGACCGATCGTTACGTCGCCAAGGTTCTCCACATCAATGCCGGTCACAAGCTCAGTCGGCAGTTTCACCGCGTCAAGGACGAGACGCTCTACGTCGAGTCGGGGGAGATGGACCTCGAAATCGGAAAAGGCGACGAGGTTTCTACCCTCAGAATGAAGAGCGGAGACGTGTATCGAGTCAAGCCGGGCACGATTCACCGCATGAGCGCTGCCACCGACGTTCGTGTCTTCGAGGTTTCGACCCCGGAACTCGACGACGTGGTTCGCCTCGAGGACAACTACGGACGCCAAGGCACCAGCGAACCTTGAGCTCGACGAGGCTCAGCTAGTGGAGCTGATTCAGCGCTTGCGCGCGCTGACGTAGGCGTCGGTCGGAGCATCGGACTTGGCGCCGGCGTCTGCCGCCTTGTCGGCTTCCTCTTCTTCCCGCCGAATTCGCTCGCGTACGGCGATCTCGTCGCGATCCCACCGGTCCACCTGGCAGTCGTCGTTCAGGTCGACGCCCATCCGCTCGAGGCGACCCTCGCGATAGATCTCCCAAACGTCGATGCCCTCGCAAGCCCCGCCGCCTTTGGCTCCGTTGAAATTCGTGTCGCGCTGCAGTCGGCTCAACTTCCCCCGGACATAGAACCGGTGCTCGTCGGGAAATCCGTCGCCGTTCGTGTCGGTCTGAACCTTGGCCATCCGACCGCTCGCGAACGTCACCCACGTATCGATCGTACCGTCGTAGTCGGCGTCGGCCTGCTCGCGCTGCGCTTCGCCCTTTTCGTCGTAGGTTCGAACGACGTCCTTCACGCCGTCCAAGTTCGTATCCACCTCGCGGCACGCGAGGACCTTGCGTGCGGTGTCACCGAACCCGTAAACGGCATAGACGCGGCGAATGTTCGGCATGATGGCTCCGGGGCCTACCGACTCGACGACCTCGCGATCCCTTCGTCCCGCGTGCTCGCATCGCGAACGATCGTCTCCGCCGTCGAACGCCGATTTGGCCACGCCGGTCCCGGCCTGGAGCTGGTCTTCCGGCTTTTTCTTGGAGCCACCACACGCCGAGAAAGACCCCGCCACCGCCAATGAGGTGACAACGGCTAACGACGCGCCGAGTCGAAAGCGCGGCAGGCCGCTCACTGCTCGCCCCCTTCGGGTTTCTTTTCTGGGATGTCCTCGGGCTTCAAGCGCTCGAACGTCTTCGATTTCGGAGCTTCGGACCCGGGTCGCTCGGAAGGCACGTATCCGGTGTCCTTACAGACGTCGATAGTCGCGTCCTTGTCCGGCTTGCCGTCGCCGTCGAGATCCGAGTGGATGAGAGGGCACTCGGGGTTCGCCGGGTACTCCCACCATTGGTCGATGACGGTATCTCCGTCGGAGTCGCGCTCGGTGCGGCTGATCTTGCCTCGCTCGAAGTAGTGCCACGTGTCCAACTTGCCGCCGAGAGTCGTGGCTCGCTGTTGCTCGGCGAGGGCGCCGCCCTTGAAAATCGAGATCTCGTCGACTCGCCCGTCGCGGTCGTAGTCGCTCTCCCGGCGGCGGATCTGGCCGCCGGCGTCGGTGTAGACCCAAGCGTCGACCGCCCCGTCGAAGTTCAGGTCGACCGCTCGGCACTTCTCTTTGCCGCCAGCCTTGACGATCGTGATGTCGCTTTTGCCGTCGGCGTTGACGTCTATGCGCTCAGCCGTCTTGTCGGTGATATCGCAGTCCTCGTGGACGATAGTGGTGTCCTTCTTGACGGGACCGTCGCTGGGATCCTGGGGCCCACCACCCAAGGTCACTTGTTTGCTGCACGCTGGCTGGAACGCCGCGACGAGGGCTCCGCAAAAAAGCGCTGCCCGCCAAAGCCGGTCACCGTGCCGGCGCTCCTCCGTGCCCTCTGCTCTGGTGCTCATGCCGCTCCCGCGCACGCCTCCCGAGCGGCGTGGGCACGCATCCTAGGGGCGAGAATGTACTCTGACAAGACCGTCACTTCGAGATGTCGCCTAGACGTAGCACAGAGGTCTCCCAAAAGCCGCCGGAAACAATATATCGGAATCATTAAGAAAATTGTGCAAAAGAGTCATCCGCTCAGATTGACGCCATACGTATGGGAATATATTGTAACGGCTGGCAGGTCAGGGTTGCCCGATGTCCCGCAAGAAGGTCTCCACAACGGTGTACATCACGCCGGAACAGAACGAAAAGCTGCACCTTCTGCACCAGCGCACGAAGGTACCAGTCGCCGTCTATATCCGAGAAGGCATCGATCTCGTGTTGAAAAACTACGAGCACGCGCTCCCGGGCCAGATGACGCTGACGGATGCGCCCACACGGGGCAAAGCGAAAAAGTAGCCCGGCCGTGGCCGCCGCGCTCTTTGGCCGGAATCGACCTTCGCCGGCAATCGCCGAGACGCCGTCGTCGACCGCCTAGTCGCCGTTAGGGCGCCGTCGTACCCGATCGGCTAGCTTCCCTCGACGCCGCTGCAATCGCGCGGCCGAGTGTGTCCGCCGCACGATGCCCACCGATTCCTCCCGCATCCGCAACTTTTCGATCATTGCTCACGTCGACCACGGCAAGAGCACCCTGGCCGACAGGATCCTCGAGCTCACCGGTGCGCTCACCGCGAGAGAGCGCGTGGCTCAATTTCTCGACAAGATGGAGATCGAGCGCGAGCGCGGGATCACCATCAAAGCCCAGAGCGTGCGCCTGCGGTACCAGGCCAAGGACGGTCAGGAGTACCAGCTTCAGCTCATCGACACGCCCGGCCACGTCGACTTCAGCTACGAGGTGAGCCGCAGTCTCTCGGCGTGCGAAGGCGCGCTCCTGGTGGTCGACGCCACTCAGGGCGTGCAGGCACAAACGGTAGCCAACGCCTACCTCGCGCTCGAGCACGATCTCGAAATCGTGCCGGTGCTGAACAAGATCGATCTTCCCTCAGCCGACGTGAACACCGCCGCCGAGCAAATAGAGGAGGTCGTCGGGCTCGATTGCAGCGGCGCCATCATGGCCAGTGGGAAAACCGGTGAAGGGGTGGACGAAATCCTCGAAGCCGTGGTGAAACACGTGCCACCGCCGGTTGGCGACCCCGACGCGAAGCTCCGGGCGCTGATTTTCGACAGTTGGTACGACAACTATCGAGGCGCCGTCGCCATGGTGCGGGTCCGCGACGGGACCATTCGCAAGGGCGACAAGGTGAAGTTCATGGCCACCGGCCGCACCTACGAGATTACCGAGATCGGGTGCTTCGGTCCGCACCCCGTGTCTCTGAAGGAGATGGGCCCCGGCGAAGTCGGGTTCTTCGCGGCGAACATCAAGAGCGTCGAGGACGCCAAAACCGGTGACACGGTGACGCTCATGTCCGCTCCGGCTCCGGAAGCCCTGCCTGGTTTTCGTGAGGTCAAGCCCATGGTGTTCGCAGGCATCTTTCCGTCGGACTCCGCCGACTACGAGGCATTGCGAGACGCGCTCTCCAAGCTGCACCTCAACGACTCCAGCTTCCAGTTCGAGCCCGACACGTCCGAGGCGCTCGGGTTCGGGTTCAGGTGCGGGTTTTTGGGCCTATTGCACATGGAGATCATCCAGGAGCGACTCGAGCGCGAGTACGGCCTCGATCTCGTCACCACGGCGCCGAGCGTCGTCTACCGCGCGCACACCAAAGAGGGAGAGGTGATCGACGTCGACAACCCGTCGAAGATGCCTCCGGTCGGCGACCTGGAGCACATCGACGAGCCGATCATGAAGGTGACGATCCACGTGCCTACCGAGTTCGTCGGGGCCACCGTTGCCCTGTGCGAAGAGCGCCGCGGAACGCAGGTGGGCATCCAATACGCGACGAAAGCCCATGTGGTCATCGTGTACGAAATGCCGCTCGCCGAGGTCATTCTCGACTTCCACGACAAGCTCAAGAGCGCGTCTCGCGGCTACGCTTCGATGGACTACGAGCTGGTGGGCTATCGCACGGACAACTTGGTGAAGCTCGACATGCTGCTCAACGGAGAGCCCATGGACGCCCTCAGCGTCATCGTGCACCGCGACACCTCCTACCATCGCGGACGAGCCCTGGCGGCCAAGCTCAAGGAGCTGGTGCCGAGACAGGCATACGAAGTCGCGATCCAGGCCGCGATCGGCAGCAAGATCATCTCGCGCGAAACCGTCCGCGCGCTCCGGAAAGACGTCACGGCCAAATGCTACGGGGGCGACATCACCCGCAAGCGCAAACTGCTCGAGAAGCAAAAGGAGGGCAAGAAGCGCATGAAGCAGGTGGGCAAGGTCGAAGTCCCGCAGGACGCCTTCCTGGCCATCCTCAAAATCGACTGAGCCTTTCGCCGTCGTAGCTCATTGCCCCGTACTAGCTGATAGGCTCTGTCGCCTCGTGAACCGCGAAGCGCTACTGCAGGAGCTCAACGCCGCCGCATCCCCGGACGGCCGCGTTGCCCACGTCGGGAGCACGCCGTTTGGTCCGAGTCTTCGGGTCGAGCGGTTCGAGCTCGGCAACGGCCTGCAAATTCTGATCTGCGAAGAGCACTCGGCGCCCGTGGTCGCGTACCACACGTGGTTTCGCGTGGGGTCGCGGCACGAAAAGCGAGGCAAAACCGGACTCGCACATTTGTTCGAGCACCTGATGTTCAACGAGACCGAAAACCTCGAACCCGGGGCGTTCGATCGCAAGCTCGAAGAGGTGGGTGCCGAAACCAACGCGGCCACGTGGCTCGACTGGACCCACTACAACGCCGCGGTGCCCCGGGACGGGCTCGGGCTGGTCGTGGAGCTCGAAGCCGAGCGAATGCGGAATCTCGTACTGCGCGACCCCCAGGTCGACAGCGAGAAGGAGGTCGTGGCCAACGAGCGCCGCTATCGGGTGGACGACGATGTGGAGGGTGCGGCGAGTGAAGTTCTGTGGAAGCTCGCCTTCGAAAAACATTCGTACGGGTGGCCGACGATCGGTTGGATGGAGGATATCGAAGGGTTCACCACCGAGGACTGCGTTTCGTTCTACGAAACGTTCTACTCACCGAACAATGCCACGGTCGTCATCGTCGGTGACGTCACCGAGCTCGAAGCGCTCGGACTGACCTCCCGAGCCTACGGCGACATGAAACGCGCGGCGATCCCGGCAGAAGACGTGCAGCCGGAGCCTCCGCAAACCGAAGAGCGGCGGGTTGAAATCGAACAGCCGACTCCGACCGAGAAACTGCTAGTCGGCTACCCCAGTCCGGCCCTAGGTGACTTCGACCACACCGCCCTGTCGTTGCTGACCGAGGTGCTCTTTGGGGGCAGAGCGTCCCGTGTGCACCAGAAGTTGGTGCGTCAGCTCGAGATTGCCACCGAAGCGAGAGTGTTCGTGGGGGCGTTTCGCGATCCTGGTCTCGTCGAAATCTTCGCCTCCGCGCGCGGGGATCATCGTGCCGAACAGATGCTCGATGCCATCGAAACCGAAATCGAACGTGTTCGAGATCAGATCGTGACGGAAGTCGAGCTCGACAGAGTTCGCGCGCGCACCGAGCTCGGTCTGCTCGGTAGCTTGGAAAACATCGACGGCAAGGCCTCGACCATCGGATTCTACGAAACGGTCCTCGGTCGGCCGAACTCCGCGTTCGAGCGACTCGACGCCATGCGCCGCGTGACACCGGCCGACTTGAGACGAGTGGCACGACGCTACCTTGGAAAGCATCAGCGCTCGATCGTCTTCGTCAGAACGAGCGCGGAGAGCAATTGAAGAAGCCTGGCTCGCCCAGCGTCCTCGTCGAACCCTCGGACGCGCTACCGCTCGTCTGGATCACCGTGTCCGCGCGAACCGGCGCCCTCGAGGACCCCGCGGGAAAAGAGGGGCTGACCCGAGCGACCACGCGGCTCATGCGGAGGACCGGGGGTGGCCTCTCGCCACACGACCTGGACGTGCGCATCGACTCACTGGGCGCGTCGTTGACGGTCGACATCTCTCAAAGCGTCGCGGCGTTTCACGCAGCGGTCATCACCCGCTCACTCGACCAGCTCGTCGATCTGCTCGTCGACGTGCTCGCCCGGCCTGGCTTCTCGGAGGGCGAGCTCGGTCATCTGAAACGCGAAACCGAGGGCGAGCTCGTCGAAATGCGCGACAGCGACGCCTCGCTCGCGAGGCGATGGTTTCGACGAAAGCTGTTCGAGGGGCATCCGTACGGCCGACCCATCAGTGGAACCCTCGCCACCACGAGCTCGTTCACCCGCGCTGACATCGTCGCGACCTACGAGAAGACGGTGGCCGCGCAGAATCTGGTTTTTGCCTTTTCTGGCGACATCGACCAGGCCCGGGGCGAACAAGTTGCCCAGAGGGTGGTGTCCGCCCTCCCCGCCGGCGAGATACGCCACGACACCGTGCCGGAACCCGAAGCACGACCCGGGAGGCGCTTGCTCATCGTGGACAAGCCCGAGCGCACACAGACGCAGATCCTCATCGGTGGTCTGGGATCCCATCCACGCGACGAAGACCACGTCGCTTTGCACGTCGCGAACACGATCTTCGGCGGCACCTTCACCGCCCGCCTCACGCAAGAAGTCCGTGCCAAACGCGGCTGGTCCTACGGCGCCTACTCGAGCTTGCCGTTCGATCGTAGACGTCGAGCCTTCAGCATGTGGACCTTTCCCAAGGCGACGGATGCCGCCCCATGCATTCGGCTCGAGCTAGAGCTTCTGAAGCAGTGGCACCAGGAAGGCGTCACCGCCGAAGAGCTCGAATGGGCCAAGAGCTATCTCGTGCGGTCACACGCGTTCGCCGTCGACACGGCCGCCAAACGCGTCGGCATGAAGCTCGACGCCGACTTGTACGACCTCCCGCGCGGCTACTACGAGCGCTACGAGGACAACGTACGTGCTGTTACGCTCGGGGAAGCGAACGCCGCGATTCAGCGCCGCATCTCCCTCGACGACTTGCTCGTGACCGTGGTCGGCACCGAGAGTGAGATTGGTGCGGACGTGCAAAAAGCGATCGACGACCTTGCCCACACGGAAGTGGTTCCGTTCGACAGTGATTGACGACTCAGCCCTCGCCGAGCCCCATCGCGACCACGAGCTCGTTGGCGATCTTGCGGGCAGCGTCCAAGGCCTTTTTCTCTTCGATGCCCACCGCCGCTTCGGGGCCGAGCTCGCTCCGTAGGTCGACGTAGATCTTCAGCTTCGGCTCTGTACCGCTCGGTCGCACCAAGGCGCGACCGCCGGCCAGCTCGAGCGAAACGAGCGGTGCCGCACCGAGCCATCGCGGTCGCTTTTCGGCGCCGACTCGGAAGTCGGTCACGTTCGTGACGGCCCGTCCGCCGAGCTCCTTCGGCGTTTCTTCGCCGAGACGGGCCATCGCCGCCGCGATGGCTTCGCGCCCAGCCGTCCCGGGGCGCACGACCGAATGCTGGTGGCTCACCCAGAGGCCGTGCTCCTTGTAGAGCTGGTGAAGCCGTTCGGTGACGGTAATGCCCGCGGTTCGACATCGCGCGGCAAGCTCGGCGAACGCCACCGCTGCGCTGATGCCGTCCTTGTCGTGCACGAGATGCCCGATGCCGTAGCCCAAGGCTTCTTCGTACCCGAACACGTACGCCACGAACTCCTTCTCTTCGAGCTCGAGCGCGGCGTTGTAGATCCACTTGAACCCCGTCAACGTCTGCTCGACACGCGCACCGTGATGCTTCGCCAGATCTCGAAGCATCGGCGAGGAAACGATGCTCGACACGACCAGCGGGGTCGGCCCCTTGGGGGCGTGCGCCAGCGTGAAATCGGCCAAGAGGATGCCGACCTGATTGCCCGTGAGCTGCACCCATCTACCGCTCGGCGTCGGAACGGCCACCGACAGACGATCCGCGTCGGGATCGTTGGCCAATACCAAATCCGCGGCGTGCTCTTTCGCGACTTCGAGCACGGCATCCATCGCGCCCGGTTCCTCCGGATTCGGAAACCGCACCGTCGGGAAGTTCCCGTCGGGCTCGAACTGCGAGGCGGCGACTTCCACTGCACTGAATCCAGCTCGCCGTAGGGCGTCGCAAACGAAACGGCCCCCCACACCGTGCAGAGGCGTGTAGGCGATTTTCAGTGAGCGATCCGCCGGTCCTGGGCGCACTTGGCTCACCTCGGCAAGGTAGTTTTCGATG
>JAJDAH010000077.1 GCA_029261965.1 Polyangiaceae bacterium
GAAGTTTTCGTCAGTCGAGGGGAAGGGTTGGTTTGCCATGATGTTTTGCTCGTGTGTCAGGGCGAGCCGAGCCTCTGCGCGTGGGCGCACGATCGGCGTCGCGGTTTCGGGTCGCTCGGGCTCGGACGTCAGTCGACGTCATTCGCTCCCTGGCTGCCCTCAGGGTTCAGAGGCTTCGGCTGAAGCTCTCTGTTCGCCCCGCCCGCATTGGGCAGCGCGTCGGATTCAGGGGGTTAGACACGGCCCCCCTGGCGAGGTTCCCACCTCGTGTCATTCCGGTGAGTTATGGCCGCGGCGGATTCCGCCTGAAACGAAAAAGGCGAGCTACGCGGGGATCCCGGGGGGCGGGAACGAGCGGCAAAGCTCTTCGACCTCCCGAGCGACCTGCGTGAGCAGTGCATCGTCGTCCGGGGCAGCTACGACACGATCCATCCAGTCGGCGAGCTTCAACATCTCGTCTTTGCCCATCCCGCGCGATGTGATTGCGGGCGTGCCGATCCGGAGACCTGACGGGTCGAAGGGTTTGCGCGGATCGAACGGCACAGAGTTGTAGTTCCCGACGATCCCGGCCTTGTCGAGCGCCTGAGCCGCGACCTTGCCGGGCACGTTCTTGGGCGTGAGATCGAGCAGGATCAAATGGTTGTCGGTGCCGCCGGTGACGAGGTCGAACCCCTTACCCGCCAGCGCCTCGGCGAGCACCTTGGCGTTGTCGACCACGTTCTGGGCGTAGGTCTTGAACTCGGGCATCGACGCTTCTTTGGCGGCAACGGCAATCCCGGCAGTCACGTGGTTGTGCGGCCCCCCCTGAAGCCCCGGAAAGACGGCGCGGTTGATGGCCTTGGCGTGCTCCTTTTTGCAAAAGATCATGCCGCCGCGTGGCCCCCGGAAGGTCTTGTGCGTCGTGCTCGTGACGACGTCGGCGATGCCAATCGGCGAAGGGTGCACCCCGGCGGCCACGAGGCCCGAGATATGCGCGATGTCTGCTGCCAGCACGGCGCCGACTTCGTCGGCGATTTCGCGGAACTTGTCGAACTCGAGGATGCGCGGATAGGCGGTCGTGCCGCACCACATGAGCTTGGGTTTGTGCTCCTTCGCGAGCGCACGGACTTCGGCAAAGTCGATCCGGTGATCTTCTTTTCTCACTCCGTAGGCGTGGCTCTGGAAGTATTTTCCCGTGATCGAAACGTTCCAGCCGTGGGTCAGGTGCCCACCGGCGGGAAGCCCGAGACCCATGATCGGATCATGCGGTTGGCAGAAGGCGAAGTAGACGGCGAGGTTCGCCGGACTGCCGCTGTAGGGCTGCACGTTGACGTGATCCGCCCCGAAGAGCTCGCAGAGGCGCGAGCAGGCGAGATTCTCGATCTCGTCGACGATCTGCTGCCCTTCGTAGTAGCGCTTGTTCGCATACCCCTCGGAGTACTTGTTGGTGAGAACCGAACCGCTGGCTTCGAGCACGGCTCGCGAAACGTAGTTCTCGCTCGGGATGAGCCGGAGCTTGACCGTCTCGCGGCGTTCTTCGTCGGCAATGAGTTGGGCAATCGTCGGGTCGACGACGGATAGGGTGGGCTCGCGGTTGGATTCGTTCATCGGTGCCTCCGAAGCTAGCCGTAAATTTGTTCTGCGAGGTAGCGCTCTTTTCCGATCTCGTTGACCTGGTGAAGCTGCGCTTCGAGCCAGTCGACGGATTCTTCTTCGTTTTTGAGAATCGATTCGAGCAGGTCGCGGGTACCGTTGTCCGCCTTGTCGCGGGCCAGCGCGATGGCATCGTTGAGACGTTTCACCGCGTCGACCTCGAGGGCCAAATCCACCTCGTGCTGCTCGACGGGATCTTCGCCGACTTTGACCGGGCTCAATCGCTGCATGTTCGGTATGCCGTCGAGAAACAGGATCCGCTCGATGATGTCGTCGGCGTGTTTCATTTCCTCGAGCGACTCCTCCCGCTTCTGGCTGGCGAGCTTGGAGTAGCCCCAGTTGGCGCACATCTTGTGATGAACGAAGTACTGGTTGATCGCCGTCAACTCGGCGGTGAGCACCTCGTTCAGTGCCTCGATGACCTTCGCATCACCCTTCATTTTTCATCACCTCCACCCGGCCGGGATGAGCCGGGATGAGCCGAGCCTTAACGAGCGAACGGGTCGACGTCGACGACAATGTTTGCAAGCGAAAGTCAGTTGCAGCGGCGACCGGCGTGACCAAAGTTGCTCAGGGCTTGTCCACAACGTGCCCCCATGTTCCAGCCTCAAAAAGGTCGGGAGCGCTCGTTCTCGTCTCTAAATGATATTGACTTTCATTTTCAACAACCTATGTTCCTCGAACTGGTGCCGAGATGATCGTCTGCCACTGCAACATCGTAACTGACCGAAAAATCAGGGATTGTGTCCGTAACGGCGCCGTCGATCTGGCCGACGTGACGCGGGCTTCGGGCGCGGGCGCCCACTGTGGCGGCTGCACCGCAGCGGTGGAGCAGGTGATCGAGGCCGAGATGCTCGTCGAGCACTCGATGCGGGCGAGTCGCGTGGGCCTGTCTCGACGTGAGCTCGGAGATCCGGCTTTCACCGAGCGTGCCTAAACGCACCGTTTCACTTACCTTTCGGCCGAAAGCAGGTCTGCCCGCCGACGGCACCCAGAGCTCGAGGGCGGTACCTCGACGCGCGGGTCCGGCTGGTTAAACTCGCCTCGCTAATGCCGAACCGAGGAAGGGACAAAGCCGGGGGCGATTCCCCGTCCGCGACGGGGGAGCGTCCCGCGCCGACGTCGGCCGCCCGGCATTTGAGCGAGCCCCTCGACAGCGCCGAAGATTTGTCCGCCGACGCCATCGACGTCGTCTCCGGCGCATTTCACGAAGAAGACAGTGCTCCGCCGAGCATCCCGTCGGCGGCGGTTCTGGACTCCGAGCTGACCCATCCGACCATCCCCGGGGTCACCAAGCAGATCCACCCGGGGAGCGTGCTCGCTCATCGCTACGAGGTCACGAGCGTGCTCGGCGAAGGCGGGATGGGCATCGTGTACCGGTGCCGGGACCAAGCATCCGGCGAGAACGTCGCTGTGAAGATCGTCGTGCCACCCGAGGGCAAGCACCGCGACGAGTACATCATGTGGTTCTACAAAGAGGCGCGGGCGCTCGCCGCCCTCAATCACGCCGCTATCGTTCGTGCTCTCGACTTCGGGCAGTTGGTCGACGGCTCGCCGTATTTGGCGATGGACCTCGTTCCAGGGATCTCGCTCCACGATTTGGCGCAAGCGCGATTGTCGTGGCCACTGATTTGGTCACTCGGCCGTCAGGTTTTCAGCGCCCTGGCGCATGCCCACGCGCGCGGAATCGTGCACGGCGACCTCAAACCGTCGAACGTGCTCGTCGAGGAGGTCGACGGTGACGCCCCCCGAGTCCACATGCTCGACTTCGGTCTCGCGTGGCTAAAACAAGATCCGCACGACGAGCGGCTCGACGGGGAGAAGGCACTCGAGTTCACGCCCCACGCCGGCGCCGGGACGCCGGGCTACATGGCTCCAGAGCAGATCCAGCACGAAATGCATCACGTGTATGGCCCGACGGACCTCTACGCCATCGGATGCATCCTCTACAAGCTCATCAGCGGCCGCTCGGTCTTCCACGGGGATCCGAAGGAACTGCTCAAGCTCCATGCCTACGAAAAGGTCCCGAAGCTCGACCCACGAATCGAGGTTCCGACGGAGCTGCCGAAGTTCGTTCATCGACTGCTTCGCAAGCGTCCTTGGGACCGGTTCGAATATGCCGCGGATGCGCTCCGCGAGTGGGACCGCTGGCGGCCGCCGCCGAAGGTCGATCCCAAAGTCTGGGTATTCCCCAAGGTCACTCGCGTCGACTCACCGCGCGCGGCAGAAAGCACGAAAGCGACTGGCGAGACACCGCCGAGCCGTGGATTGGAAGCCGCCGCCGAGCACGCACCGGGACTGTTGAGCATTCGCCCGAGCCCGATGGTGGGGCGCGAGGATGCTCGCGAACAGCTGCTCTCGATCGCCAAGGACATCATCGAAGGCGAGGGCTCACCACATCGCCTCGCGATTCTCGTCGGACCGGCCGGCGTCGGCAAGAGCCGGCTCGCCGAATGGCTTTGCGAAACGATGCACGAACGCGGCGCGATGGTGCCGCTGAAATCGCGCTATCGCCCGGTGCGTGGACCCCTCGACGGCATGCTCGGCGCCGTCGTACAGAACCTGAACTTCGAGCGCTCGACTCGAGAAACCATCGAACGATCGCTGCTGAGCCGGTGGAACGTCGCCGCGGACGACAAGAACGGACGCGCCTGGGTCGCCGGCGCAGCAGAATGGCTTCGCCCCGCTCGCGGCGGGGACGCAGCGATCGGACCTAGCGGGATGAGGTTCACCCTCGATACTCTCGAGGTCCGCCGTCACGTCATCCGCTACACGCTGCGCCGAATCGCGGGCAAGCGGCCGCTCTTGTTCTGGTTCGACGATCTGCACCACGCTGCCGAAACGACCTTCGAAGGGCTCTTGCGCATCCACCGCAACGAGCCCGACATCCGCATCATGATGGTCGCCACGGTCCGTGCCGAGGACGTGCAACTCGGCACGCCGGCCGCCGAAAGGATCCGCCAGCTCAGGGAAACCATGCGTGGTGACGTCATCGACCTGCAGGCACTCGACGAAGAGACGACGTGCAATCTGCTCCGCGCGTCCTTGCCGCTCGACGATCCGTCCACCCTGGAGGCCGCACGGCGCAGCCGAGGCAATCCGCTCTTCGCGCTCCAGCAGCTTCACGCCTGGGCGCTCGCCGGGCAGATGGAATTTCTCAACGGGGTCTACCGGGTTCCGCCGGAAGTTCTGGCTGTCCGGCCGAAGACGACGGCCGAGCTCTGGGACAGCCGAGTCGCAGCGCTACCGGAAACTCAGCGGGTCGCCGCCTACGCCGTCGCGTCGCTCGGAATCGACGTACGGCGAGACGTGTTGCACGCTTTGCTCACATCGCTCTCGCTACCGGCGGACGAAGCCATCAACAACCTCCAGGTGGCAGAAATCATCTTGCCTCGAGGGCCTGGCCGCTACTCCTGGCCACACGCCCTGTTGCTCGAACACTTGATAGCTCAGCTCAACGAGCGCGAGGACCGGGGCCGCGTCTACCGTGCGGCCGCCGAAGCCCTCGGTCGCCACCCTGCGGCAAACACCCGTCGCGTGGTTCGCCAACGCGTCATCAATCTCTTGAACGCCAACGCGCCGGATACGGCCGCGAGCATGCTCTTCGACTTCATTTCGGACTCCTGGAACGGGGCCCGCGAGCCCAGCGCGACGATCGCCGACCTCGAGCTGCTCAAGGGGCACGTCAAGGGCAGGTCACTGGCGCTGAAGCATCGCTGGCAGGCCGAGGCCCTCCGCCACGTCGGCCGCCCAGAGGAGGCGCGCACACACGCCGACATCGCGCGGGCAAGCTTCGAAGAGCTCGAGGACGAGCACAACATGGCGCACGCCCTGCGCTTACTCGGCCACGTGCTGAGCGAGATTGGAGAATCCGCCGAAGGGCTGCTGTTGTCGCAACTTGCCTACCAGATTTTCCAGAACCACAAGAACGTCCTAGGCCAAGCCCAATGCGAAGCCGTCGTAGCCGAGCTCGAGTATCTGCTCGGCAACTACGAGCGAGCCCGCGCCATGGCCGAAGCGGGCGACGAGCACTTCGCCCTGCTCGAGCAACCTCTGGGGCGTGGTCAGTGCCTGCTTCTTCTCAGCTGGATCGACCACAGTGAAGGCGCCACCGAGCGGTCTCGGCGACTCACCCTCGAAGCGCGACACGAGTTCGAGTCCGCGGGTTATCGGCTGGGCATCGCGCAAACCGACGCCTCGCTCGCGCACATCGAGCACCGATTGCTCAACTACTTCAGCGCGGCACGTGGCGCTGAAGACGCCCTGAGTGCCTTCGAGACGCTGAACAACCCGCGCGGGCAAGCAGGCAGCGAGCGGCTGCTCGCCATGATCGGCATCGACACCGACGACCTGGACAAGGCCGAAATCCACGCCAGTCGGGCCGCTCAAATCTTCGAGAGCCTGGCGGATCCGTGGGGTGTCGTGGAATCGAGGCTATTGAGCTGTCAGGTCGCGCTCGCCCGACGTGACCTCGACAACGCCCGGGATCTGTTCAATCAAGCCACGGCAATCAGCGTCGAAGAGGCTGAGCCAAAGCAGCACCGACTGCTCACTCAGACGTGGTTGGCCGCGGAAAGCGGCGACATGGACGGCGCTTTCGACGCGCTCGAAGCGGCTTCCGACGTGTTCGGAAATCGCTCCCGAGCCGGCGATCACACTCCGCACTTGCTTGCGCGCTTCGCTCGGAATGAATGGCCACCACACGTCTACGATCGAATTCAGTCGTGGCGGGCACTCCTGCACGATCGCTCGCGGCACGACGAGTAGGCTCGACTACTTCTTGATCTTCATCGCCTTGCCGCTCTGACCCCCACCGGAGGTCTTGCAGCTCTCCTAGGGGTCGCTGGGCGGAGCGATGCCGCCACCGCCAAGCCAAGCCAAGCCAATCATGAGACGACGCGACTGAGGAAAAGATTCTGCGGCGGAAGTGAATTTTCTGCCGCCTTCAGCCCAGTGCGCCGGCCACGACGACGACCGCCACGACCACGAACACCACGCCCGCGAGCGCCGGAAGGAGCGCGCTCGCCCTCGCACCACCGGCGGCGACGTGAGCGTCCCAAAGCGGCCGCTGCTCGCGACGCCAGCCCATGGCGAGCGCCACCGTCGCTCCAATCGAACCACCGCGGGCGACGGCATCGGGTACCCAGTCGGCCAACACCACGGCGATCACGACCAACGCGACAAATGCTCCCATTCCGAGAAACGACGCTGCCCGCGCCTTGTCCGGCTCGCCCGCGCGCCGCCAGTTCGCCGCAACCAAAAAACCTCCGAACAAGGGCGTGAACAAGACCGTGATCACGACGATCGCCAGCGGACTGAACAGCTCGTAGCCCGGCGGTTCCTTGGCGCGTTTCTTCCGCGTCTTCGTCGGGGACTCTGCAACACCGGGAGGGGCGTACACGGCGTCGAGAGTGTCGTCCTCATCCAGCGTCGCAGGCAGTTTCTGTTTGGTCTCGTTGCTCATCGTCGTGCGTGCAACGCAAGCATCGCGCAAGGTGCGCGCGGCGTCGACTGCGAGGCAAACCCTCCTTGACGCGAGGCGCCTGCGCAGCCACCGTGAAGAATCGTGGCGCGCCGCCCCAACCCATTTCACGTTCAGGCGGAAAAGCGCGTCGGGCAGACGCTCGCAAAAAAGTGGCACCTCGATCGCCTGATCGACATCGGTGGCATGGCCGCGGTCTACGAAGCCACCCACCGGAACGGCCGTTCGGTAGCCGTCAAAGTGCTGCACAAGATCTACTCCGAGGAGGGCAGCGCCCGCGAGCGCTTCCTACGCGAAGGGTACGTCGCCAACCAGATCGGCCATCCGGGGGCCGTCGCAGTGCTCGACGACGACGAACTAGACGACGGCACGGTGTTCCTCGTGATGGAGCTTCTCGACGGACAATCACTCGAGCAACGACTCGCCGCGCGCAAAACGATGCCGGTACCGGGAGTGCTCTACATTGCGGACCAAGTTCTCGATGTGCTCGCCGCCGCCCACGACAAAGGCATCGTCCACCGAGACATCAAACCGCCGAACATCTATCTGACGTTGAACGGCGAAGCCAAGCTGCTCGACTTCGGACTGGCACGGGTGCGCCAGCGCACGATGGAGGTGTCGAAGACGCGCACGGGCATGGTGATTGGGACTGCGTCCTTCATGCCACCCGAACAAGCACGCGGGCGGCACGAGATGATCGATCACCGTACGGACATCTGGTCCGTGGCGGCCACCATGTTTCGGGCGCTCACGGGCCGGTATGTGCACGAGGGCACGACGCCAAACGAACGCCTCATCAAAGCCATGGCGGAAAAGGCGCCGTCGCTTGGCGAGGTCGCGCCGGACATGCCGGCCGAGGTCGTTGCACTGGTGGACCGGGGGCTGGCGTTTCAAAAGTCCGACCGCTGGTCTGACGCGCGGACCATGCAGAAAGAGCTTCGCGCCGTGTACGAAGCCGTCGAGCGAGAGCCGATTCCGAGCTTGCGCCGACTACCGAAGATGGTGCCGTCGAGCGTCGTGCCGACCATCGAAATGTCCGACGAAAATCTCAGCGACATCCATGTGAGCGTCGTCATCGATTCGGGCGACCCTGGGAGCGTCATCGTCGAATTCGAGAACGACCACGGCGGCGCGGCCAAAGTCGAGCTGAGACGAAAAACTGAAGCCGCGCCGAACGATAGCGACGAAATCACCGAGGTGAGCGTCGTCGAGCCGATCGACGACGCTCCCCGCACCAAGGGCCGATGAGCGATAAAACTTCCGCGGACCTTTTCGAAAAAGCCCAGAGGTTCATGCCTGGCGGCGTCAACAGCCCGGTGCGCGCCTTTCGGGCCGTCGGGGGAACGCCAGTGTTCATCGATAGCGCTTCGGGCTCCAAGGTCGTCGGCGCCGACGGCAGAGAGTACATCGACTTCGTGGGATCCTGGGGACCGGCGATTCTCGGTCACGGGCATCCGAAGGTGATCGAGGCGGTCGCCGCCGCTGCGAGCAAAGGTTTGAGCTTCGGGGCGCCCACCGGTCGCGAGGTCGAGTTCGCCGAAGCTATCGTCTCTCGGTATCCGTCGGTGGAAATGCTTCGATGCGTATCGAGTGGAACCGAGGCGACCATGAGCGCGCTCAGGGTCGCCCGAGGTGCCACCGGCCGCGACCTCATCGTGAAGTTCGACGGCGCGTACCACGGACACGCCGATTCGCTACTTGTTCGAGCCGGGAGCGGCGCGGCGACTTTTGGTGAGCCCGATTCGGCCGGTGTCACGACGGCCACCGTGTCCACCACGTTCAGCCTCCCGTACAACGATGTCGGGAGCCTCGAGGAATTCTTTTCTGCCAACGGCTCTCGGTGTGCGGCTGTCATCGTCGAGCCGGTCGCCGGAAACATGGGGTGCATCGCGCCGGAGCCCGGGTTTCTCGAAGCCATCATCTCGCTCTGCGAGCAGCACGGCGCGATCGCCATCTTCGACGAGGTCATGACGGGGTGTCGCCTGTCACGAGGAGGTGCTCAAGAGCTCTACGGATTGGCGCCGCACCTCACCTGTCTGGGGAAGGTCGTTGGCGGCGGCATGCCCTTGGCGGTCTATGGCGGCCGGCGCGACCTCATGGAACGGATCGCCCCTCTCGGCCCGATTTACCAAGCGGGGACCCTGAGTGGAAACCCCGTCGCCGTCGCCGCCGGTTTGGCGACGCTCGCGCTGCTGAGCTCGGAAGTCTACGAGCGGCTCGAAACGAGTGGCAAACGGCTCGAAGAAGGACTGAATCGCGCGCTCCGCGACACGAAGACGACCGGATGCGTGCAGCGAGTGGGCTCGATGATCACGTTGTACTTCCACGAGGGTCCCGTTCGCCGCTGGGAGGACTCGAGCGCGTCGAACAAGGAGAAATTCGCCGACTGGCACGGAAAGCTGCTCGGGCGAGGGATATACTGGCCTCCATCCGCGTTCGAAGCGGCGTTCATCTCGGCGGCGCATTCAGACGGCGACATCGACCGTACCGTCGCGGCTGCGACCGAGGCTCTTCAGTAGAGGAGGTACTTCTCGCGCCTCGCCCGGAACGCGAGGAGCTCCGTTTGCCAGGCCGAACGGATCTCGTCGGCCGACGAGCCCTTCTTCAGCGAATCGAGCACCGCGCGACTAGCCAAGAGAACGTCGACGCGGTCGAGCTGCCACACCGATGGATGAAGGTCCCGAAGTGCGGAAGCGAGCACCATCGCCAGACGAGCGGGCTCGAACACGGGTCGCTCGGTCACCCTCAACCGGATACCCTCGCAACGCTTGTTGCTGTGGGTGCTCTCTTTTGGCGTGAACACGGTCTGCTGAACCTCGACGCCCGGGAGCGACGCTTGTTTTACCAGGTCAGTGAGACGGCTGGCGTCGATCCACGGCGCACCCACCACTTCGAACGGCATCGCCGTGCCCCGGCCGACCGAAACGTTCGTCGTTTCCAGCGGGCCTATGGCCGGATAGAGCAAGGCCTGGGCAACGCTTCGAATGTTCGGGGATGGGTCGACCCATGGCAGGCCCGTCTCGTCGAAATACTGCGCTCGCCGCCAGCCTTCTACTCGCACGACCTCCAAGTTCACCGGGAGTTTGCGCTCGGCGACGATCATGCGGGCGATCTCTCCGGCGGTCATGCCGTGCCGAAGTGGCAACCGGAAATGATGCACGAAGCTGTCTCGGCCCACATCCACGACCGGCCCTTCCGCTCGAAGCGCCGAGATGGGGTTCGGCCGGTCCAAGACGACGAAGCGCGCTCCCGCAGCCGACGCGGCTTCCAACGCTCGATGCATGGTCGACAGGTACGTATAAAACCGCGTCCCGATGTCCTGAACGTCGAACACCAACGTGTCGATGCCGTTCAGGTGAGCTTTCGATGGCCGATCAACCTTCCCGTAGAGGCTGACGATCGGCACACCGGTGACGGCGTCGCGCGAATCCGACTGACGACCCGCGCCGCGACCGCCGAGACCGTGTTCAGGCGCGAAGATTCGCACGAGCTTCACGTTCGCACTGCGGACGAGGGAGTCGATGGTGCGGCGGCCGTCCCGAGCGCGCCCGGTCGTGTTCGTGATGAGCCCCACACGAGCTCCCGCCAGCCGCGAATAGCCGTCGCGCGCGAGCACGTCGAGGCCCGACAGCACTGGCACCTTCGGTTGGACCGGTGCCGGCGGGAGCGTCGCCAGTGCTTGAACAGCCGCGCGGCGAATTCGCGTCGCGAATGGGTGAACGTTTCCCCGGTCGTTCGGATGATGGCGATTGCTCAGAAAAACGACGAAGAGATCGCGCTCGGGGTCGATCCAGAGCGAAGTGCCCGTAAACCCGCTGTGGCCGTAGGAGGTCGCGGAAAACCCCGAAGCACTCTTGTGAACCAGCTTCCAACCAAGTCCGCGACGCTCTCCCCGACCCGGCTGCGGCTCGGCGAGTTTTTGCACGGTCTCTCGTCGAAGAACTCGGACTCCGTCGAGCTCTCCCTCGCGGAGCATCATTCGAGAGAATCGTGCGATGTCGTCCGCCGTGGAGAATAGCCCGGCGTGGCCTGCCTCGCCGTCGAGAGCGAGGGCCCGGGGGTCGTGCACCGTTCCTGGCTGCCAAGATCCGTCGAGCTTCCGGGTCGGCGCGGCACGAGCCGCGAGGGCGGCTGGGGGCCGGAAGGTCGTGTCGCTCATCCCGAGCGGCGAAAAGACGTGGTCATGGGCAAACATCCCGAGCGACGTGCCCGACACCTTCCCCACGAGCTCGCCAAGTACGATGAACCCGAGGTCGCTGTAGACCACCCGGGCCCCCGGCTTGCTCACCGGCCTGGAGCGATAGATTCTCGATAGTGCGTTCGAGCGCCCGTCGGCGTAATCGGAAAGCGGGTTCGCCGCGGCCAGGCCGCCGCTGTGCGCGAGCAGTTGTCGGACCATGATCTCCTGCTTGCCCGCGGCGGCGAACCCGGCAACGTGTTTCGAAACGCGATCGTCGAACGACAGGAGTCTCCGGTCGACCAGTACGGCCAAGCTCGTCGTCGTCGCCAGCGGCTTGGTGAGCGACGCGACGTCGAACACCGTGTCTGGCTCCATCGGTTCTACCTTTGGCTCCACCGAGCGGGCACCGTAGGCGCGACGGAACAGGGTGCCCGAGGCGCGACCGATGACGACGACGCAGCCGGGCATCGCACCGGACCGAATCCCCTCGGCGGCGGCGAGGTCGATGACGTCCTGGTGCTCGACGCGCAGTCTGGCGACCGGACTGGCGCGCACCGTCGGCTCGACCGGAGCTGGCGCAGCGCGCGCGTCCTTCGCGGCCGTGGGTTCAGGGACCGCAGTTGCGACGGGCCGCGTGGGAGTCGACGCTTCGACTGGCCGTGGCGCGTCGGATGCGCAACCCGCCCCGATCGCAAAAAATGCTCCAGTGACCGCGCGAGCTGCGCGGTCGAATCCTCTGGAGATGGGACCCGGAAGGGCTACCAGGAACCGTGGCTGCCGTGGGAGCCGTGACTGCCATGAGAGCCGTGACTGCCATGAGAGCCATGACTGCCATGAGAGCCATGACTGCCGTGACTGCCATGCGAGCAGTGCTGTGCGGGGAAGGTTCCGTCCGCGTCGCCGGGGGCGGGTACTTCGTCACAGTTGTCCCGCGCCTTCTCGATGACGGCGTCCTCGGACTTGCTCAGCATGCCTCGCGCACTGCGAGAAAAGGAAGGTAGCTTTCCAGAACCGTTCTGCTTCGGCGGCACGAGGTGAGTCTAACCCATCGGGGGGCCGACTGCGAGCGGATAGGAGTTTTCGCCGGCGGGGCTCAAATGCCGGTGTACCCCAAAGGCCGGGCCAGCCACTGGCCCGTGGTCCGGTTCATTTCTCCCGGCTTTTCGCGAGCAGATTGAAGTTGGCCAGCCGCGAGCAGGTCTCGTGGACTCGCCGCATCAGCCGGAGTCGGTTCTCGCGCAGAGCCACGTCGTCCGCCATCACGAAGACGTCGTCGAAGTACTGTCCGAGAACCGGCGCGAACCGACCGATCGCCGCCAGGGCGTCGGGGTAGTCGACAGCCGAGCCGGCCTGGGCGAGTTGCGACTCGAGCGCCTGCAGGCAGTCGAAGAGCGCTTGCTCGGATGCATGCACCTCATCTACGAAATCCGCCGGCGCACCTGGCTCTCCCTTCGGCGCCTCCTTCGCAATGTTGGCGGCGCGTTTGAATACTTCGCCGGCGAGTGCTCGGACTTCGGGTTGGATGGCCGCGAGCGCGACCGCGCGTAGCTTCGCGTCGGTAGGTCTATCGGCGGCCGCCGATAGACACGCATCGACCACGTCTTGGGGAAGCTCGTCCGCGAGAAGACCGCGGAGGCGTTGATGGCAAAAGCCTCCGACTTTTCGCGACGTCTCGTCCCCGTCGAGCTCGAGCTCGACGCCTTCGAACTGCGCGTGAGCATCCAGCACGGCGGCTCGAACCGACAGGTCCCACCCTTTCGCCATGACCGTGCGCAAGACACCGATCGCGGCCCGGCGCAGGGCAAGCGGATCCGCGGTACCGGTTGGCGTAATGCCTATCGCGAAACAGCCAGCGAGAGTGTCGAGTCGGTCCGCAACCGCGACCAATGCGCCCGCATCGCCGGGTGCCGTCGCATCGTCAGCGCCGCGGGGCAGATAGTGCTCCGCGGAGATGGCCGCCACTTCGGGGGCGATCCCCTGAGCTCTGGCGTAGGAAGCTCCCATCTCCCCCTGGAGCTCGGGAAATTCCCCAACCATGAGCGACACGAGATCACATTTGGCTAGCGCTGCACCCCTAACCGCCGTGTCCACGACGGCCTCTCCTAGTCCGAACCGCGCCCCGAGCTGGCGAACGAGACGCTCGATCCGACGCACCTTGTCACCGATGCTGCCAAGCCGTTTCTGAAAAACGACTTGATCGAGGTCGGCGCGCCGATCCCCGATGGGCTTGGCGAGATCTTCGTCGTAGAAAAACTTCGCATCCGCCAGCCGTGCCCTCATGACGCGATCGTTGCCGATGCGAATCTTGTCCGGGTTTCTGGCCGTGTTGACCACCGCCAAATACTTGGGCAGTAACTTCCCGTCTTTCGAACGAACTCCGAAATACCGCTGGTGCCCCTTCGCCACCTCGAGAATGACTCGTTCAGGCAGTGCCAAAAACGACTCCTCGAACGTTCCGACGACGACATTGGGCTCCTCGACAAGCGAGCAATTTTCGCCCACGAGGAAGTCATCCTCGATGAGCTCCCCGCCGGCCTCCGCCGCCGCCGCGCGCAGGCGCTCGTTCATCAGTGCCGCCCGTTCAGCCACGTCCGCGACGACGTGCAATGCCCGGAGCTTCTCGACGTAGCCGGCGGGCTCGCTGACCGGGACCGCCGCCGGCGCCAAGAACCGATGGCCTTGGGTCTCCGCTCCAGATGCCACGCCGGCAAAAGTGAGCTCGACGACGCTTTGACCAAGCAGCGCGAGAATCCACCTCACCGGCCTGCCGAACGCCGTGTCTCCATCGCCCCAACGCATCGACTTCTTGAACGAAATCGATTCACAGACCCCCCGAAGCAACGTGGGCGCGAGCTCCTCGGCCGGGGAGCCCTTTTCGATGCGTCGCGCGGCGACGTACTCGCCCTTCTCCGTCTTTTTCGTCGTCAGCTCGTCGACAGCGCAACCAATTTTGCCGGCGAAGCTGAGCGCAGCCTTCGTGGGTTTCCCCTCGGAATCGAAGGCGACGCGAACCGGGGGCCCGACCACTTCTTCGTCGAGATCCGGCTGGTGCTCGGCGAGCGCGACCGCGAGCACCGCGATTCGTCGAGGGGTCCCGTACGCAGAGATTTGTCCGTGTTCGAGCCGCGCCTCGGCTAGGCGCCGGCGGAGAAGATCCGGTAGCTGCCGAACCGCGGCCTCGACGAAGGACGAGGGGAGCTCCTCCACGCCGATTTCCAATAAGAGATCCTGAGCCATTTGCGAGAAGAGGGAATTAGCCGGATCACGCCCCGCTGGAAAGCCCACGTCCTCCGGCTGGCCATCAGCAGGCGCGGAACCCCGACTCGAGCGGCCCGTCTCAGTTCGAAACGCGAAGCGTGTAGTCCAGGCAGGTCGTCGAGGAACCGGTGGGCTTCACCTCGATGAACACGATTAGCGGGTTCGAGAACTCCGTCGGATCGATGAAAGGCCCCGCCACCGGCGTGGGGTCGATCGATAGCAGGTCGCCGCAAGCGCTCGGGCCTCCGACGTAGTTGAAGTCCCAGGTGGTTCGATCGGCAGAGGAGCTGGATCCGGGCTCGGCGCAATTTGCCCCAGCGCCCCCGCAGGTCCCGAAGTGAACCCGCATGGCGACCGGCGCTCCACCCAGGATCTGAATCGAGGGGTTGAACGAGCAGACGTTCTGCACCTGAAACTCGACCCGGAACCAGTCTCGATCCGTCGGGGTCGGCAGCGCATTGCCGAGAACGTCGACCGTACCGTCGACGACGATCGGGCTGCCTCCGTTCACGAAGAATGGGCTCGAGCAGACGTTGGAGTAGGTGTCGCCGGTGCACTCGCAACCGTTGGCGAAGCCCATATCTTGATCGTACCTGTTCGAATTGCAATTCTGGACGGCGCAGTTGCCGCTGCTGCAGGTCGCCGAGGACGCGTTGGGGGGCAGCGGGCTGTTGCAGTCGATGTTGCACATGCCGCAGTGATCCACGTCGGTATTGGTGTTGGTCTCGCAACCGTTCGGGTTGTTGCCGTCGCAGTTGCCGAACCCACCAGCGATATTGCAGATCGGGTTGCACGCACCGGACTGGCAGTTGTTGCTCGTGGTCCCCGCGGTCTGGCAGACGGTGCCGCAGACGCCGCAGTTCTGCTCGTCGCTCGTGATGTCGGTCTCGCACCCGGTGTAGGTGTTCGAATCGCAATCACCGAAGCCACCGAGGCACACGGGCGTGCAAGCGCTGCCGATGCAGAGGTTGCTCACGGTCCCTGCCGTCGAGCAGGCCATGTTGCAGCCGTTGCAGTGGGCTTCGTCGTTCGTCGTGTTCGTCTCGCAGCCGTTCGGCAGGTTGCCGTCACAGTTGGCGTTGCCGGGGCTGCACGACGGGCTACAAGTACCACTGCTGCACGTGTTCGTGCCGCCGACGTCCTGGCACTCATTCATGCACGTGCCGCAGTGCAGGTCGCTCGTGAGCAGGTTGGTCTCGCAACCGTTCGGCCCGATGGCGTCGCAATTGCCGAAGTTCGTATTGCACGCCGGGACGCACTGACCGTTCACGCACGTATTCGTGCCGTTGACCTGTTGGCACACGATGTTGCAGCCGCCGCAGTTCAACTCGTCGTTGAAAATGTCGGTCTCGCAGCCGGGGATCCCCGCGTTGCAATCGCCGAAGCCCGGGTCGCAGCCGATTTGGCAGTTGCCGCCAACGCAGCTTTCCGAACCGTTCGGGTTGTTGCACACGTCGCCGCAATCGCCGCAGTTCGACAGGTCGGTGAAGATGTCCGTCTCGCAGCCGTCGATGGGGTTCGTGCAGTCCTTGAAACCAGGGTTGCACCCCGGGGTGCAGATGCCGCCGGCGCATGCCCGGGTGCCGTTGGGGTTCGTGCAGGAGGTGCTGCACGAGCCGCAGGTGTCCGGGTCGGTGAAGATGTCCGTCTCGCAGCCGTCGGTCGGGTCGCTGCAGTCGTCGAACCCGGCGTTGCAGCTGGGAACACAGATACGATTCACGCAGCTGTTGGTGCCGTTGACGTCGAGACATTCGGTGCCGCAAGCGCCGCAGTGCAGATCGTCGGACCGGATGTCGGTCTCGCAACCGTTCTCGGGGAACGGATCGCAATCGCCGAACCCGTTCGCGCAGCTCGGGATGCAGATACCGAGCACGCAAGTATTCGAGCCGTTCACGGCTTGGCACTGGATGCCGCATCCACCGCAATTCATTTCGTCCGAGCCGGTGTCGGTTTCGCAGCCGTTCGCGCCGTTCCCGTCGCAGCTCGCGAACATGCCACTGCATGCGGGCACGCAGGAGCCGCTGGTGCAGGTGTTGAGTGAGTTGACGTTGAGGCACTCGGTCGCGCAGTCGCCGCAGTGAAGCTCGTCCGTATTCAGGTTGGTTTCGCAGCCGTTGGCGACGTTGCCGTCGCAGCTATCGAAGCCCATGGTGCAACTCGGGTTGCATGTCCCACCGAGGCAGTTCGTCGTGCCGTTCGGGTTGATGCAGCCCAGGTTGCAGGCGCCGCAGTGATTGACGTTGATGAGCGTATTGGTCTCGCAGCCGTTGACCGGATCCATGTCGCAATTGTCTCGGTCGGGATCGCAGACCGGCTGGCAAGTGCCCCCGGAGCACGACGTCGGCCCGTTCGGGTTCGTGCACGCGACCCCGCAGGCACCACAATGCGCCAGCGTGGTGTTCGTATTGGTCTCGCACCCGTTGCTCGCATCCATGTCGCAGTTGCCGTTGCCCGGATTGCAGACGATGCCGCACATCGAGTTCGCGCAGACCGCAGTGCCGTTCGTCGAGTCGCAAACGGTCGCGCATACGCCGCAATTGACCGGGTCGATGCGCAGATCCACCTCACAACCGTCGCCGGGCGCCCCGTTGCAGTCCGCGAACTGGCCCGAGCACGACGCCACCTGGCAGAAGCCCGTCGTGCAAGCCCAGGAAACCACGTTTTGCGCGAGCGGGTTGTTCGCACCGCATTCGAGATTGATGTTCGGTACGTTGTCGATCGTACCGTCACAGTCATCATCGAGCGTGTTGCAAGTCTCGATTTGAGCGCCGGGTTGAACCTGCGGGATGCACGTCTCGACGCCCGCGCCGCAGTTCGTCAGGCCGCCCATGCAGACGCCGCTGAAACCCGTATCGCAGGGTCGATCGTTGACCACCGCCGCATTGTCGATGGTCTGATCGCAGTCGTTGTCGATCCCGTCGCAAATCTCCGAGCGGGCGAAAACCACCTGAGCGCAGCTGTTTTGACCCGTCAGGCACGTCGTGAGCCCGTCGGCGCACGGGGTTCCCGGCGGGACGCCCGTCACCGTGCATGGATCACCGCCGCCGAACCCGTTGTCGGGGACGCCGTCACAGTCGTCGTCCAAACCGTTGCAGGCTTCGGGCTGCGACGTGATGTTCTGCTCACATTCGAGAGTTCCGGCGTTGCAGGCGGTGGTGCCCGCCGCGCAGATTCCGAGGAGCCCGGTGGGGCACGCGTCTCCCGCCTCGGGGTCGCCCTCGTCGACGCTTCCGTTGCAGTTGTTGTCGAGCCCGTCGCAAATCTCCGGGGACGGCTGAGTAATCTGCTCGCAGGTCAAAAACCCGCTCGAGCACATGGTCAATCCGTCCGAGCAAACGCCCTGGACGGAAGGAACTGTGCACGTTTCACCGCCTCCCGGATCGCCTTCGTCAATCGCTCCGTTGCAGTTGTTGTCGAGCCCGTCGCACACCTCGGGCTGCGCACAGGGATCGCCAGAATCCGCGGCATCCCCGTCGGCGGCATCGCCCGCGTCGCCTGCGTCCACGGGCACACCTGCTCCGCCTCCGCCACCACCGGTTCCGGCGCCACCGCCCGTCCCGACGATCCCGCCGGTTCCTGCGGCACCGCCACCCACTCCACCGGTGCCGCCGCCCGTTCCGCCGATTCCACCCGATCCGTTGCTCGAATCGGGCGACGCGTCTGCCACCGCACCGCCAGTTCCACCGGCGCTCGCGTTGTCAGCGGAAGTTCCGCCCGCACAACCGGTGGAGGAGGCACTTCCCAGAGCGATGACGGCCAACGCGCCGACTGAAACACTTGCAACCGCGCGAAAAATTTTCTTCATGGTGACCGTGAGCTTCCGCAAGCATTCAAAGAGGGGCTGGTCGCCAGTTTACCCCATCGCGGTCGCGGGAGACATGATTGGCGACGACCAGTTGCAGTCACACCGCAACTTGCAGACTGGGCAGCCGGGCCCCAAGCTTCGAATGAATGGCGACGATGTCGGATAACGTCCTACGCGCCATCACGGACGATGGCGCGTTCCGGGTCGTCACCGCGCAGACCACGTCGACCGTTGGTGGCGCGATTCGCGCGCAAGGTGCTCACGGCAGAGTTGCTGGTCATTTTGGCGATTTGCTCACTGGATCGATTCTTTTTCGGGAAACGATGGCGCCTCAACTCCGGGTTCAAGGGATCCTCAAGACCCCACAAGGTAGCCTGGTGGCGGATTCCCACCCGTCGGGCGACACCCGCGGGTTAGTTCAAGCCGACCCGCCGGCCGATCTGGACCTCCGGGGCGCGTCTCTCAGAGTCATGCGCAGTTTGCCCGACGGACGGCTGAGCCAAGGGGTCGTTGGCATTCCCGAGTCTGGCGGGATCTCCGCGGCGCTGATGGCCTACATGCAGACGTCCGAGCAAGTGTTCTCCATGCTGGCCATGAGCACGCTCGTCGACATCGACCACGTGGTCGCCGCCGGCGGCTACATGGTGCAACTGCTCCCGGAGGCGGACCACGCGCCCCTCGCCGTCATGGCCAAGCGGCTCAAGGCGTTCGAAGTGATCGACGAGCAGCTCCGTCGACCCGGGTTCAGCGCGGCTGCGCTGCTCGAGGAGCTTCTCGACGGAATGCCATTCACTCGTCTCGAGGAAAGCGAAGTGGGCTTCGGATGTTGGTGCAGTCACGTCCGAGTGATTGCCGCCCTGGCAACTCTCAGTCGGCGCGACATCGAGGATCTGGTCAGCGACGGCGAGGTGCTCGAAATCTCCTGCGACTACTGTGGCGCTGAATACCGAGTTGCTCCCGAGCGACTTCGCGGGCTGCTCGAGGAAAGCTGAGCGGAACGGCTGGGCTCGGTTAGACTCTCGGCGACCGAGTGGATCTCAGACGTCACCTGCTCTCGCTGGTTGCCCCTTGCTCGGTCGGCGAAGACCTCGCGCATGGCGCCACCTTGCGCGAGGCGTCCACCGAGCTCGGTCTGCGATTGACCTTCGATGTGAACGGGGAGCCGATCCACGTCGAAATCGCCCCAGCGGAAGAGGGTGTCCGGTGCGCGACCCGAACCGAGCGGCTGCTCTTCTCCTATCGAGTCGGCTCCCGCGGCGCGCGTGTCGACGCGGCGGTCGCCTTTGCTTTGTGCGAAGCCGTCGCCGAGCGGGCGAAAGTCAACGAAGAGCAGGTTCTAGCGGCCATACGCAACGATGCCGCTCGGGCTCGCGAGCGTGGCGATGCTCAGACCCGCATCCGCGAAGTCGAAACCGGGCGACTACTCGAGCCAGCAGGCACACGGGAGCAGCCCTACTTCACCTTGAGCCCGTACGTCGGTTGCCTCATCGGTTGCCGCTTTTGTTACGCGCAACAACGCGTCGCAATGGTGCGTCGTCTCGGTGGGCTCCCCGTCGTGCAATGGGGCTCGTACGTCGACGTCCGAACCGACGCTCCGGAGGTGCTGGCCCGCGAGCTCGAGGAAAAACCCTCCTTACCGCTCAAGTTTTGTCCGATCGTCAGCGATCCGTACCAAGCGGTGGAAAAGAAGTACTTGCTCACGCGCCGGTGCCTCGAAATCATCCGAGACGTCGATGGGACCCGCCCGACGATGCTTCTGACCCGGTCCGCCCTCGTCACCCGCGACGCGGACGTGTTGTCGCAGATCCCCGGCGTCTACGCCGGCGCCTCGATTCCGACGATCGATGATTCGGTCAGACGCCACTTCGAGCCGCGCGGCGCGTCGGTGGACGAACGACTGCGGGCGCTCAGCACGCTGCGTAGAGCAGGTGTTCGCACCTTCGCCATCGTGCAGCCTTTGTTGCCGGGGTCGGTGGACGCGCTCGCCGACGCGCTCGCGGAAACGGTTTCGTCGGTCAGCATCGACGTTCTGCACGGCGTGCAGGGGGCGGACGAAGAGTTCTCCGATCCGAGATTCGACGTGGCTCGCGACGACGAATGGCAACGACACAGGAGCGAGGAGCTCTCCCGCGCCCTCGTGGACCGCGGCGTCCTGGTCTGGTCCGGCGAGCTGCCCCCCGGCGTCGAAGTCAGGGGGTGAGTGAGCGCAACTCGAGTTCGCCCCGCGGAACGGCCGAGCTCTTGATATACCCTCCGCCCGGCATGGCGACCCCGAACATCAGCGACTCCCCCAAGCTCGTCGAGCCGGTACCGATCGAGCCGCCCCCGGAGTCGGAACGCGCGCTACGCAACGCAAGTTTCGCCGGAAGCGGCGAAAAGCGCAGTCGATACTCGCTGCCCGAATCGCTCAGCTCGGCGTCGCCCGTGGGGTATCGCACTCGAGTCGCGCTCACGTTGGAACAAGCCGGTGAGGCCTTCCCTCTCCTTTCGCTGACGCGTCCTTCCTCTTTCGAGCCCGCAGACGCCGTGGTCGAGCAGGAGCTTTTCGAAGAGTGCGCGCTTGGTCTGCTGACGTCGCGACAGTCGACCAACTTTCGTGGCCACCGGGAAGTCGTGTTCGGGTCGGAAGACTCGACGAAGATCGCCGCTCTTCTACGCCGCTTGGACCACCTCGAGGCGCCGGTTCTAGACGGGGCGAGCCACACGCACGTAGTCCTCACGCGGCCCTACCGCACGGCTTTCACTCTTTTGTTGACCTTCGTCGGCCACCGGCCGCTCGCGAGTCTGCTTACGGTGCCCATTCGCGGGCTCAAGAAACGGTTCCTCCACGTCGACGACATCCCCACCATTGGTTACCTCCAGCAGCTGCATCTCGGAGTTTTGGCCGACGCGATGGAACGCGCGGCTGTGATCGCTTCCGAGGGACGCAGACGCGCGCAGGTGCTCGCCGCGCCGTTTTCCGGAATCGACGTTCGTCGACACAACGCCGCCGTCACGCGTGAGCTCGAAAAAATGTGCGGTCTCTCGATGCGAGAGCGACTCGTCGGATGGCGAGTCGGTCTCGTCGCTCAAGTCGGAAACGCCAAGGCGGAAGAAAGAGTTCCGGTCAGTCGGGAGCTCTGTCGCAAGCTCGGCGCCAACTTCATGGCCTTTCGGTCCGAACGGATCCAACCCGGCGTCAACCAAGACGAAAAGGCCCCACCGCCGTACCAGACGCGGCAAAACATGGACGTTCCTGAAGAACTCGTAGTGATGGCTGGACGCGCGGCATACAACGCATTCGCTCATTGGACGGGCTGCGACCGCGAACGCAGCAAAGACCTTCTCCTGCTCGAGCGCGTCGACGTGCTGACTCCCGGCGGCAAGGAGCGTCTGCGGGAAATCAGAAAGATGCTCGACTCGGTCACAGACGCGCTCGTCGAGCGCATCCCCCTTTGGGCAGACTTGCCGACGGGAAGAGCGTTCAGCAAGAACGCGGCTCGCGGTCGTAAGGCGTTCGCTCTCGCCGGCCAGCGCATCTACATCACCGGGCTGTCGCGAAGAGAAATGAAAGCCGAAGGCATCGAGTGGGACCGCGCGGTGCGGGCGGTCGGGGCAGCGGCGGCACGCGCGGGCCTGGTCGCGGAAATCATGGGGTGCACCAACTTGCCCAGCGACTGCGACCTACTCGCCGGGGTTTGCCTCATGGCGGGGCCAGTGAATCAGAACGACGTCGGAAAAACTTTTTTCGAGCAGGCAGACTTACTCGAAAAACCATTTCCCAATCACGATCCGACGTCGCTGCTCATCTGGACCCTGAAGGCAAAAACCGTCGCCGACCCCATCGGCAACGAAGAGCAACTTCTGAACCAGGCGCAAAAGGGTGCACTAGTCGACTTGCGACCGGCGCCCCACGAGGTCGTTGCCATCGCGCGGGGAGGGAAACTCGTTCCGCTGCGCAAAGACGGGGACCGCGTCAACGACGAGCGGGCCTTCCACGACGAACAGAACTTCGTCACCGATCCCTCGGGCAAGGACATTCCCGGCAACGCCGGAAGCCCCTGGCCGCGAGCGCTCTCCGGAAAACCGGTTTGGTAGCGGCTGGCAGCTAGAGCGCGCTCGACTTGCTACGTAGCTGTACGAGCTGGGTGGTCTGGATGCGTTGCGCGCTTTCGACGTCCACGTAGTCGCTGTGGCACGACGCCTTGTCCTCGTCCGCGCCGACCGCCGACCGCGTCTTGCTCGCAAGCTGGTGGATCTCTTCGGGGGCGAGTACGCCGCGCTTCTCGAGGATTGCCCGCTGGTCGTCGGTGAGCGCCGGCGACTTCAACACGGCATCGCGTGCAAAACCCTCTGCCTTGCCCGAGGTGAATTCCACGATTTCCTTGCTGATTCGCACCGAGCACCAGTCGTGACCGCACATCGCGCAGAAGTCGGTGTCGACGTCGAGATCCTCGTCGTGCAGAGCACGAGCCGTGTCGGTGTCGAACGCGAGATCGAAATGTTTTTCCCAGTTCAGTGCCGCGCGCGCCTTCGTGAGATCGTCGTCCCATTCGCGTGAGCCGGGAATGCCGAGAGCTACGTCCGCCGCGTGGGCGGCGATCTTGTACGCGATGCACCCCTGTTTGACGTCGTCCTTTTTCGGGAGGCCGAGATGCTCCTTCGGAGTCACATAGCAGAGCATGCTCGCGCCGTGATAGCCGGCAGCCGTCGCGCCGATGGCCGAAGTCATGTGGTCGTAACCGGGGAACACGTCGGTCACGAGGGGTCCGAGCACGTAGAACGGCGCCCCATGACAAACACGACGCTGATACTTCATGTTGTATTCGATTTGATCGAAAGGAACGTGCCCCGGTCCTTCGACCATCACCTGACATCCCTTCTTCCAGGCGCGCTCGGTGAGCTCGCCCAGGGTCTCGAGCTCCGCGAGCTGCGCTTCGTCCGTCGCGTCAGCGAGCCCACCGGGCCTCAAGCCGTCGCCGAGAGAAAACGAAACATCGTACTCGCGCATGATGTCGCAAATGTCGTCGAACAGCGTGTACATCGGATTCTGTTTGCCGTGCACGAGCATCCACTTCGCGAGCAGAGAGCCACCGCGGCTAACGATGCCGATGAGGCGCTTCTCCACGAGTGGGAGATGCTCACGCAAAACACCGGCGTGAATCGTGAAGTAGTCCACTCCTTGCTTCGCCTGATGCTCGATCATGTCGAGGATCACCTTGTCGGTCAGGTCCTCGATCTTTCGGCCGATGATCATCGAATAGATCGGCACGGTTCCTATGGGCACCCGAGCGTTCTGGATGATGGCATCGCGACAAGCGTCGAGGTCGCCGCCAGTGGACAGGTCCATGACCGTGTCGCCGCCCCAGCGCTCCGCCCAGCGAAGTTTTTCCACCTCCTGTTCGGTGCCCGAGGAAACGGGCGACGCGCCCATGTTCGCGTTGATCTTGGTGAGACCGGCGCGACCGATGCACATCGGATCGAGTTGATGCCTCAAGTGCACGACGTTCGCCGGAATGATCATGCGGCCGGCGGCAACTTCGTCCCGAATTTGCTCCGCCGTCAGATGCTTCTCACGCTCCGCGACTCGCCGCATTTCGGAGGTGACCGTGCCGAGTCGGGCATGCTCCAATTGCGTGACGGCCAAAAACCCCGCCGGCGGAGTCGGGCCGGCGCCGTTTTTTTTCCAGTCGCCCGGAAGAAAATCCCAAGCGGTCTTGGCACTCGGCGAAGGCATGCCGGGCGTGTCCGGCGACGAGAAAGCGAGCGGCCCGCCGACGTCCGCGGCGTTGGCGAATGAACCGGGTGTCGTTCCATCGGGGAGGGTGGACGGATTCGACGCTCCCCTTCGTGGCAGCTGGCGTGCGGTCATGTGGTCCTCGTTCTCCTTGGATTGGCGAAGGAGCCGCGCCCCGAGCGAGGCGAGATATATAACGCATCGGACCTCGCCGAAGTAGGCGTTTGTCTTCTCGATGACGAAACCACCGAGCGGAGAGCCTTCCGACCTACGGGACACCCCCGCGGAGCGGACCATGGTGGTTGTCACGCTGCTGGTCTTGCTGGCGATCCTCGGCGGCGTCGCCTTCTTGTATCGACCACCGCCTCCGGCGCCGGACGCGGCGCCGCCCGAAGTTTTCTCGGCGATGCGAGCCGTGGAGGTACTGCGTCGTGTGCTCGGCGACGAATCGCCGCACCCAGTGGGCACCCCCGCCAACCAAGCGGTCAAGGAACGAATCGTGCGCGAGCTCGAGACGCTCGGCCTGACACCAGAAGTTCGCGCTGACCTTGCGTGCGACTCACACGAGCGTTGTCGACAGGTCGAGAACATCGTCGCCCGCGTACGAGGCGCGGACGCGCAACTCAGAGACGGCCCGTCGGTGATGCTCGCGGCGCACTACGACTCGGTCCCCGAAGGGCCCGGCGCAGCGGACGACGGAGCCGGGGTCGCCGCGCTACTCGAGATTGCCCGCATCTTCCAAGGCTCGCCGCCTCCACGATCGGTCGTTTTTCTTTTCGACGACGGCGAAGAGGCTGGCCTTTTCGGTGCGCGCGCGTACGTCGAGAAGCAAGCGGTCGACGGCGTGCGATGGGTCGTCAACCTGGAAGCCCGCGGCACGACTGGACCGAGCCTGATGTTCGAGACGAGCGCGAACAACCTCGGCCTCGTTCGAAAGTTCGCCCGCGGAGTCGAACGTCCGATGACGAGCTCCGCCTACTACGCGGTCTACGAGCGCATGCCCAACGACACGGACTTGACGGTTTTCAAACGCGCCGGATTGTCGGGGGTGAACTTCGCGTTCATCGGCGGAGCGTCGCGCTACCACACTGCGGATGACGACCTCGCGAACCTCGATCTCGCGAGCTTGCAGCACCAGGGCGACAACGCTCTCGGGTTGGCGCGGGCCCTCGCGAGCGATGCGCCTGCCGAGGCGAAAGAACCGGCCGTGTTCTTCGATCTCCTCACTCTGAGCACGATTTGGTGGCCGGCATCGTGGACGCCAGCGCTCGCCGGTGCGGCGGTGACGGTCTGGGCACTCGCCGTCGGCCTTTTTGCGCGGGCTCGCCGCTTGTCTTGGCGCCAGGCGGGCTGGGCGCTCGCCGACGTGCCGCTCTTGGTATCGATCGCGATCGCGTTCGGCTTGATGCTGCAGCTCGTTTGGCAGGCCACCGGAGCCGTGGGATTTCCTCCCTGGGTACGTTCGCCGGCCGCGGCGATCGTTGCGTGCTGGCTCGGCGGCGCGCTGTCGAGCGCGCTGGCACCGGCCGTGTTGGGACCGACGGGACGGCTCGGTACGTGGTGTGGCGTTTGGTCTTGGTGGGCGCTTGCCACCGCGGTCTCGGCGTTCTTGTTGCCCGAAGTCAGCTTCCTGTTTCTCGTCCCCTTGTTGGTCGCCGGCGCCGCGGGGATTTCGGTCGGCTGGCTGAGCTCGCCGGTGGGCACGGGCGTGCTCACGACGCTACCCGCCGCGTTCACGGCTATCGTGTGGTTTCCCCACATCCACTTGCTGTACGACGCTGTCGGCCTGTTTGCTCCGCTAGCAATCGTTTTGCCGGTATCGCTCGCGCTCTCACCTATTTTACCGCTGATCGCGGGGCCCCGCTCGCGTTGGGCCCGAGCCCGAATCGTGCTCGCCGGCGTATTTGGCGCGACGTCGTTGACCGCAGCGTTCACACAGCCGTGAGAGCGTGCTAACTCCCGCCCGACTTGCCGTCGTTCACCTGGGACCTCAACCCCGAGATCGTCAAGCTCGGGCCGTACACGATGCCGCTGGTCGGCTGGGAATTCAGTCCAGCCCTCCGGTGGTACAGCCTTCTGTTCGTCGGGGTATTCCTCGGTGGATACGCCCTTCTGCGCTGGCAGATAGAACGCGGCGGCGGCGAGGAAGAAGACGCCGCGGACTTCATCATCTACGGCGTCATCGGCGTGCTGGCCGGATCCCGTCTCGGTCACGTGATCTTCTACGATCTCGACCACGCGTTCGAAGACCCGATGTGGGTGTTCAAGATCTGGACTGGCGGGTTGGCGAGCCACGGGGCCACCGTCGGGCTGATCGTGGCCATGTGGTACTTCACCCGCAAGAAGGGTGTCACCTGGCTCGAGGGAGCAGACCGCTTCGCGTTTTCCGCGGCCCTCGGAGCGACCCTCGTGCGCCTGGGTAACTTCTTCAACTCGGAGATCGTCGGCCGCAAGACGGACCAGACTTGGGGAGTGAAGTTCCCGCGCTACGACGGTCAGTTCACCGACCTCTCCGAGATCCCCTACAGACATCCGAGCCAGCTCTACGAAACCGCCCTCGGGATCCTGGTCATCGTCGCGCTCCTGGTCATCGACCGCAAAGCCGGAAAGGAGAAGCGCCCTCGTGGCCTGTTGATCTTCTCCTTCTTCGCGCTCTATTTCATCGGGCGCTTCACCGTCGAGTTCTTCAAAGAGTACCAAAAACTCGATCCCGACGCGCTCCTCACCATGGGGCAATGGCTGAGCCTGCCAGGCGTCGCGCTCGGCATCTTCGGCGTGCGATGGTCGCTTCGGCGCCGCTTGCCCGTGGGCTGGCCCGGGCCGGAGTCCCAGTACGACGACGACGACGACGACGACGACGACGAATACGAAGACGACGACGAGTACGAAGACGACGACGACGACGACGAGTACGCTGGCGACCCCGATGTGGACGAGGAGTTCGCAGGAAGAAAGAAGAAGGGCGCCGCGGCCAAGTCCAAGCCGGCGAAAAAGCCCAAGAAGGCGAAGAAACCGGCGAAAAAGGCCGATGACGAAGACGAGCTAGACGAGGACGAGGACGAGGACGAGGACGAGGAAGCGCCCCCGAAGACCTCGAAGAAGACCTCGAAGAAACCCTCGAAGAAGACCTCGAAGAAGACCTCGAAGAAAAAGGGCAGCTGACGACGCGCGCCAGCTGCCCTCCGACTCCGCCCGCGCGTGCTAGCTCTTCTTGCGCGACACCTTGATGTCGAGCTTGATCACGACGTCGTCGCGAATCAGATCGTCCTTCATCCCGGCGTAGTTAATCTCGAAATCCTTCCGGTTGATCGAGAACTCGCTCGTCGCGGTCGCTTCGCTGTCGGTGATGGCGACCGTCGCGGGGAACTTGATCGACTTCGTCTGCCCGTGAAGCTCCAGGTTTCCGGTGATCGTGTGGGTGGCGTCGTCGGCTCCGCCCTCGTCGATCTTGGTCGAGGTGAACTTGGCCTCGGGGAACTTCTCGACATCGAAGAAGTCAGCGCTCTTGAGGTGGCCCGTGAGCTTCTCGCTGTCCGACTGCATGGATGTCGCGTCGATGGTGACCTCGATCTTCCCGCCGGTGATCTTGCCGTCCACCAGCTCCACGTTCCCCGAGAACTTCTGAAAGCTCCCGTCATGGCTACCGGTCACCTTCGAGCCGACCCAGTTCACTTTCGACGTTTCCGAGGAAATCGCGAGCTTCTCGACTTGGCCCTCCGCAGCCTTGGGCGCGGCGCTTGCGGCAGGCGCGGAGACCTCGGCTTTGGTTTTTCCTTCCGCCGGGTCTTTGCACCCGGTCGCCAAAACACCGCCGACCACTAGAACGACCGCGAGCTTGTTGATCCTCATTCTGAATTCACCTCGTTGGTTGGGTGGAACGTAGAGCCTTGATCGACAGGTGCCAGGAGCAGCGAGTTGAATTCACTGTTGCTTCAGTGCAACAATCGGTTGGCGGCTCCAAAATGGACCTCAATCAAATCGCAGCTTTCACCCGAGTGGTCGAAACAGGCAGCTTCCGGCGGGCGGCGCAACAGCTGCGAGTCCCCGCTTCGACCGTCAGTCGACGCATCGCACGACTCGAAAAAACGTTGGGGGCGCGCCTCCTGCAACGCACGACCCGCCAAGTGAGCCTGACCGACGCGGGCAAGATCTACTTCGACAAGGTTTCGCCGGCGCTCACCGCCGTGCAAGACGCGGCAGGTTACGTCTCCGACGAGCATTCGGTTGCCCGTGGCCGCATCCGAGTGACCGCCCCCGTCGATGTTGGAAACAGTTTTTTCGTCGAGATCGTCGGCCGTTTCGTGCGCGAGCACCCCGAAATCCAACTCGACATCGAGCTCACGGCGCGCGCTGTCAACCTGGTGGAAGAAGGGTTCGATCTCGCCATCCGAGCCGGCACACTGCGGGACTCGACGCTCATCGCCCGGAAGCTCTTTACAATCGAGCGCGGACTGTTCGCGTCATCGGCATACCTCTCGCGGCGCGATCGACCGCGGCGCCCCGTGGACTTAATCGAGCACGATTGCATCCTGTTTCGCCCGAGGACGGATACCGAACGATGGGTGCTCACCAACGGTAAGCGCGACGAGGTCGTCGACGTTTCGGGCCCGGTGGTTTGCGAGGAGTATCTGTTCGCGAAGAACGCCGTGGTCGAAGGCTGCGGCGTGGCGCTTCTCCCCTCCTTCCTGCTCGTCCGAGAGCTCGCCGAAGGGCGTGCCCGACGGGTGCTGCCCTCATGGAGCGGGCCGGGAGCCACGCTGCACGTCGTGTACCCGTCGGCGCGATACCTGCCGAGAAGAGTCGCCCTGTTTAGAGACTTCGTCGTGAAGTCGTTGTCACCACCTCCGTGGGACGAGGCGGGCTGAGGAGGCGGCTCGCGACGGTTGGATCACCCAAGCACGTCGGCGATCGAGTAGCGGCCAGGCGACTTGCCTAGGAGGAAACGAGCGGCCCGAATCGCGCCGTGGGCAAACAGGTCACGGTTGATCGCGCGGTGGCTGAGCTCGATTCGCTCCGACTCGCCAATCAAGTAGACGGTGTGATCCCCAGGAATGTCCCCGCCCCGCAGCGCGAACACGGCCATCTCGTCATCGGTGCGCGCACCGACTTCGCCCGCCCTCCCGCTGACCTCCCGCACCTCGGGTTTGACGCTCTTGACGACGTCGGCGAGACGGCGCGCGGTTCCGCTCGGTGCGTCGATCTTTCGGCGGTGATGCGTCTCGACAATTTCGATGTCGTAGCCCCCGCCCAGCCTCTTGATCGCGTGCTCGAGCACTTCGCACAGTACTTGGATGCCCATGCTCATGTTCGGCGCCCAGAGGACCGGGACGACCTTCGCCGTGTCCTCGAGCACTCCTTCTGTCGGCTCGTCCAGATTCGTCGTGCCGGTCACCAGCGGCACTTTGGCATCCGCCACCGCTTTCAAGAGTGGGCGCATCGCTCCCGCGACCGAGAAGTCGATGATAGCGTCCGCGCCGAGAAGCGCCGAAGATACGTCCGCCACGGCGACGACGCCGATCTGACCAACACCGGAGAGCTCCCCGAGGTCCTTGCCGCACGACGGGTCTTCGGCGCCGCACGCGCCACCGACCACCTGAATGTCTTCGGCGGCGTGCGCCAAACGCGTCACGGTGCGTCCCATGCGCCCGGTGGCGCCGTGTATCGCGAGCTTCACTTCGCCTCGTAAGCCGCGAGCGCGTCGGAAACCGTCTTTCGTGCCGCCGCGCTCGCGTGCAGGAGCGGCGGCCGAACCGCGGCGGTCATTTTGCCGCGTTCGGCGAGCGCTGCCTTTGCGGGCGCCGGATTCGGTTCGACGAACATTGCAGCGTGAACGGGCAAGAGCGAGAGGTGGCGCTTTCGCGCTTCTGCGAAGTCACCAGCTTCGACCGCTGCGACGACTTCGGCGACCGCCTTCGGAAGCACGTTCGAGGTCACGCTGATGACTCCGGCAGCTCCGACGCTCATCATGGGAACCGTGAGCCCGTCATCCCCCGACATGACGGTGACCCGATCGCCGAAGCGGCGTTTGACCTCTTGGCAGCGAAGCACATTCCCCGTCGCATCTTTGATTCCGACGACGTTGGGGCAGTCGCGCAGGATCTCGGACAGGCTGTCCGTGCACAGGTCCACGGCCGAGCGACCGGGAATGTTGTAGAGCACTATCGGAGCGTCGACGGCTTGGCTCAGTAGCTGGATGTGCCGCACGAGACCGGCCTGCGACGGCTTGTTGTAGTACGGCATCATCACCATCACCGCATCCGCCCCCGCCTCGATCGCGGCCCGGGAGGCATCGATGGTCTTTTTCGTGCCGTTCGATCCGGTCCCAGCGAGAACTGGAGCTCGCCCGGCGGCGAGCTTGGCCGTCTTCTGAATGACCTCGAGCTGCTCGGTGTCGCTCAGTGTCGGTGTTTCACCCGTCGTGCCGCATGGGACGAGGCCGACCACACCATTTTCGATTTGCGACTGCACGAGCGCTTCGAACGCGTCCCAGTCGATGCTCGATCCGTCTTCGGTGAACGGTGTCACCAGCGCAGTGAACGCTCCCCGCAACGCGAGCTCAGCCATGTCACGACTCTATTTGCCCGATCGAGGCCGCGACGCAAGGCTTGCCGCGGCACCATTGGTCCGCCGCCTCTGTTACGCTGAGCCGAGTTTCCCCCGAGCAGAGGACGCGACGAGATCAGCGATGAAACGAGGGTGTTTTTTACTGGGCGTGGCAGCCGCCGGTGCCTGCTCGACGTTGTCCACAGGCGCGGATGCGGTCCCGGTACCGGTCAGCGACTCGGCCGCGCTGATGAACGCGATCTCGAACGCCTCTCCCGGGGACGAAATTACACTCACGGGACCTGGGCCCTACGTTCTCGGCAATAGAGTGAGCTGCAATGCCAACGGCACGACGGCGCAGCCCATCATCGTGCGCGCTCCGAGCCCAGGGGCCGCCGTCATCGAATTCCGTGGACCGCTCACCGAGGGTTTTGTCGTCAATGGCTCGGACTGGACGTTCGAGAACCTCGACATTTTTGGGACCTGCAGCAACGACAGCGACTGCGAGCACGCCTGGCACATCGGCGGCGGCGGGGACCGAACGGTGGTTCGAAACAACCGCGCGCAAAACTTCAACGCGCACATCAAAGCCAACGGGACGGGCACACCGCGAGTATTCCCCGATGACGTGCTCGTTGCGGGGAACGAGTTCTTCAGCACCGCCCCGCGGATGACGGGCAATCCCGTGACCCCAATCGACGTGGTAGGTGGCCGCAACTGGGTCATCTCCGGCAACTTCATCCACGACTACGCCAAGGGACAGTCGAACTTCATTTCGTATGCGGCATTTCTCAAGGGCAACTCGAGAAATGGCCTCATGGAGCGAAACTTGATCGTCTGCTCGTTGCTGCACAGCGGTCAGACCAGACTGGGGCTGTCGCTCGGGGGTGGTGGCTCGAGCCCACCGGGCATCTGTGAAGGCGGTGTCTGCTCGCCAGAGCACCAAGACGGCATCATCCGCAACAACATCATCGCCAACTGCAACGACGTGGGGATCTTCATTCGACAGAGCGTTCGGTCGAAGATCTACAACAACACGATCTACAAAACGAACGGCATCGACTTTTTGGAGGCGCCGTCCGGCGGCGAGGCTCGGAACAACATTCTGATGGGTTCCATCCGGGATCGCCCCGGCGCGATGTCGGTGAAGTCGGCAAACCTGATGGGCAGCGAGGCGGAATTCAAGACCTGGTTCACCGACCCGGATGCGCTCGACTTCACGCTGCTCGACGGAACGAGCTTCGTCGACTTGGGCGAAAACCTCGCCGAGGTGACGGACGACTATTGCGGCAACGATCGTGACGACGGTTCCAACGATCGCGGTGCTGTCGAGTACGACGGCGACGGCCTTTGCGAGACGACCGCACCAAGCTCTGGCGGCGCGGCCGGCGCCGGCGGCATGGGCGCGACCGGTGGCGGCGCGGGCTCCGCCGGAGCGTCGGGAACGGGAGGGCGCCCCGGCTCCGGCGGCGCAAGCGGCTCGGCGGGATCGGGGGCAGGAGCGAACACCGGCGGCGCCGCGAACACCGGAGGAGCAACGAGCACCGGCGGCGCAGCCGGCACCGGCGGAAGCCCCGCGGCAGGTGGAGGCCCCGGGACGGGCGGTGCTTCGTCCGGCGGCTCGGGCGCTCGGGCAAGCGGCGGCGGAGCGGGCGTGGCTGGGAGCAACAACGCAGATGGCGACGGCAACACGGCGTCCGGCGGCGACGACGGCGGTTGCAGCTGCCGTGCGGCAGGAAGCAGGAGCCGGGCCGCCGCGTTACTGGCACTGATGGCCGCAGCAGCGATCGGCGTCCGTCGCCGCGAAAGGAACGCCTGATGGGAACAATCTTGGTCACCGGCGCCGCCGGCGCCCTCGGTGGCGCGGTCTGCCGACTCTTGCTCGCCCGCGGACACCAACTTGCCGCTGTCGACAAATCGCGTCGCTCGAGCCGTCTCGACGAGCTAGTCGCCGAGTCGAAGGGCGCGGCGGTCGCCGTCGCCATGGATTGCGCGTCGTCGACGGACGCTCGCGCCGGGGTCGAGCAGGTCGAACGAAAGCTCGGCCCGCTCACCGGCGCAGTCCTGATCGCGGGTGGATGGCAGGGCGGCAAGCCGTTTCACGAGGAGAGTGACGACACCTGGACCGCAATGTTCGGGATGAACCTCGACACGGCGCAGCACACGCTGCGCGCGGTGCTTCCGGGCATGGCCAAGCGAGGCACCGGCAGCGTCGTGCTCATCGGATCGCGCGCCGTCGAGAGGCCGTGGGAGGGCGCCGGCGCTGCGGCCTACACGGCGTCGAAAGCTGCGCTGGTCGCCTTGGTGCGAGCCACCGCCGCGGAGCTGCTCGACGCCCGAGTGAGGGTCAACGCGGTCCTGCCCAGCACCATCGACACTCCGGCCAACCGAAGCGCGATGCCCGATGCAGACCACAGCAAGTGGGTAGCACTCGACTCGTTGGCGAAGGTGATCGCCTTCTTGTTGTCGGACGAGTCCGAGGCGGTTTCCGGAGCGGCGCTTCCTGTCTACGGCCGGTCTTGACGACGGCGGGTCGATTCTCAGCCGAGACGGACGAAGCTCGCCACGAAGTAGCCATCGGTCCCGCTCACGAGCGGGTGGAGACGAAAGCTCGTGCTCCCGGGCTCGATCCGCGGCAGCTCCACGTCGAAAGGCACGGGCTCGAGCACGTCGGCCACGCGCTCGACCACCGCTTCACACTCCGCCGTGAGGACACTGCAAACGGCAAAAACGACGCGGCCCCGCGCTTTCGCTCGAGTCGCGGCAGCGCGGAGGATCGACTCGGCGAGCGACGACAGTCTCGCCGGGTCTCCTTTCCGGAGGCGTTGCGCAATTTCGGGTCGACGCCGGAGCGAACCGACACCGGTACACGGCGCGTCGACGAGCACACGATCGAATTCGTCGGGGACCTCTCCGACGCCCTTCGACCAATCCACCGCGGCGGTCCGAGGTGCCGGCAGCCGCAAGCGCTCGAAGTCGTCGGTGAGCGCGCGCAGCTTGGACGGATGAACGTCGGTCGCCCAAACTTCGCCGTCGGTCCCCACCTGCTCGGCCAGCAAGCTGCTCTTGAGTCCGCGACCGGCGCATGCGTCGAGAACTCGCTCGCCCGGCTTGGCGCCGAGCGACAGCGCGACAACCTGCGCGCCTTCCTCCTGGATGACAAAACTGCCCTCGGCCCAGCCCGACAGCTTGCGAAGATCGCCGTGACCGCGCAGTCGCACCGCGAGCGGTGATGCCGAGCCGTCGCGTCCGTCGCCCATCCACGACTCGCGGCAATCGCGCACCAGTCGAACCGATGCCGCGTTCTCCCACGGCCCCGAGTCAGAGCCTGCGCTGACGAGGGCCCGAGCCCCCTCCTCGCCGACCGCATCGGCTAAACTCTGGCGAAGCCACGTCGGCACGGTTTCGAGGGCGGCCGCTCGGCCATCGAGTTTTTGGCCTTCGCCGGCCAGCTTGCGCAGTACCGCGTTGGCAAAACCGGCGACCTTGGGCCCACGTGCACCGCGAATGGCGCCAACGGCAGCGTCCACGGCGGCAAACGCGGGCACCGAGTCGAGCAAGAGAATCTGATAGGCGGCCACCAGCAAGTGCGCGAGCACCGCGCGGTCTTTTTGCACGCCGCGAGTAGCATGGCGTTCGAGCCGTTTCGTCAGCGCACCTCGGGTGCGGAGCGCGCCGTAACAAAGCTCGGTAGCCAATGACCGTTCGCGCTGGTCGAGCTGCGGGTACTTGCGAAGCTCCGCGTCGAGGGCCGCGGAGGCGTACGCACCGTCCGAGTCGACCCGCTCGATGACCCTGGCGGCGATCTTGCGCGCATCCGGCCCACTCGCTGCCGCGCGCTTCTCCTTCCGAGGTGGCTCAGCCAATGAGCTCGCGCACCTGTCCCACGATCACGTCCCACTGACCTTCCACGTCGTTTTTGGTGACAAAAGCGAGCAGACCGACCAATACCGCCATGCCCAGAATGTGGGCCACCTCCCGCACGCGAAGTGGAATGGGCCGCCGCATGACGGCCTCGACGCCCAGGAACATCAAGTGACCGCCATCCAGCACCGGAATCGGCAGCAAATTGAGCAATCCGAGATTGATGCTCAAGAGCGCCATCACCCAGATGAAGAAGTCCGCGCCCTTGCGTGCCTCCTGGCCCGCGATCTCGTAGATGCGAATGGGACCGGAAAGGTTTTCGAGACTCAGGCGGCCCTGCACGAGGCGTACGAGAGCCACCAGCGTGAATCGGGTGACGTCGATGGTCTCCTCGATCGCCTTGCTGAACGCGTACCTGAGCGGCGTCGGATGCTCGACGCGGTCCTCCGGCGCGACCGGGAGCCAGTTCTGCACCCGCAATACGTAACGAGCGAAGGTCTGCCCGTGCTCGTCGGTGAAATCCTCGCGCCGCATTTGGAACGTGCCGCGATTGATGCGGCCATCGCGAGCAGACAAGTACGCGACCCGATGCGGCCGATCCGGCGCGGCGAGCACCCTCTCGCGGAACGTCGACCACGCTGGCACTGGGTCGTCGTCCAGCTCGAGGATTTTGTCGCCCGGTCGAAGCTCCGCCTTGTAGAGGACCGAATCTTCCGGGACGACTGCGGCGTAGAGATCGGCGATCTCTATACCCGTTCGCGTCAGTAAATCGGTCCCCGCGGGGTCCGGCGTCAGCGCCACGACACCCGCCTCGTAGACGGCCATGTCCGCGAGGCCCCCGAGGGCCCCGCGCATCGGCACCGGGCGCATGTAGGTGACGGGCATCGTTTCTCCTCGATTGCCGTCGAGCTCGCGAGCGAGATCCATGTATCGGCGCACACGCTTTCCCGCGACGTGGGTCACCACGTCGAAGGTGCGGAGCCCTGCTCGAAAGGCCGGTGAGTTCGGGTCGGGGATCCCGATGACCGCCGCAGGCGAGTTCGACGTGATGCCAATCGTGCCGACGCGCTCGTCGATGTCGAGTTCGCGCTGCACACGCTCCGGCAACCTTCGATCGATGGTCTCCTCCGCGACGACTTCGACCTCGACGTGGCCGTTGTCACGGAAGAGCTTGAGCCGAATTGTTTCGTTGGGGTGCTTGCTGATGAAACGCTTGAGCTCGTTCCACGTCCCGATGTCCTCGCCGTTGACTGACATGACACGATCGCCCGGTTTCAACTTTCCGTCGGCAGCGTGTCCCGGGAGCACCACACCGATGGTGGGCGGCCGAAACGGACCTTCGGTGGCGAACACGGCGAAGTAGAGCGACACCGGAAAGATCAGATTCATCAGCGGTCCGGCGAGCACGATGATGATGCGCTTGTAGGCAGCGAGAGACTCGAAGGTGCGCTGTTTGTCCTCCGGCAGGACGATGTCGCTCCGCGACTCTTCGAGCATTTTCACGTAGCCGCCGAGCGGGAGCAGCCCGATGCAGTACTCCGTCTCGCGGCCACGCAGCTTCAGGATCTTCGGTCCGAAACCCAAGCTGAAGGTGAGCACCTTCACGCCGAAGGCTTTCGCGAACATGAAATGCCCGAGCTCGTGGACGAAGATCAACGAGCCGACGAGAATGACGAAATAGAGCAGGTCCACGGGTGGCTCAGCTCGTTGCTACCATGTGCCTCCGAGGCGCGGTATGCCCGGCCGCGTGACACTCCATCTCGTACGACACGGCAAGGCGGCCGCCGGGGTGGAGGTGCTCGACCCCGGGCTCGACGAGGTCGGCCGAAAGCAGGCAGCGTGTGCGGCGGAGGCGCTCGCCAGCTGTGGCGCCAGACGCCTCGTCGTGTCTCCCCTCGCTCGGACGCGGCAAACCGCAGAACCCATCGCCGCTCGCCTCGGCCTCGACATCGAGATCAAAACCGAAGTGGCTGAAGTCTTCGATCCCAACCTGCCTCCCGAAGAACGTCGACGGATGCTGGCGCCGTTCCTCGGCGGAGTATGGAGCGCACAGAACCAAACATTGCGTGCGTGGCGCGCCCGCGTGCTCGAAGCGCTCGTCGAGCTCGACAGTGATGCGATCGTCGTCTCGCACTTCGTGGCGATCTCCGCCGCCGTGGGCGCGGCCACCGGTGTGGACCGTGTGTCCCCCGTGGCCATGCCGAACGCTTCCATCACGCGACTCGAAGTGACTGAAGGTCGGCTCGTGCTCCTCGAAGCCGCCGACGTCTCGCACCTCGGCGAGCTGGTTACGTCGGCCCACACGGCGCTCGCCGGAAGCAAAACCTGATCAGGAGCTGCACAAAACGCGCAGGGCGTTCTTGCTGAAGATCTTTTGCACGTCGCCTCTCGAGAAACCGCTCGCGAGAAGCGCCGTCGCGAGTCGCGGAAAGCCGCTGACGTCGCTCAGCTCCTTCGGAGGTCGTAGCCCGCTTTCGAGATCGCTCCCGATGCCGACGTGCTCGATGCCCATCACCTTGACCATGTGCCGGGCGTGCTGCACCGCGTGATCGATCCTCGCGTAGCGACCCGCGGCGAGAAAAGTGCGGTGGAACGTCAGCCCGACGACACCGCCGCTGTCGGCGATGGCCCGCAGCTGCTCGTCGGTCAGATTCCGCTTGTGCGGAGACAGCGCGCGCACGTCCGAATGGCTGGCGACGAGCGGCATTTTTGCGGTCTTTGCCATGTCGACGAGCTCGGCGGTGGCGGCGTCGGAGCAGTGGGAAACGTCGACGAGAGCGCGTTCGGCCCATATCCGGCTGACGACGTCACGCCCCCGGGACCGAAACCCCCAACTCGACTGCGGGCGCTTGCCCGATGAGGAGGCGATGGCACTGTCGTAGCGATTGACGAGCCCGAACAAGCGCACCCCCCGCTCGACCCAAACTCCGATGGAGTCGACGTCTTTCACGAACGGCACCGCGGTCTGCAGAGACAACCAGGTGCGGATCTTGTCGCCGGATTCGCCGCACCCCGGAGCGGCGTACGACGGCGACTGCTGAAGCGCTCGATGAAATGCGCGATACGCTTTTTCCGTCGCACTCATGGTCTGCCCGGTGGGGAAACGACCCGGCGGGAACTGGAGCTGCATCACTACGCCGCTCACGCCGGCGGCTCGCAACTGTTCGGCTCGGTACGCCCCGGAGCCGTGACTCAACTTCTTGAACCGATACGCCACCTGGTAGGGCAGACCGACGTTGAGATCGACTACGGAAAACGGGGCCTCGGCGGCGTGCACCGTCGGGGCGACCGTGGAGACCCCGAGCGCCCCCAAGGAAACGAGCGCACGGCGCCGGTCGATCCGCAACATCCGTCGGTGCCTCTTTCTCAGTCCTTGACGAGAGGATCGCGGCGCACGACGTAGAAGAAGTCGCGGCTTCGCGGGCGCACCAAGTAGCTGCGCTTGCTGTGCTGGATTTTCGGCACGAGCGTCGCCGTGACTTGCAGCTGGTCTTCCGGCGTCGGCTTGCCGTAGAAGAGGAACTTCGTCCAAATCCAATTGACGTCGAGCTGCGAAGCGCTGACGGCGCCCGCCAGCATCATCGCCGAGCCGAGCTGCTTGGCGGTGACCCACTCTCCTAGGCCGAAAAACAGGACGCGACCGGTGGCATCCACGCCCACTGCGGAGCGCCTGATGTCTTTCCTTCCCTCGGCGGAGGTTGCCCAGGCCTTGCTCGTGAAACCCTTGATGAGGTCGGGATGCAGCGCGCTCTCTTCCACGAGGCACGGCGGCGACTGCCGGTAGGACCGCATGCCGTCGACGTGAATTTGCATTGCCGACCAGGCGCCGATTTTCACCGACTCGTCCTTGAAGAGGGCGAAGGTGCAGCCGATTTCCCGAGGTTTCACGTAGGGGGTCTGGTCGATCATCGAGCCCCAGAGCCCGTGGTCGGTTTGAAATCCGCCGTTGAACACCGCCACTAGATTCTCTCGCTCCGCTTCCGGTACGACCCCACCGCGCTTGGTCCCGGGGATCCGTTTGTTCTTCGGTTCCTGCGAGCCCGCCACCAAACGCACACCCAATCGCTCGAGGTCCATGGCGACGATGGCGACGCGCCGGTCCCACTTGTACTTGTCGGGGTGCACCATGCTGCGAAGCATGAGCGGCGCGCCGTGCATTTCACCGGCCTCGGGCACGGCGACCCACTTGCCGTCACCTTCTTTGGTAGTTCGCTCGAAGGGCGGATCGAAGTCGGCCACCGTGAAGGTTTTTGCCCGCTCGCGAGCCTTCTCCTCCGGCGAGGGTTCCGGCGCAGTTTTGGCTTTGGCCGCGGGCGCCGCGGGGACGCGGGCAGGCTCGACGTTCTTCGCTTCTGCGACGGGTGTCTCTGCGGGCTCGGCAGGAGCGAGGGGCGCGGTGGGCTCGGGATTCGACCCGCCACACGCCGGAACCGCGAAGCCGATTGCGAGCACGCACTTCAATACGTGACCAACGGTTTTCGATTTTCGGGTGTCGAGAATCATCATGCACAGAATGGCAGAATCTTCTCGCCTCATGCTAGTTCGTGAGCCATGCACGCCTTCACTCGACGCAAGCCAATAGGTAGTTATTTCAGCGCGCTCCTCGTCCTGTCGACGGTCGGATGCGGCACGGCGGCTCCCGAGCCGGTGGCCCCGAGCACTCCCGAAGCGCCGAGGCCGAACGCGAGCGAAACGACGCCGGTTCCGATGGCGAAAGCCAGCTCCGACGAGGCAGAGAAGAACGAAGCGCCCCCCGCGCCGAAGCTCACCCGGCCGGCGGAGCCGCTCAACGTCCTGCTCATCCTGGTCGACAGCATGCGCTCCGACATGCCCTGGGCCGGCTACCCCCGCGACATCGCACCGAACCTCACCGAGCTCGAGAAGAACAGCGTGAGCTACACGCGGGGCTACTCGATGTCGAGCGTGACCGCGAAGAGCATCGGCGGTCTTCTCGCTGGCAAGTACCCGTCGACGATCGCACGGAACAAGTACTTCGACACGACCTACTCTCGCAGCAATCTCTTCTTCCCCGAGGTCCTCGAGAAGCACGGGGTGAAGTCGATGGCGACGCACGCGCACACCTACATGGGTGGCCCCGGCAACAAGGGGCTGGACCAGGGGTTCGCGCAGTGGACGCTACTCAAGGGGCTGACTTACCCCGACATGAAGGGCAATCCCGACATCACGGCTCACCGACTCACGAAGAAGACCATCGAGATGCTCGAGGCGACGCCGAACGACAAGCCGTTCTTCTTCTACACGCACTACATGGATCCTCATCATCAATACCTGCGTCACGACGAGGCTCCGGACTGGGGCAAGAAGGCGCGAGACCGGTACGACCAGGAGATCTTCTTCGCCGACATGCACATCGGAAAGCTGCTCGCCTACATGAAGTCGCAGCCCTGGTGGTCGAAGACTGCGGTGATCGTGAGTGCCGACCACGGGGAGAGCTTCGGCGAGCACAAGCACTACAAACACGCGTTCGAGCTCTGGGAGCAGCTCGTGCAGGTGCCGATTTTCCTTCACGTGCCCGGCGCAACACCGCGCCGGATCGACACGCCGCGCGGTCACATCGACCTCGCGCCGACGATTCTCGACCTCATGGGCGCGGAACGGAGCGACGAGTGGGACTTTCTCGGCCAATCCCTCGTGCCCGAGCTCTTCGGCGCGAAAGCCGAGCCTCGACCGGTGCTCGTCGATCTCCCCCGGGACACGGGAAACATGCGACGCCACGGTGTCATCCACGGCGACTACAAGCTCCTGGCGTTCGGCGACGGCGGCTACACACGCCGCCTGTTCAACCTAAAGGCCGATCCGGGCGAGCTGAAGGACCTCGCGAAGACCGCACCGGAGGAGATGGCCAAGATGGAAAAGGTCTACGCCGAGACCTGGGGCAAGCTGAAGCTCGTTCGTCCGCACTAGAGACCGCGGGGGGGCTCGATCGAGGGGGGATTGGCGTCTCGAGAAAGGTGCCGGCGGCAGTGCGCCGATCTTAGGCCATTTCTTAGTGTTGACTAGACACTAAGATAGTGTACAATAGATACTATTGAGGTACCGCAGGGCCGCCAGTAGTGGCCGGAGGGTAACGACAAGCTCGCGAGCGCCGTTTGTGCTTTTTCGTGAGAGAGGCGTTTCCGAGCGTTTGCACCGGCACGCTCGTCGCGACGCTCGGCGGCGGCGGTCGCTCGTGCTTGGGCTGCTCGTGGGGCGGAATGTTCGGTCCAAAACCGAAGTGCGCGGCGAGCCGTCGGAGCGAGGTACCGAAGTCGATGGACTGGCGCGGGATGCTGTAGCGCTTGGTTTTTGCGTGCACGAAGTTACGCGGTCTCGTGCTGACGCCAAAACCCGCCTCGTAACCCGTTTCTTCGACGAGGTAGCGGACTCGTCCGTCGTGACTTCCGAGCGGATACACGAACGCGCGAGGTCGAATGCCGATGCGTTGCTCGATGATCTTCCTCGAATGGTGCATCTCACGCTTCGCATGATGGTCGCTCAGCTTTCGGAAATCTGCGTGAGTCACGCTGTGGCTCGCGATTTCGCAGAGCCCGCTGTCGATCATCTCCCGAATCTCGTCCCACTCGAGCGTCTGCTTGCTCCGCCATTCCTCCATGACTCCCGTCGGCAGCGCGAGAGCGAACGGGAGCTTGTGCTCGCGTAGAATCGGAAAAGCGCGCGTGTACGCCGTTCGCAGGCCATCGTCGATGGTAATGACCGCGGCGCGCTCCGGCAGATCGATCTCGCCGTCGAGAAAATCGATGAGGTCGCTCATCGAAATGACGTCGACGTTTTCCGCAAGCCACTCCGCTTGCTTCGCGAACACGTTCGGCCATGTGTCGAACTGCGAACGACCGAGAGTGAAGTTGTGGTACATCAACACGAGCACGCGGGTGTCCTCCCGCGGGACGACGGGCCACTTGAACTGTCGCTGTGGCTCGGCGTCTGCCAAGGTCGACGCGGGTGTGGCTTCGGCCCCCGGGGGGGCGATGACGGCCGGCTCGGGGCTCGGGGTGACGGGCGCGACGGGTTCGGGATCAGCGGGACGCGCGGACGAAGCGAGCACCGCGCCCGGCGGGACCGGCTCGACCATCGGTGTGCCCGCACACGCGCCCACGACTGCTGCCCCCAGCCAGACGGCCCAAAAACGCTTCTTGGCCATGTCTCGCCAAACCTACCGAGCCCGACGAAACCGCGCCAAGTTCCGTGCCGAGACGTTTCAGTCCGCCATCCCTGGCAGCGGATAGGCGCCGAACAGCCACGGATGAATCGAAACGACAGCGCCAAAAGCCACGAGAGCGAGAAGGATCTTCCACCAGCCGAGCTCTCGAGCCACGAAGCGCGTGCGCCCAGCGAGGATCGCGATGAACGGAAGGCGCGAGGTCGCCGACGCGAACCGCTGCCACGCTTCGCCGTGACTTCCTCGGCGGCGACGGTCGATCGAGCTCATGGCCGAAATGAACGTGAGTAGGAACGTCCCGAACAGCACGATCGAGGCCAGATCCCCGTTCGCCACGAGGTGAAAGACCGCCCACAGGATCGCGCCGCAGAGAATCGGGTGACGCGTGATCCGTTGGATGCCCGTGGGCTCGAGCGGTTGGTCCTGCATCGTGCCGACGGGCAACGGCGTCAGCAAACCCACCACTACGAAAAAAGAGGCGACCAACATGACGGGGCCGGCGGCATGTCGAACCCCGGGACCCAGATCCCAGAGGAGCAGGTTTCCCGAAGCGAACGCGACCTGGTATGCGCGAACGAACCAGACGAAACCACCGAGCGATGCCACGGAGAACAGCACCATGTAGACCCGCTCTCCGAGCGCACCCACGATAGCCCGACGGATCGGCGTCGCCGCAACCAGATGGATCCCGGCGAAGAAAGACGCTGCGAGAAGCAAGCCCGTCACGCGACGACAAAAGCTCGCTCGGTGCCGGCGGCTACTCGCCCCAACGCGACGGGTCGAGCACGATGTCGCAATTGACGACGTCGACGCCGGTGGCGTTCTTCCACGGCGAGGCGCAGTACTCGATGAGGTAGGTCAACTCCTCGGGCCGAATGTACTGACGGGTGCCATCGTTGCGCGACGGCTTGTATTCGTAGTCCCCATCCGGGATCGAGCTGTCCCACAGATCCCAGTTCGGCCACGGGGCGTAGAAGTCGACGGCGTCCGAGTATTCGCGCTGAACGAGGGTGGCCTCGGCGCCCGTCAGCGGCAGTCCGCTGGCTCCGGCAGCCAGCAACGTCGCGGCAGCGTCGGCGTCCCATTCGCTGTTGTCCATTCGCTCGGCATCGTCCGCCATCATGGCGTCTGCGCGAACGGCGAGCCCGGCGAGCATCGCCTCGGCGAAGGCGTTCTCTCTCTGAATCAGGGCGTTGGTAATCGCTGCGATGTGGAAGTACCGAATGATCGCGTAGTTGAAAAAGTTGAGCGAGCTCGAGATCGACTCGTAGACGTCTTCCACGCCATCGCCACAATCGTTGTCGAAGAGGTTGCCTTTGCTCATGAGGGCCGCGCTCACTTTGGCGTTGCACTCTCCGTCGGGCGCGATGGCGTCGTAACGAGTGAAATCGGCGAGATCTTGAGACGGCACGAACGCTTCACCGTCCTCTTTGGTCCGGATCATGTAGTCGTGATCGACGATGTCCGCGCCGAACCCACTGAGGAAATCCGCCGCTGTTTGGGCCGCCTCACGAACGTCGGCATCCGGGGCGTCCTGTACGACGCGAAGCAGGACCGGATAAATGCGGAACAGGTGAGGCACGTCGTCCTTCGACCGCATGTTCCTCAGCCAGATCGATCCGAAATTCGGGTTCGAGTCGTTCGGAATCGTGTGCGCGTTCCAGTCGAACCTCGAGCATGCGCCGTACTGGCAGCACCACTGACCGCTGTTGGTGGCGGAGAAGCCAATCTGTTTGTCCACGGGGCAGAGCGTGTGCTCCGTTCCCGGGCACTCGTCGTGTGTGGAGCACGCCATCCCGTACATGGGGCTGTAGTCGACGGCGACGTTGCGCCCATCCGTCGTCGTGTACGAGTGGTTGTGGGTGAAGATGGCACGCGCCGTGATGAACTCGTCGGGTTGCTCGTTCCCCCAGTGCATGCCTTGAAAGAGCGAAACGATCCCCTTCGAGTAGCCGATGACGATCTCCTTCATGAGCGGGTCGCCGCTCGCGAGGTAGCCGTAGACCGCCTGGGTCAGCACCTTCGGCGTGCGGATCATGATGTTGTCCGCGCCACCCTGGTGCACGAAGGTGATCGTGTCGCCTGACTTGGTGGCACGCGTGTCCTGCCACCACATCGAGTAGTCCGGCATGCTCGGGTCGAACGAGGCGTGCAGGCCGTGGGAGTGCCAGGTGACCCACCGGAAGTAATCAATCTGCTTCCAGAACCCTGTGATCTTCTGCGTAAAGGCATCGATCTCGGCCGCCGTCGGCGCCGTGCCTGCTGCGGGTCGAGAAAAGTCGAAGGGCAAACCCGACGGCAGTCCCGTGCTGCCTGCCGTGCCTGCGGAGCCCCCGGCGCCACCGGCCCCACTCGTCGCCCCAGCTCCGGAAGAGCCCGCCGTACCGGCCGTTCCCCCACCAGTTCCGCCCCCATCCGAGGAGGGGTCTCCGTCTCCACCGCAAGCGATGGTGAGTAGCGAGACGACAGGGAACGCGGCGGTGGCGAAAGAACTCTTCAGTGTTCGGCGAAGCATGGCCCGAGGATAGCCCAGTCGCGGAACCGGTGCCGCAATTCCTCGCACGCGCGGGTCATTCGCCCACCCAGTCGCACAGCGATTCCACGTCGACGAACGAGCTCTGGGTGCACCAGTGGGGGCCCTGGCACCACGCCGCGTCACGCTCGACGCCGGACTGGCAACGCATCTCGCAGTGCGGCCCGTTGTTGTTGCCTGGCGCTGGGGCGATGCACTTGAGGGGCGCGTCGCAGTCCGCGTCACACGTGCACTCGCCGCGAGTCGACATGTTCAGCACGAAATCGGGCTGACACTCGCCGGACTGACAGGCGAACCCCTCGGGACACTCGTTTCCACTTGCGTCGCACTCGTCGACTGACGCGTCGCAGGAGTGCTCGGGTTCGCCCGCGCGGCTGGAACAGCGACCGTTACCCCCGCAATCGCGGTTGGCCTCGCAGGGGCGAGCGCACCTCGTCCCGGGGCTGGGCGGCGCACCGAGCATCCCGCTCAGGCATTTTTCGCCGGTGGCGCAGTCGCAGTCCATGACGCACCCATCTCGCACCGAAGGCATGTTGCACGGCCTCGGCGGTGGACCTGTCACGTCGACGGCAAGCATGGCGGATCCGAACGAAGCGCCGTCGCGAACCGTCCAAGTGCCGGGCGCTGGAAACCGCAACGTCACCGGTCGCGCAAACGGTTGCGTGAAGGGCGGGCAAGGAGGCCCACCGGGTTCCCAAGCGCGCGCGGTGACCCGCGCCTGCAACGTGACGGTGTCCATTTCCACGTCCACCATCGCGGGATCGGCGCAGCCACTCATTTCACCGGAGAGAAGAATGCGCACGCTGCGCTCGGTGTTTGCCGGCTGAGTCTCGAGCGATTCGATCGAGTCCGAGGCGACCTCGTGGAGGGTCCACGCGCCGCAGCTCGGCTCTCCGCCACCACCGCCAGTCCCGATCCCACTTCCTCCACCGGTTGCCGATCCACCGGTCGCGCCAACTCCGCCCGTCGCGCCAACTCCGCCGGTCGCGCCGACCCCACCAGTCGCGCCGACCGCACCGCTCCCCCCGGTGGCCGGGCCGCCACCGCCACTCGCGGATCCGGCTGCTCCGGTCGCGCCGCTCGTTCCCGCGTCACTACCCGCTTGACCGGGGTTGCCCGTGTCCGGCCCTTCGGCTTTTCCGCACTGGGTGAGGGCCAACGCGCTGGCGATAGCCAGGATCCCGCCGACCGATCGCCGCGCCCTCACCCGGCCATTCTAGCAGGGTGCGAGCGCCGCCCGTACGAGCTCGAGTCACGGCCAGTTGGCAGGTGCCAAAAGGCGAGCTATTGCTTGGTGACAGCCATGAGCGAAAAGCACGTTGCCCGCGCGGAGTCCCCCGACGCCGCAACTCCCGTCGCCAAAGAAGCGAGCGAGCTCGACGCCGACGAGCCGCATACACCGCTTTGGTTTTCTCTCGTTGGCATGTCCGTCTTCTTGCTGGGCGCCGGCTACGTCGCCGCCACCGCCGAGCCGCCACCTCCGAGAGAAATTCCTCCGGAGCCTGCGCCGGTCGTCGCACCAACGCCGCCCCCGCAGCCAGCTGCAGCGCAGCCGGCGCCTCCGCCCGGAAGCGGCGGATGATGACCCGCTGACCGCCAGTTGGGCGGTCGAGGGAGAACGAAAACCGAGCCGCGGACTCTTTGCCGGGCGAAGGTCGAGCCTGCACTTGCGAGACTTCGCGCCGCGCGCGAACGGCGGACGGTTCAGGCTGCCGCGAGCGAGCCCTCGAGCCGGAGCAAATGTCGCTTCAGGTCGAGACCGCCTCCGTATCCGACCAACTTCCCCGAGCTGCCGATGACACGATGGCAGGGCAGAACGATGGGCAAGGGGTTCGCGCCGTTCGCCGCACCGACGGCACGTGACGCCGTGGGCCGTCGGATCCGTCGCGCGAGCTCGCCGTACGTGGTCGTCACGCCATAGGGGATCGTTTCCAACGCGCGCCATACGCTCTTCTGAAAGCGTGTTCCCTCCGGCGCCAAATCGAGATCGAACCGGTCGAGACGACCGGCGAAGTACGCGCGCAGCTGTCGAATCGTCTCGCGATGCGGTTTCGCATCGCGCACCCAATCCGGCTCGGGAGCGCGAGACCGGTCACCACATTGAAAGCTCAACAGGGTCAGACGTTCACCCTGAGCCGCCAGGAGGATCTCGCCAAGCGGCGTGTCGATGAAGGTGTAGGCAATGTCGGTCATGAGAAGCTCCTCCAGAGATGCATCGCGGCGTAGGCACGCCAGGGTCGCCAAGCTTCCGCCCGGGCCGCGAGCTGTCTCGGAGTCAGCCGGGTGCCGTTCGACGCCGCATCGAGCAGCGCGATGTCGCTCGCGGGAAAAGCATCCGGCTCGCGCAGCACGCGCATGCCGATGTATTGAGCCGTCCAGGGGCCGATGCCGGGAATCGCGAGCAAGGCTTCGATCGATTTCTCCGCGGCCCCGTCGAAATCGATGACCCCATCCGCCCACGCTCGAGCGAGCCGGCGCACCGTGAGCGCACGATTTTTCGTCAAACCCACGCCGCGGAGGTCGGCTTCCGCCAGCGTGTCGGCAGTCGGGAAAAGAAGCCGCGGCCCCGACTCGTCGAGGTTCGCCACTCCTCGACCATGTTTGGCCGCGAGGCGACCGGCAAACGTGGTGGCGGCTTTCACGCTCACCTGTTGCCCGAGGACCGCTCGCACCGACAGCTCGAACCCATCCCACGCCCCCGGCACTCGCAGCCCCGGCCGACGCTGCACCAACTCGCGAAGGCCGACCTGCTGGCCAAGGAATCCGTCTATCGATGCCGAGTCGGCGCCGAGATCGAACATCGCCCGAACCCGCGCGACCACTACCGCGAGCGACGTCGGCTCGAGCGATTCGGTTTCGACTTCCACGGAGTTTTCGTTCTCGATGGGCGTTACGCGAAGAATGGAGGCTGTTGCTCCTATTTCGATGCTGCGCTCGTAGCGATTGCCGACGACCCGTTCGACGCCGGGCGTCGCGCGAAGCGAACAAAACTCGAGAAGAGATCGCCAGTCGAACGGCGGACGAAACGCGAGCCGCAGCTTCACCGTACCGCCGGAGGGGACGCGTCCTACTTTTCTGAGTTCCGACGGCGAGCGCGCGTAAACATCGAGGAAGGTCGCGTTGAAACGCCGGACGCTCGAAAATCCAGCGGCGCTCGCCACCTGCGTCAGCGGCAGCAACGTTTCGTCGATCAGCTTCTTCGCGAAGTGCAATCGCCGCGTCTGAGCCACGGCTACCGGCGACGCACCCAGATGTTTGACGAAAATGCGGCGGAGCTGCCGCTCGCCGACGCCGAGTCTGGCCGCCAGCTCCTCGACACCGCCGCCGTCGAGCGCGCCCTCCGAGATGAGCCTCAGTGCCCGGGCCAGCGTCGCCGAGCTCCCCGCCCAGGCCGGAGTGCCGGGCGCCGACTCCGGGCGACAGCGAAGACACGGACGAAAGCCCGCGTGCCCGGCGGCGGCCGCCGACGGAAAAAACTCGACGTTCTCCGCCCGCGGCGGTTTGACCGGACAGATCGGACGGCAATAGATCCCAGTCGTCCGCACGCCGATGAAGAATCGGCCGTCGAATCGGGGATCGCGAGCCTGTCGGGCTCGCTCGCAGATGATGGGGTCGAGAGTCACGGTCGAACCGGTGGCATGGTGCCGCGATTGCGCCCGGCGGGCTGGCCATTTTCGGACCTGGTCGTGAACGCGGCGGGGCGGGGTTGGGCGGCGAGGCGGGGTTCGGCGGCGGGGCGGAGTTCGGCGGCGGGGCGGAAGTCGGCGGCGGGGCGGAAGTCGGCGGCGGGACGGAAGTCGGCGGCGGGGCGGAAGTCGGCGGCGGGGCGGAAGTCGGCGGCGGGGCGGAAGTCGGCGGCGGGGCGGGAAGCATGCCCCTCGAAATGTTGTGGATCGTCACACTTGGGGGCCGATGCTTGGCCATGCCGCTCGAATTGTTGAGCTGAGCAACATTTTTGGGGGGATGCTTCGGCCCGCCTTTGACGGAAGCGAACCGGCTGCGTGTTTTTCTCTTGGGTATGCTTCGGCTCGCCTTTGATCGAACGCTAGCGGCCTGCGACGTCACGTCAGCTTCGCGAGCTGGCTCCACTCACCCGCTACGGCAGCCACGCGCTCGCGAGATCACGCCGCGACCCTGGCGGTCTCACCGCCGACGCCCTAGGAACCCAGACCATGAGCAATCGCGAAAGCATCCGCCTCGGGCGCACGGGACTTCGAGTGAGCCGAATTTGCCTCGGCACCATGAATTTCGGGCCTTTCACGACCGAGCCTGATTCGTTTCGCATCATGGATCGCGCCGTCGACGAGGGGATTCACTTCTTCGACACGGCCAATGTCTACGGACGCACGTCGGGCAAAGGGGCGACCGAGAAGATCGTGGGCAATTGGCTCGCGCAGGGGGACGGGCGGCGCGAGAAGGTGGTGCTGGCCACGAAGGTTTATGGCCGCATGGGGGACGGCGCGAACGACGCTCGCCTGAGCGCGCGGCACATTCGGCAGGCGTGCGAAGAGAGTTTGAAACGTCTCAAGACCGACCACATCGATCTCTACCAAATGCACCACGTCGACCGCGACACCCCGTGGGAAGAGATCTGGCAGGCGTTCGAGCAACTCTCGCGAGAAGGAAAAGTCCTGTACTTCGGCAGCAGCAACTTCGCCGCGTGGCAGATCGTCAAGGCCAACGCCGCGGCGAAAGACCGGCACTTGCTCGGCATCGTGAGCGAGCAGAGCATCTATCACCTCAACAACCGAACCGTGGAGCTCGAGGTTTTGCCGATGTGCCACGCGGAGGGGGTGGCCGTACTACCGTGGAGCCCTCTCGGCGGAGGCGTTCTCGCCGGCGCTTTGAAAAAGGCGGAAGAGAACCGGCGCGGCTCCGATTTCATCAAGGAGCGCGTCGCGAAGCTCCGACCTCAGCTCGAACGCTACGAGGGCCTTTGCGACGAGCTGGGTCACCACCCCGCCGAAGTCGCGCTCGCGTGGACGCTTTGTCACCCCGCGGTCACGTCTCCCATCATCGGACCACGCACCCTGGAGCATTTCGAAGCCGGATTGCGCGGCCTCGACGTCGAACTGGGAGAGGAGACGCAGAAGAAGTTGGAAGAGATTTTCCCGGGTCCCGGCGGCGCCGCGCCCGAAGCGTACGCTTGGTAGCTACTCCGCAGGGACTGCTGGGGGTGAAGAATCGGCGCGTGCGGCGCGCCTCGCCACCCGTGCCAGAACCTTCTGTAGGTCCGCGAGCTGGTTCTGGAGTTCGACGAGCTCGTGCTCGACCGAAGGCGCGCTACCCCTCTCGATCGCCTCGGCGTACTCCGAATCGGCGGACTCGCGCTGCGCTTCGTCCATGCCGGTCATGATGACGCCGATGAACAAGTTGAGGATAATCATCGTACCGAAGAGCACGAAGGTGACGAAGAACAGAGGCGAGACCACGGGCAGCGCGTCCGGCGACGTACAGAGCGCTTCGTTGCTCGCGTAGCCGTATTGGTCGCAACCGAACATGTTGATGTACATGATATCGGTCCAGTCCTCGAGGGTCACGATGCGGAACAAGGAGAGCATCGATATCTGGAGCGTGCCGAAGTGAACCGGATCGTTTTTTCCGAAGATGAAAACCGCAGCGACGCCATAGACGTAGAACAAGAGAACCAAGAGCACCGAAACGTAAGCCATGGAGGGGATGCTCTTGAGTAGCGCGCTGACGAGGATCTGTAGCTTGGGCAGTGCACGCACCAGCTTGAGCACACGGAGGAGACGGGCGAGGCGGAGCACGGTGACGTACTGGCTGGAGATGGGCATGAAGCACGCCGCCACGATGAGGAAATCGAACACGTTCCAACCGTCGCGAAAGTAGTTCCAAGGCTTGCTGCCCTCGGCGCCCATCTTGACGACGATTTCGGCGACGAAGATCCAGAGCACGCTCTGGTCGAGCAGATGCAAGAGCCCGTGATGACGGGCGACGATGTCGGGGTAGGTCTCGACCCCGACGAGCACGCCCGCGCACAAGATCACCAGCGTGATGAAGTTTTGAAAGTTCGAAGAATTCGCGATCAGTTTGAACCACTGCGTCATCTCGGTCTCCTCGCCGCCTCCTCCCGAGGCGCGCGCAATCGCGCGGGAAGCTACCCGGAAATGGCCGCAGTTCAACCCGAGTTTGTGGACGCTATCCCTGGCCGCGAAAAACGATGAGGTAGAAGCCGGACGCGGAGACGATGCCGTGCACGATGATTCCTATCCATGCGTTCTGACGACGCTGCACCACCCAAGGGAGGATGAAGAGGATCGGAAGCAGGTTGACCATCGAAAGGCCGTAGGGCACGTGCAACATGGTCCACAAGAGCCCGTTGCCCGCCCACGCGAGGCGGCCCATGCCCGCTTGCATGCGAGGCAGCAAGTAACCGCGCCACATGAGCTCCTCCCCCCCGATGCCGCAGAAAAGAAACGCCGCGTGCACCCCGAGGATCCAGGTTTCGCCGTCGGCTAGCTTTCGGTAGCCGAGAGCCGGGGGATTCGCATCGAAGTGGAAGCCGGCGGTCTTGCTGAGCCAGAGCATGAAAAAGAGCACGCCTCCGGAGAGCATCGAGACGACCACCAGCGTGCCTAGGGCCCAAAGCAGATCGCCGCCCGAAGGTGTATTAAGCCACATGCGTTCTCGGAGCGCGGACCACTCGTAGCCCTCGCGACGGAAACCGACGAACGCACCGACGAGCAACAAAAAGAAAATCGCTCCCACCGCGATCATGTGCGCCGCGATTTGCGGAATGCCCGCGCTGACCATCGGCGGGATGAGCACGTAGACCGCCACCGTAATCGCCGCCGTCGCGGCACCGAATACGGCAAACGCGCCGCCGAATGAGAGGCCCGCGGGGGCCTTACCAGTCACATTTGAAGCCGGGACGGCAGAACTGCTCGTAGAAGTGGCGGTTCTTCATCACCTTGTCGTTCTTGCAGAGGTGCGGCTTGTGCCTCATCACGCGAGTCCGCCAGATCCAACGATCGTCTTGGAAAGCGTGGTCCATGTTGTCCGTGAGGTACCAGAGCAGGAACCGCGGTGTCTTCGGGTGCGCGTAGCAAGCGTATTCGATGTGCAGCACTCGCGGCTTCACCGGCGTGAGGCTCTGAACGACCATGATGTCGGTGTCGGGATCGTTCTTTTCCGGCCAACCGAAACGCATGTAGGTGAGACTGCCGGGCCCGCAGAACGTCGCGTGGGTCGTGATGACCGTGCCTTTGACGCGCTTCTTGAAGAGCCTGAGGATCGCGTGCTGCTCGAGGTACGACAGGTGCTTGCCGCCGTTCGACTCGGTCCCGAGCGTGTAGTCCTGAAAGAACATGTCTATTTCGAGACGACCGCCCATGAGCGCGCCGCGCCGGGCGCCGGAGAGCTTGCCTAGAAGCGGCCCAAGAACCGGGATGTGGATGTCGCGATGAAAAACTCGGAAGTGCGTCAGGTCTCCCGCGTTGTCCATGTAGTCGAGCAAGTGGGCGGGTAGCGGCGTCGACGGCTTCTTCATGTAGCGCAAGCTGAAGCGCCCTTCGTCGACTTCGGGGATCGAGAGCGGCTGGTAGGGCGGCTGCTTGACGTCGGTCGGGTCGGCGTTGTTCACGTCGGGATCGAAGTACAGCATCACCATGCCGTACTGCTCTAGAGTCGGCCAACGCCGGACGCGCGCCGCCGTCTTCTGCTTGGGTTTGAACGGGGCGGAACCTGCACCATCCGGAGAATGGATGAGCTGACACACTCCCGTCTTGCCGGCGTACTGCCACCGATGAAACGGGCACTCGACGTTGTCACCGACGACGCGGCCGCCGATACCGAGATGCGCGCCGAGATGCGGGCAATGGGCATCGAGAACGTGGACCTCGTGGTCGTTGGCGCCACGGAACATGACGAAGTCGTGGCCCAGAGCTCGAACGGGGACGGGGTCCGCGCCGGCCTCGAGCTCGTCGGACATCGCGAGCTTGTACCAACCCTTCGGGAACGGGTCCGGCCACCCGTCACCGTAGGCCTCTTCGGCTTTGCCCACGTCGTATTCGACGGGGGTGCGCACACCACGAACGATGCCAGGGGTGCGACGGGATAGAAGGTTCGAGATCATGAAGGGGGAAGCAGCATAGCGCGGGCCATCGAGATCTCAACTGACGAAGTCTCACCGCGCCAAACGTCTACTTGCGCGACCAGCCGACGATCTTCCGCGTAGCGGCATCGAGCTCGGGTTTGGCCGCCATGAGCTTCTGGAACGTCTTGTTCCTCACGGTGCCCGCGCCGGGGAGGTCGCAAGTGTGACCGCTGCCGTACATCGAATACATGCCGTAGGACCACGAGGCGCTGGACGTGCACGCTCCACGGGCTCGAGCGAGCATGCGCATGCCGGTCTCGAAACACCGGCCAAGCGCAACCGGGGACGTCCCGAGCAAGGACTTGGCGAGTTTTTCGCGACGCTTGGAGCTGTCGGCGATCGCGCGGCGATCCGCCTTCGGCACCCAACTCGCGTAGAGCGGGGCTTGGCGCGGCGACACCTGCACGAGGCAAGCTTCACGCGCTGGCCCGCGACCGTGCGGCAACTCACCGAGCTGCACGTCTCGCCGAAGGCCCGACTCGTGCAGCGCCACCGCAAGCGTGGCCAGACCCAAGGACCGAGACGAGCCCGGCCAGTCGAGAGGCACGCACGCTTTTTTCTCGGCGGACTGGGCTCTGCAAGCGGCGAGTCGCTCCGCGGTGTCGGCGATGGCCACTGCAATGCCCGCGAACCGGCGAATCGCCGACTCGCGCGATTCGATCCTCACCCACGCGCGCCGCGACGGAGACCATCGCGGTGCTCGACAGTACATCTTGGGCTCGGCACAAACGCGCCGCGGCTCGCACGTCGGATTTTTTTTGCTCCGACCGCACTCCGGCATGACTTCGAGCGAGTACGGTGACGCACCGGGAGCGGCTTCGGCGATCGCGAGAGCCAAAATCGCTTCGGCAAGGACGCTGGCCATTCGAGTGCAGCATAGCGCATGAAACGCTCACGCCGGAATCCAGCATGAGTAGACGTGCCCGCGCTCGTCGCGACGTCGATTCGCAACGCCGCCGCGCTCGCTTTCTGTGGAGTCGCCGAGCTACGCTCCGCGATAACGTGACCCGAAAACTCGACCAAAATCTCCGAGCGGCGTGGGGGCGCCGAGTGGTGCTGACGCTGTTCAGCACACTCGCACTCGGTGCCTGTGGCTCGCCGGATGAACCAACGGGAGCCGAGGCAAAAAGGCCAAAGGCCACCGCGAGGAAAGTTCTGCCCGTAGCACGAGCGCCGGTCACCGAGCGCGACGAGCCGAGCGTGAAAAAGAAAGCCGACGGAACCGTCGTCATCCGTGTGCCCAAGCGAATGCAGCACACGACAATCGCGCGCATCGGTCCCGACGGGGAGCTCGTCACCGAGTGCGGCACCGGTGAAAAGGCCGACCTCTTGCACCCGAGCCACCGGAGCCGACGTTGAAGCGCCGCGCCGCATCGATCGCAGCTGCGATGGCCTTCGCCGCGGGAACCGCGGGCGCGCAGACGACGGTGCGTGTCTACAACATCAACGACCCGGGCATCGGCTTCAACGACGCACGACCCACTCAGCCCGTCGGCGGCAACGTCGGCACGACCGTCGGTGAGCAGCGCGCCATCGCGTTCCAATACGCGGCCGACATCTGGGCCAGCATGCTCGTCAGCCTCGAGGAGATCGCCGTCTTCGCGCGGTTCGAGGACCTCGAATGCGAAATCGATCGCGGAGTCCTCGGAGCAGCCGGGCCGACGACGATCTTCGCGAACTTTCCCGGCGCTCTCCTTCCAAACGTCGCGTATCCGCCAGCGCTCGCGAACGCGCTGGCGGGCTTCGACCACGACGACAACGCACCCGAAATCTTCGCGCAGTTCAACAATCTCATCGACCTCGACACCTGCATCGACACGCGGAGTTGGTACTACGGCCTCGACGGCAACAGCGGCGACGACATCGATCTGGTGACGGTGGTGCTGCACGAGCTCGGCCATGGCCTCGGCATTGCCGACTTCAGCGACCATACGACCGGCGAGTTTCCACCACCGGGGTTCCCCTCGATCTACAGCCACTTCGTCAAGGACACGGACCTCGGCCGGACGTGGAATCTGATGACGCCGTTCGAGCGGTTTCAATCCGCAACCAACGTGCACGGCCTGGTATGGGACGGGGCGCAGGTCACCGCGGAAGCCACGAAGTTGATGGACTTCGGGGTACCGCGACTCGACGCGAGCCCGCCCATTGCGGGCGTCAGCGGACAGATTGGAGAAGCGCCGTTCGGGCCGCTCCCGACGGCACCGCTCACCGGCGAACTCGCGGTCGGTGACGATGGATCACCGCCGGGGTGGGACGGCTGCGACGCGCTCGCGCCACTCACCGGAAAGATCGCGCTCCTGCAACGCGGCGGCACCTGCAAGAGCCCGGACAAGGTGAAAAACGCGGAGCTTGCCGGCGCGATCGCCGTGCTCATCGCCGACGACGAGGACGAGAGGCCACCGTTTCATCCCCGCGCGTTCGACCCGGGCGAATTCGTCAGCATTCCGGTTTTCGGCGTCACCCGCGAGGACGGCGATCTGCTCGCGTTCAGCACGTTCGCGGGGCCGCTAACCCTCACCCTCTCGCTCGACGACACTCGGCAATCGGGCATGACGGACGGCCAGCTCCGGCTGTTCGCCAGCGATCCATTGCGACTGGGTTCGTCGGTCGCGCACTTCGACATCAGTGCCCGGCCGGATCTATTGATGGAGCCTCGCGCCACGCCCGGCCTCGGCCAAGGCGTCGACGTCACACTGGCGGCGCTTCGTGACATGGGTTGGCCAATCGCCGAGTTCTGCGGCAACGGTGTGCTCGACGCGAACGAAGTGTGCGACGACGGCGGCGCCAACAGCGACGAGCGCGCCGACGCTTGTCGCCTCGATTGCAACCCGGCTCGGTGCGGCGACGGAGCCGTCGACACCGGCGAGCAATGCGACTTGGGAGACAACCAACCGAACGACGGGTGCGATGCCAGCTGTCAGCTCGAGTCGATGCCTCCCGTCGGAGCCGGCGGCGCGAACCCCAACCCGACTGGAGGGTCGGCGGGCGCTGGCGCGATCGGAACGTCCGGCGGCGCCGCTGGCCAACGAAACAACGAAGCCGCGTCCAGCGAGAACGCGGGCGGGTGCGCCTGCCGTGCGAACGGAGGCACGTCGGGAACACCGATTCTCTTGGCGCCGCTCGCCGTGCTGTTTCTATGGGGGCGTCGTCGACAGAAAGATCGGCTCAGGGCGCCGGAGGCGTGCTCCCGCCGCCGGAGCTAGTGTGGTGGAGCGGAGCTCCGCCGCGCGCTGGACAGACCAGAACATGGATCGGAGCTGTGCTTTTCGCCGGCAAAACTCGGCGGCCTCGCCCCGTAGGGGCCGCCGAGTTTTGCAAGGGATCACGGATCCAGGGGACTAGCAAACGCGGGCAAATCGACCACGACGACGCCGTTTGGCGCGGGTAGGTCGAAGTCGACGTCGACGATCGTCGCCACCGACGGTCCGCCGGACAGCGCGTCGGACTCGCTCAGGTACACGGGAACACTCACGCGATACTTGCCAGCAGGTGCAGTGAACCCTCGGTGGCACGAGCACCCCTGCGGATCGGTCCCGAACGTGTACGTGTTGCCCGGCCAAATGTCTTCGGTGGGCGTACTCGAAGTCACGGCTCGCGCTTCTTCGAAACATGCGCCGCAGGCAATGCAACCACCACTCGTATCGCTGCAGGGCGTCGTGCAGTCGGCGAACATCGCGAGCGACTGGTTGTAGCCGTCGGCGCACGAAAGAACGTCGTATCGAAGTCGACAGCCCGCGTAGATGTAGACGGGATCGGTGCTGTCGGTTCGAAAAACGAACTTGGTTTCGTGCGGACCAGGCCCCGGGGTGCCGCTGACCTGACATTGCGCCGGCACGCCTCCAGTTCCGCCGCTTCCTCCGACCGCTCCGGTGCCACCAGCACCCGCCGTCGCTCCGGTGCCGCCTGCACCCGCCGTCGCTCCAGTGCCGCCTGCACCCGCCGTCGCTCCGGTGCCGCCTGCACCCGCCGTCGCTCCGGTGCCGCCTGCACCCGCCGTCGCCCCGGTGCCGCCTGCACCCGCCGTCGCCCCGGTGCCGCCCGCGCCCGAACCGCCAGTACCGGTGCTGGCTCCGGAACCGGCCGCGCCGGCGCTCCCGTCATCGCCTTCGTACGTCGCGCCGCCACAAGCGATGGCCACCGCGGCGGACGAAATCATCAACAGGCTGGAATGAAATCGGGGTCGAGTCATGCCCCCGTTTTAGCAAGCGTCGTACCAGGAGCGAATCCAGCTGGTTTCGGCCGGGCATTCTTCGATTCCAGTCGCCGAGGCACACAATGGCACATCCTTCACCGACTCGATGGGCGGATGCGGGCGAGTCGCTTAGGATTGAACGGTGGTGAGAGACACGCTCAGGCCACGCGCCGGCGGTGGGCGTGAAACGCTCGGCCGATACGAGCTGATCACCGAAATCGCCGCCTCACCGCTCGGCGCTCACTGGGCGGCGCGAATCGCCAGCGGCGCCGAGTTGGGGCGGGCCGTGTCGGTTCGGCGCATCCCGCGGGGCGGGCCCATCGACGACGCCGCGGTCGCACGCATCAGCGAAGCGGCGTTCTCTGCCGCCGACATCCGACATCCGAAGCTGGTCGCCGTGCTCGAAGTGGTCGTTGCGCCCCAGGAGATCGCGATTGTCAGCGAGTACGTCGAGGGGACGCCGCTCCGTGCCCTCCAACGGCAGGCCGCTCTCAAGCGCGCTCCCATCTCGATACCCGTCGCTCTGCGAATCGTCGTCGATCTACTCGAAGCAGCCAACGCGGCACGCATCGACTGGTGCGCCATGCACGGCTCGCCGATGGACAGCGCGGCGGAAGACGAGCGACGCCTCTCGGCGGCCGTGCACGGCGGCATCACGCCCCACACCGTGCTCGTCGCGAGCTTCGGCGAGACGATGCTCTCGGATCTGGCCACGGCCGGCACGGCGATCGGGATCCGCGATTTTGGTCGACACGCGGGGCTCGTGCCGTACTTCGCACCGGAGCAAACCGAGGCGCTGCCGACCCCGGCAACGGACGTTTTTTCGGTCGGGGTGTTGCTCTGGGAAATGCTGATGAACGAGCCGCTCTTCGGTTCGGTCACGGGGTTTCGCGGCCCCGGGCCCGCGCGGATCGCCGGTCTGCGTTCGAAGTCGCCTGAAATCGACGCCGTGCTCCAAAAGACGCGCGAACATCCGATCGCTCGCGTGGACCTCGCGTCGCGTCCGGGACCGCCCGTCCCGAAAGAGGTCGCCGACGTCGTCGCGCGCGCGCTCGATCGCGATCTCGACGCTCGGTACCAAACGCCCACGCAAATGATCGCTGCGATGGGGGAATTTCCGGAGGTCGCCACGCCCGAACAGGTGGGTTCGACGGTCGAGCGTCTGCTTCGCTCCGAGCTGGAAGCTCGACGCGTCGCCATAGAGCTCGCCACCGGGACTCGAGTCGTCGACAGTCAACCGCCCGAGTCCGGACGCCCCACCTACCGTCCTCCGGCACCCGTGGCCACCAAAAGCATCGAGACGAGCGACATTCCTTCGTCCATCCCGCGGGCGAGCCGGCCGACTCCTATCGTCGCCGAGCCGGACGGTCTGATCTTCGGCGCGCAAGAAGCGCCCACGACTCCATCCATCGACGTGCCCGCAGGCGCGCCGTCGCAAAAGGAGGCATCGAAAGACGAGAAGCCTCCGCTCGCGGCCGCCGCACCACGAGACAAGCCGCCGTTGCAGAAGGAGCCTGAAGCGAAAAAGAAACCCCAAGCCCCGAAAAAAACCGCCCCGCCCAGGAAGCGCGGTGCGCTGTCGCCGCTCCTGCTCGGCTCGGAACCGGACGCGCCTCCTCTCATCCCCGCCGAGCCTGTCAACGAAGCTCCGGCACCTCCGCCGCCGGAGCTCGCGCAGAAACCCGAAGAGAAACCCCAACAGAAGCCCGAGCAGGAATCCCAAGCGGCACCCCGCCCGCCGAAACCGGAAGCGACGCCCCGCCCGCCGGCACCCGAGCAGAAACCGGAAGCCACACCCCCACCGAAACCCGAGAAGACCCTTCCCCTCGCGCCACCCTTGGCAAGCCCGTCGAAGGATGTGCCGAAGGCTCCGCCGCAAGCACGCACCAGCCTCGACGCATTCGAGGCTTCGGAAAGCGGCGCGCTAGAGCAACGCCGCGGCGCCTCACGCAAGGTCGTGGCGATCGTTCTGGGATTGGCGGGGGTGATCCTCTTGGTTGCCGGAGTGCGCGCGTCGCTTTCGAAATCCGAGGATCCCGCCGCCGAAGTTTCCACGAAAATCGAAGAGGCGCCCGTGCTCGCGCCAGCTGCGCAAACGTCGACGAACCGTTCGGAGACGGAGCCGCAACCCGAAGCGCCTGCGCCCGATGTCGCACCGGCGGAAACCACCGCCACCAACGACGACGAGGGCGAAGGCGACGACGACGACGATGTCGCTTCCGAAGCTCGCCCCCCGAAGCGCGAGCCCGAACGAGAAAAGGTGAAAAGGGGGAAGAAGCGTTATCGCCCGTCGGGGATCTGACGCCCAGCCGCGGGCAGGGAATCGCGATTGCGCTCGCGGAATGGGAAGAGCGCCGCGGCGTGGTATCGTCGCTTGCGATGCGCTTGTTCTCTTCTTCCAGTGTAGCGGTGGCCCTGTTGCTTTGCGCTGGGGCGGCCCTCGCGGCGGGAACACCGGTAGACCTCGCGTCCAAGGAACAGCTCGAAGCCGCGCAGAAGACCTACGCCGTGGCCGACGATCTGTTCGATGCAAAGCGCTACAAGGAAGCCATCACCGCGTTTCGGGCCTCGCACGACATCGTCGCCAGCCCCAACTCCCGCTTGATGATCGCCCGCTCCTACGTCGAGCTCGGCCGAATCACCGAAGCGTGGCGCGAGTACCAAGCTGGCCTCGCCGAGGCGGCCGAATCGGCCACGCGGAAGAAAAAGTACGCCAAGACCCGCGACGCGATTCAGGCGGAGATCGACGATCTCGAACAGAAGATCGCCCGAGTCACCGTGAGCCTCGAGAACGCGCCGCCGGGGACCAAGGTTTCCGTCGGCGGCGTCGACATCCGCGACTGGACGGCGCCTGTCGTCGTAGCCGCCGGTCAGGTGGAAATCGTCGCCACCGCCCCTGGGGGCGACGAGCGACGAAACTCCGTGACGACCACCGCCGGGCAGACGGAAAACCTCACACTCACCTTCGAGGCACCCGAAGCCGCAGAGCCGGTGCCGCCGCCGGTCGCAGAACCGGAGCCAGCACCGCCGAGTGCCGAGCTGACGACGTCGGGCATTCCGCTTCGCACGTGGGGTTACGTGGCAGGGGGCGTCGGGATCGCGGGGTTCGCGACCTTCGGAGCGTTCGGCGCCCTCAACAATTCGAAGTTCGACGACGTCGAGAAACGATGCACCAACGACGTCTGCCCCGAAGACGTGCGAAGCGACGTCGACACGGGGAAACGCTATCAGCTGCTCGCCAACATCGGCCTCGGCATCGGAGTGGTCGGTATTGGCGTCGGCACGGCGCTGTTCGTCATCGGCGGGAAGGAAAAGAGCACCGCGAGGCAACGACGTCCGACGGTCTCGATCGGTCCAGGATCGGTTCGCGTGAGCGGGAGCTTCTGAGTTGCGACGCCGAATCACCAAGCGAGCGTGCTTGCTCGTGCTTGGCGCGGGGATCGCCAGCGGCTGTCTGAACGACTACGACAAGTTCGATTTCGTCGGCGGGGCCGCGGGCAGTATCGGCAGCGGCGGCTCTGCGGGCGGCGGAACTGGCGGCGCATCGGCTGCTGGCGGGTCAGCGGGAGCGGGAGGTTCGTCGACGGGCGGCGCATCGGGTTCTGGTGGAGCTGCTACTGGCGGAGCCGGCGGTATGGCGACGGGCGGAGCCGCTGGAGCCGCGGCCACTGGTGGAGTTGCTGGAGCTGCTGGCACCGGTGGAGCTGCTGGCACCGGTGGCGTCGTCGGCACGGGAGGCGCCGCCGGCGCGAGCGGCATGGCTGGATCTGCAGGCGCGGGTGGCTCGTGCGGGCCCGGTTTGGCTGACTGCAACATGATGACGGCAGACGGGTGCGAAACCACCCTCGCCGACGACGTTGGGCATTGCGGCGCATGCGCGCGTGCGTGCAGCACGGCGGGCGGGGCAACGCTGGCTTGCGCCGCTGGGGTGTGTACCTCGACGTGCACCGCACCGCGTGCCAACTGCAGCCAGCCACCCACCGGCCCCGACGACGGATGCGAGTCCGACCTCAGGACCGACAACGACAACTGCGGCATCTGCGGTAACGACTGCTCCGCGCAAGGGTTCCTCGGTGGCTTCGCCTGCGCCGCGTCGGTGTGCGGCTGCACCGCGAACACCCAATGCAAGGATGGCGGAGGACCGGGGACCGGCATCTGCTCGGCAAGCAACACCTGCGTCTGCGACGGCTCGACGTGCCAGCCGGGAGAAGCGTGCGTGCGCACCGGGCCCAGTCAAGTCTGCGGTTGCAATGGGGGCAGCGCCTGCGCAGCAGGGCAAACTTGCTGTGCATCGCCTGGTGGATGCGTCGATCTCATGAACGACTCGCAGAACTGCGGGGCTTGCGGTGCCGCCTGCCTCGCGCCCAGCACCTGCGTCGGTGGCAGCTGCCAATAGTTGCTCCTCCCGGGCAACACAAAGACGGTTGCGTCTGCACTGGAATCCCCGAGGCCTCTTCGTTGTCACACATAGTCGGTTGATGTAGGTAAATGTCCTTCATGGTGGGAGGTAAGGACTTTTGAGCCAGGGCCCGGAGAGTCAGCGCTACCAGCGCGGCGAGGTCATCGCCAGCAAGTACGAGCTGATCCGCCGCCTCGACGAAGGCGGAATGGGCACCGTTTGGGTCGCGCGAAATGTCGATCTCGACGCTCACGTCGCGCTCAAGCTCATCAAGAGTGACAACCCCTCACCGGAGATGAACCAGCGCTTTCTCAACGAAGCGAGAATGGTGGCGCGGTTAGGGCATCCAGCGATCGTGCGTGTGTACGACTTCGGAAAGTCCCAGCAAGGCGACCCCTACATCGTCATGGAGCTGCTCGATGGCGAGTGCCTAGCGGATGCGCTGCACCACGGTGGCGGCCGGTTCGGTGGCGCTCAAGCGGTACAGACGATGCTGCCAATCATCGATGCGCTCGCCGTTGCCCACGAACGCGGGGTGGTGCACCGCGACCTCAAGCCGGAAAACATCTACCTCGCCAAGGTCGGAACGTCGCGCACACAACCCAAGGTGCTCGATTTCGGAATCGCTCGGACCGACGGCCAAGTGGATCAAAGGCTGACTCAGACCGGTACCCTGCTCGGGAGCCCCGGCTACATGTGCCCCGAACAAGCCCGTGGCGAGACAGAGCTCGACAGACGCGTCGACATCTGGGGCGTCGCGGTCATGCTCTACGAGCTGGTCACGGGGCGCGCTCCTTTCGATGGCGAGAACTACAACGCCATCCTGCGCTCGATCATCGAGGACACTCCGGAACCGATCACCTCCTTCGCGAGTGGGGATCCGGAGCTTTGGTCGATCATCGAAAAGGGTCTCGCCAAGAACCCCGACGAGCGTTGGCGCGACATGCGCACGATGGGCACAGCGCTCGCCCGGTGGATCTACAACCAAGGCATCTTCGAAGATGTCACGCACGCGTCGCTCGAATCCACGTGGCTGCTCGCCAAGCACGTCGACCTCGAAGCGCACGCCGACCCCCAGGCGCCCTCTTCGTTTCCGCCCGTTGCCCTTCGGCGATCGTCGGCGCCGCCGTCCTCGCGGTCGAGCCTCGTCGAGACTCAGGACGCGCCGCTCGTTCCGCGCGTCTCGACCGGAGGCCATGGCGCGCTGGCGGTGACCTCGAACCGCTCGGCCGCCCCACGAACGCTCAAGCTGGTGGCGGCGTTGGCCGTCGCCGCGACCGTCGCCGTCGCCGTCGGGATGGCGGCGTACAGCTCGTCCGGTGGCGACTCGCCGAGCTCGGCACCGGCGTCGGGTGGAGGGCTCAATCCCTCCTCACTCGAGACCCTAACTCCCAACCCGCCAAAGAGCTCCCCTGCCCCACCGGAACCGGCCAAACGCGACACCGAATCGGACGCCGGGAAACGAACGGAGCTCGACGTCGTCGACCCGATGGCCGAGGACTCGAAAAAACTCGAGGGCCCCGTCGATGGCGACGCCGCCCGGACCGCGAAACCTTCGACGCCGCCGCGCGAGAAGACGTCGGTGCCCAAGAAGCCGGTCACGCGAAAGAAGCCGGCGCCGAAACGGCAGAAGCGAGCTCAGCCTGCGGGCCAGCGCTTCCGCCCGAGCGGACTCTAGTCCGCGTTCGCGGCGGCGCGAGGTGCGCGCGACGCATCCCCGAACCGCACACCCCACGGCGACTTTGCGGGTTTCTCGCCCTCGCCGTCACGTTTCGGCAACCTCCGCGACGTGACCCGCGCGCCTCATCCGCCTCGCAAACGAAAAGAAACCGCACGGCGCGCCGAGCCCGGCGCCGTACCGGGAACCTTGAGCGTGAATCCCGACGAGCACGGGACGGTGATCCGTTGCCACTCCTACGGCCCCGACGAGATGGTCTCCGAAGTCGTCGAGGACCCCGATCAACTCGGTGCACTGGTCGAAAAGTGGCCGGTGACGTGGATCGATGTCGACGGCCTGGGCGACGTCGAGAAGTTGGAAAAGCTCGCCGACGTCGTCGGTTTGCATCGCCTGGCGCTCGCGGACGTCGTCAACGTCAACCAGCGACCGAAAGTCGAGCCCTACGGTGAACAGCTCTTCATCGTCGTACGCATGGTTTCGTACGACGGCTGCATCGAAACCGAGCAACTCAGCATTTTCGCCGGCAAGAACTTCGTCATCACCTTCCAGGGCGAGCGCCCCGGTGACAGCTTGAACCCCGTCCGGGAGCGGCTGCGCCAGGGGCACGGCCGGATCCGGGGTTCCGGAGCGGACTACCTGACCTACGCGCTCGTCGACGCCGTCGTCG
>JAJDAH010000078.1 GCA_029261965.1 Polyangiaceae bacterium
GGCCTTCTTCTTCTTCTTGGGCGGCGGCGGGGCGTCGTCTTCGTCGTCCGCGTGCCGCTTGAGCATGTTCTGTTTCGCGCGGTCGAGACCCTCGGTGGCTTCCGGATCACCGCTCTTCATGCGAAGCACGCGACGCCACGCATCGGCAGCCTCGCGAGGATCGTCGAGCTCTTCCTCCCACAGTCGGGCCACCTTCCGTGCGAGCTCGACCCTCGCCGTCGCGTCCCGGCCGCGGAGGATCTGGTCCTCGTAGAGTTGCACCATGCCCCGGTAGTCCTCGAGATCCGTGTAGAGCGCCGACAACTGCTCCATCACGTCCTGATCGCCTGGAGACAGGTCGTGCAATCGCTTGAGGTCCTCCGCCGCGCTTGGTTTGTCGTCCAGCTCGTCTCGACGGAGCGCCGCGCGGCGACCAAGCAACTTGCGAACCAGTGGCCCGTCGAACACCTCTTCGAGCGCCCGGCCCATCACTGCCTCCGCACGCTTCATGTCGCCGAGGTCGCGCGAAATTTCTTCGAGAGCGTCGAGACCAGCGTCGTCCACGTGGGTGACCAACGCGTCGCCGAGCCATGTGAAGGCTTGGTCCGTGTCCCCGAGGTCGCTGTATGCCAGCCGAGCGGCGCGAAGCAGCATCGCACCGCGGGTCCGCCCGCCGTCCCGCGAGCCCTGGCCGCCGGACGCCAACGCTTCGGCCAGAGTACGGCGCAGCGACTCGGTTTTCCCGTTCGCGTCAGCGTCGCGCGCGGTTGCTTCCAAGATCTCCAAGGTCTCGTCCTGGACACCACCGCCGAGCGAAATGTCGAAGAAACCACGGGCGCGTTCTTCCGAGCCACGCTCGGCGGAGACCTGCGCGGCGCGCGCGAGCGCTTTGAGCCGGTCTGCCGGCGCCTTGCAGCGACTGATTTGCCGTTCGTAGAGGTCGATCACTTGACCCGGTTCATCCGCAAGCTCGGAAAGGCGGGTCAGAAGGGGCTCGACCTCGTCCGGGCTGACGCTCGTCAAGGCCTGCTCGCCGTGTTGAATCGCTTCGAGAGACTCGATCCCCGCCTTTTTCAGCACCTCCGCTTGGCGCACCATTTCTTCGGCGCGCGTCGGACCGCTGAGGTCGGCCACGAGCAAGTCGTGAGCGACGCCGAGGGCATCGAGATCTTTCAGCTCACCGCCGATTTCCTCGAGCTTTTCGGCGATCTCTTTGTCCGCACCGCGGGTGCGCGCGAGCTCCTTCGCCACGGTGGCGCCATCGGGTTTTCGGTCTACCTCGATGAAGCGGTCGAAAGCTCCCCTCAGCGCATCGTGACGCGCCTCGTTCACCGGGGCCCCTTCGTACCACTCGACGAGCTTCGTCGCGACGATGCCCTTCCAGCCGAGCTTGTCACCGAGTTCGACGTAAGCGTCGCGACACTCGGTGTCACCCTCGTCGGCGACTTTCATCAGCGCCGCGAGCGCTTCGTCCCCACGGTCGCACTTGTCGAAGAGAATCTCGGCAAGCCGTCGCGTCATGCGGCTCAGCTCCTCTTCGTCCCCCTCGACCTCGATGAGCAGGGTCGTGTACGCCGCAACCTTGTTCCAGTCTTCGACCTTCTCCGAGAGGTCCATCAGCCGCTGGATCGCGTCGAAGTCTTCTTCGTCCGCTGCGTGCACGACCTCGAGCGCCCGGATGGCGCTCTTCGGATCGTCGAGCGGCCCCTCGTAGATTTCCGCCAAGCGCTGAGCCACTTCGACTTTTTCGGGTCCATCGACGATCCCGAGCAAGCGTTCGAGCGCGTCCGCGGTGCCCGCGGCGTTGTCCTGGGCGTCGTGAAGGTCGGCGATGGCGTTCAGGCACTCGGTGTTCTTCGGATCGATGTCTTTGAGAATGCGCTCGTATCGCTCGACGGCCCCTGGGCCGTCGTCGAGCCCTTCGGCCACGAGCTTGGCCTCCCGCATCGCGAAGCCCGCCTTCGCCACCGGCTCGGAAGTGACGGCAACGAGGCGCCGCAGGTAGTCCACCGCATCCTCGCTGTCACCGCTCTCCTCGGCGTCGTCCGCGAGCGAGCCGAGGGCTTCGGCATCATCACCGTCGTTGAGCACCAAAAGGAGGCTGTCCCGGGCCGCATCCGCATCTTCGAGCGTCTCGCGCTGAAGCTGAGCCGCGCGCTTTCGAAGCGCAATGCGCTGTCCGGGATCCTTCAGCTTGTCCGCGCGCCTCAGCAGGAACGTCGCCAAATCTTCGTGTTGCCCAGCTTCGTTGTACCGGTCCTCCAGATCGCTCGCGAACTCGTCGTTCGCCGGATCGAGATCGGTCGCCTGTTCCAGGCGCAGCACGGCGTTCTCGCCGTCGCCGGCGCGGGTCAGGTAGTCGGCCTCCCGGGCGAACAGCTCCGCCTGTTCGAGCTCTTTGGCAATGAGCTGAGCCCGCTGATTGATGGCGGTCGCCGCCTGATCCCACGCTTCGACTTCGACGAAGCACCGCTCGGCGGCTTCCCAGAGCCCCGGGTCATCCTTGACGGCCGCGCCCTCGGCGTAGGCGTCGCCCGCTCCGAGCACGTCGTCGATGGCCTCTCGCAACTGGCCGAGCTTTTGGAACAGGGCACTCTTCGGCCGATCCTCGTTGACGTTGCCGACGTTTTCGCCAATCACCTCGGCGGCGAGATCGAAACGTTCGCCCTTCTCGAAGTGTCGGACGGCCGTGGTGATGGCCTGATCGTCGTCCGGGGTCAGCGATGCGATGCGTGCCCACGTCTCGCCCGTGGCGATGGGATCCTTGCGCTTGACCTCATGGAGCTTGGCGAGGTTCTTTTCCAGCGAGAGGCGCGCCTCGGTGTCGGCTTCCTGCTCCGCTTCCAGGAGCAACAGGGCCGCGAGATCGTCCCACTTCCCCGAGCGCTCGAGCAGCCGTTTGAGCTGTCCACGAACCGTGTCGTCGCCCGGCTCGAGGTCCATCAACTCCTGCAGCGCCGTCGTCGCCGTGTTGAGATCGCGGAGCGACTGCTCACAGAGGTTTGCCAGCTCGCGTAGCCAATCTTTCTTCTGGTCGTCGAGAGTGTCCGGCGCCCGAATTGCACCGAGCAGCAAGTCTCGTAGCTCGGCGAACTTCCGAGTTTGGCGCAGATGACCCTCGAGAAAGCCGAGCGCGTCGTCGTTCGCGGGATCGAGCGCGATCACTTCCTTGTACTTAGTCGCCGCTTGGTTCTTCTTGCCCTTCTTGGCGAGCCCCTCGGCGGCGTCGAGCAACGCACCGATCTGGTCGGGATCCGAGGGCGCGACCGAAATAGGCGCCGCGGATGCTCCGCCCGTCGCCGTCGCCGCCGGCCCCGCCGCGGGCCCGCCCGGCGCCGGTTCGAGTGACGCCAACAGAGCATCGTCGACGTTCCCGCCCGAAGCCGCATGCGTGCTGACGTGTTGACGCGCCTCGGCGGCGAGCGCTCCTTCGGGGTTCACTCGCAGATAGCCCGCCGCAAGGGAGGTCACCTCGTTGTCCCTGCCGAGCTCCGCGGCATAGAACAACGCCAATTGCATGCCACGATCGTGCGACGGGTACGCCTCGAGAGCGCACTGAGAATACGAGAGGCCATGCTCGCCCGAGTACATCTCCGCCAGGGCGACGAAGAGCTCCGCGGCTTCGTTACGTTCGTCGTCCCCGACGGATTCTCCGTTTTGGATCCGCTCGAGGATCACCGCGCCGAGCTGCTGGGACAGCGCCGGATCCTGACCGCCTTCCAACGAGCGAGCGTTGCGGAGCGCGTCGGTCGCCCCCGCCGCATCCCCTGCGGACTTCCGCACCTCGGCTTCGTCCTGGTAAAGAGCAATCTTGCGTTCGGGGTCGTCGACGACATCCTGCTCGACCTGGAAGAACGGGATCGCCTCACGCCATTGCTGCTGCGTCTTGTAGAGCTCTCGGAGCCCGTACGCGGCGTACTGGCTGCGCGGATCGTATTCGACCGCGCGTCGGTAGTTTTCGATCGCCTTTTTCGGCTGGCTGAGCGGGGCCTCTGCCCAGAGCTGCCCGAGCTCTTCGTGAATGCCGGCGACATGTGAGCGCATTTCCGGGTCTTGCGACGCGAGCGGTGCGAGCGCTTTGGCGCGGCGCTCAAGCAGCGCGGCTAGCGCTTTCATGTCACCCTTCTCGCGGTAGAGTTCGGCGAGTCGCTCCGCCGGCGTCGGCTGGGTGGGATCGCGGTCGATGGCGATCATCAGCGCACGCGCTGCGCGGTGCGCGTCGCCCAAGGTCGTCGACCACACGTTGGCTGCTTCAGTCAGCCAGTGGCTCGCTAACGCAGGTTCGCTCGTCGCGGTGCCCGTCTTCTCGAGCAACATTGCGTACGAGCGGGGGTCGGCTTGCCCCGCCTGATGCGCATAGCTGATGGCTTCCTGGTCGTGAGGGTTCTGGACCAGGCGCTGAACCAGCGCGTCCATCTCGCGGGGGTCCATAGGGCGAGCGAAGCTAACACGCTGGAACTCTCAGCCGCAACGCGGGTTTACGCCGTTTTTGATTGCGGTTTTCGGGAGTTACTCGAAACGGCCGTAGCGCTCGTTCGGCTTCTTGGTCGGCGCAGGGGGGGACGGCACGGCCTTCGGCGGGGCTGGGACCGGCGCCACCCCGAGTGCTGGCCGAGAAACCGTAGATTTGACCGCGGGCGCGCCGCGGCGTGAGCCTCGAGGAACCGGCTTTTTCGGCTTCACCGCCACGGCTGCGTCCTTCGCCGCCTCCGGTTCAGGCGCTCGCTCTTTCATTTCGCGCCCCGCTGCCGGCTTTTCCGGGTTCTCTCGGGGCGAGGGCGCCGCCTTGTCGGTGGCGACAGCTGGTGGCACCTTGCGCTGAGAGCGGAAAAGGAAGAACCCCACTGTAAAAAGCGCAAGCATGACGAGGACACCACCGGCGATGGCCAGCCGTCTCTTGAGCGTGGGCCGCATGAGCGGAAGCGCCGCCACCACGCTGCGGACCGAGCTGATGCCGGCCGCGTCGTGAACGCCGCTGGCCAAGACCCCCGAGCGCTCGGCGGCCTCGATGAGAGCTCCGGCGAACTGCTCCGCCGTCTGAGGACGATCGTCGGGGTCCTTGGCTAGAGCTCGGCGGACGACACGCTCTATGGCGGCGGGCACACCAATGCCGGGAGCCACCTCGTCGAAAACTGGCGGTTCGTCTTTGATGTGTTGCGCCATGACGACCACAGCGTCCTCGTCCACGAACGGCGCGCGGCCCGACAGCATTTGATAGAGCAGTACTCCGAGCGAATAGATGTCGCTTCGGGCATCGAGCGAATTGCCCTGCGCTTGCTCGGGTGACATGTAGCGCGGGGTCCCGAAGACCGTCCCGGCTTGGGTCTCGAGCTGGTCGATTTTCTTTTCGATGTGCATCACTTTGGCGATGCCGAAATCGAGAACTTTGCAAACGTCCGTGTCGCCTCCGGACGCGTCGGGCACGCGCGTCAGAAACAAATTATCCGGTTTGAGATCGCGATGGACGATCCCCTTGCCGTGGGCTTCACTCAATGACTGCAGCGCCTGCCGCGTCGCTTTCACGGCGTCGCCGACGCCCAGCCTGCCCACGCGGCGCAACCGATCTCCCAGTGATTCCCCGCGCAAGAGCTCCATGGCCAGGAACCACGAGCCGTCTCCAGCTTCGCCGAAATCGAAAACGGTCACGGTGTACGGGCTCACGAGCGAGCTGGTCGCCTTGGCCTCACGCTCGAAGCGGCTGCGGGTCTCGGGATCGTAGGCGCGCTCCGGGTGGACGATCTTGAGCGCCACGTCGCGCGCCACCGCTTCCTGGCGGGCGAGGTACACCGCGCCCATGGATCCTGAGCCGAGCTTGGCCAGTACCGTGAAGCGATCGGCCACCGTTTTACCCAAGAGAGGATCCGCCTGGATCCCGGCGAGCTCCGACACCTCGACGTAAGCGAGGCCGTGTTTCGGGCACCGCGGCAGCGCTCCTTTGAGCTCGGAGGTGTAGGTCGCCTCGGCGGGATCGAACGAGCCGCGACACACGGGGCAAACCAAACCCCCCGTCGAGCTGGACGGAGGTAGTGTGGGGTCGATTGCTCCCATGTGGGCCGAGTGCGTCGAAAGGCGCGCGGTGGAGGCGCGGAACGCCGTTCCAACGCGAACCGCGTTTCGTAGATCAGCTTTCGTTCTTACCTACAAGGGCACGCACCGCAAGACGTACTCTCCACTGCTCAGAACCTGGCGGCATCCGTAAGTGCCAGGATCGCCACAGTCGGCATCCGTGCAGCAGGCATCCGTGCAGATTCTGCCCAGAGCACCACCGAGATCGAGGCACCGACCACCCTGGCACTCGTCGTCGCTCGTACAGGCCTCGCCGACGCCCTTGGGTCCGGCTGGCCCCGGGTCGCAGACGCGGATGAAAGCTCCGTTCCGGGCGCGATACCGACACTCCACATCCCCAACGAACATGAGAGCGCTGCAGTCGCGACTGCTGCAGCAGTGCTCCGAGCAGAACCCGGTAAATCCCTGGGGGATGCACTCGTTGCTTCGGCACTCGCCATCACCGTTGCACAGCGAGCCGTACCCTTCGCTGCCGGAGTCTCCGCACTGAAACCCCATCGCCCCGTCGTAGTCACGAAAAGTGCAGTCAGGTGCGTCGATCGAAGAGCAGTCACCGTCGTCGCAGCAGGTGTCGATGCATCGACCGCCTTCGCAGGCCCCCGACCGACAATCGCCATTGCTCGAGCACTGCACGCCGGTGATACCGGCGCCCGGGGGCGGGCGACCGACGGACGCTGCCAGTCGGCAGATCGACGTCGAGTTTGGACCCGGCCAGCACACGGCGGCGCCGTTTCCGCAGTCCATCGAGGTGCAACAGCCCCTCGTGCAAAACGCCGCGCCGCTCCCCCCCACGGTCGAGGGATCGAGGCAGAAGAGCCCGGTGTCACAGCCACCCGCAGGGCCGCATGGCTCGCCCGGTCCGGGCGGACCTCCCGCGACGCCGGCAGCGCCAGCGGCCCCGCCCGCGGGCGAGCCGCCGGGGCCAACGCCGCCGGTGCCGCCCACGCCCGAAGCCCCACCCGTGGCCATGCCGGCGGACCCTCCGCTCGACATGCCACCAGCGGCGGACATCCCGCCGCCGCCGCCCGCGCCTGTGCCGCCGAGTCCAGCGTCAGCACAGGCTTCGTCGACCTGGCCATCACAGTCGTTGTCCATGCGGTCATCACACGTTTCGTTTTCCACACAAAGGCGACACATGCCCCCGCCGCAAAACTGTCCCTGCTCGCAGGCCGGAGGACCGATGGCGCCCTCCGCTTCGCAACTGATGCGCCCCAAATCACCGGGCACGATGATCGTGCAACCCGCGGACAGCGCGAGAGCCGCAAGCACTGCGCTCCGAGTGGTCGTCAAAACGTCCCTCGGACACCAACGCCGAAGCTCCGGCGCCGGGGCCGCGGCCGGGGCCGGGGCGAGACGACGCGGGCGTGCTCGGCGGGC
>JAJDAH010000079.1 GCA_029261965.1 Polyangiaceae bacterium
AGGGCCTTCAGGTCGGTGGCCGGCGGCCGCGACAGCAGTAGCCACACCGCCCCGGTCGTCACCCCTGCAGCACCGATGACGAACGAGAGCGTCGATCCGAGGGCGAGTCGTTTCTGTCTATCGACGTCATCGCGTCGGTCCGGTGGGCACGTCGTCCGCGTGGGGCAGTCGTCATCCAGCTCGTTCGACTTGATGAGCGCGCCGATCCCGAGGCCACCGCCTACCGCGAGCCCGGCGCTGCCGATCCCGAGGGTGAGCCACGCCGGCAATCGACTCGGTGGCTCGTCCACGACCACCGGCGTGTCGTTGGCGGGCGTCGCGTGTGGGCGGCCGAGCGCCACATCGATCGAGCTGCCTGCTTCGAACGCCAGGTTCAGGACCTCGTCCGGGGTACCCGCGCGAGTGAGAACAAAAATGTGCGCTCCTTCGTCCAGCAGCAACACGAATCCTCGAGATGGCGGAACTCGAGGCTGGCCGGGAGTGAGGGTCCCTGCGACGAGCGTGAGCGGCTCGCGCTCGAGCACTTCGAGGGGACGGCCGTCGACCGATACGCCAGTGCCGGGCTGCTCGAGACGCACCACGGCGCGCACGAGTCGTTTTTCGATTTCGGCCAAGTAGCCACGGATTTGGCGAATCGACGCTTCGCCGAGCTCACCGCCGTCTTTGTTCTCGTGCTGCTCGAGCGCTAGCTGAAGAAACTTCCACGCGCGGGTGTATCGCCCTAGAGCTCGCTCGCAGTACCCGATGTTGAAGGTCGTGGCCGGATGCGATCGAAGCTTAGCGGACCGCTCGAAGGTGGCGAGGGCTTCTCGCCACTGCTCTTGGCGAGCCAGTTCGTTGCCGAGTTTGAAGGCTGCCCGCGCTTGCTCGACGGTCGGGTCGGTCGCAGTTGCCGGCTTCTCCGCCGGTTCGCTGGAGCCCGGCGGTGTGTCGGTCTCGAGGCTCGGGGGCGCAGCATCTTCCTGTGGCGTTGGTTCCACGGTCGGTGGGGCCGCGATGCCCGCACGGCTGGTGAGGCAGCTCACCGAAACGACCGCGATCCAGACGATGCACCGCATGGTCGCCGGAGCCTAACCTGGAAGAAAGAACATCTCGACCTTCACATGACGCGCGGTGCGCCCTCTCTCCGTCGGAGGGAACGACCTTTGATCCCGGACGTCAGCTCTCGAATCGGACACACTCCAGCCCGGAGAACGCCCATGACTGATCAACGAGAACAGCTGGAGCATCGAATTCGTGCGTGTTTCGACACTCAGGACTACGATCGAGCCACGACGACCGTCATCGAGGGGTTTGGTCCCGAAATATTCGGATTCTTGATTGCTCGGCTTCGCAGCGAATCCGACGCGGCGGAGGTGTTCAGCGACTTCACGCTCGATCTCTGGAAGGGTCTTCCGAAGTTCGAGTGGCGTTGCCCCGTCCGAGTGTGGGCGTACGCGTTGGCGAGACATGCCGCGAACCGCTACTCGACGGCCCCCGGGCGGAGGCCTGCCCGCAACATCCCTCTGTCGCAGGCTCGTGGCCTCTCGCAGCTCGAACAGCAAGTCCGCGGCCAAACCCTCACGTACCTCCGGACGGCGACCAAGAGCCGGATGGCCGAGCTCAGAGAGAAACTTCCAGTGGAAGATCAAACCGTGCTCATTCTTCGCGTGGACAAAAACCTGTCTTGGAACGAGCTGGCACTCGTCATGAGCGCCGACGAGCAACCCGCGGACGACGCGACGTTGAAGAAGGAGGCGGCGAGACTGCGGAAGAGATTTCAGCTCGCCAAGGACCGCCTGAAGAAGATGGCAAAGGCCGAAGGCTTGCTGGGATGACTTCGCGTCGGGCCTCGGCGACACTGTGACGTTCGCGCAGCTTCGGCAGTGAATCGATGCAGGAAACGGATCCGGAATCGTACCTCGAGGACCCGGGAGAATCCGACTCGGACGACGCCTTCGACGAGCTGCTCAAGGAAGCGTCGAGGGTTCCGGAGCGGGCGGTGCATGCACCCGGCAGCCTGGTTGGTGGCCGCTATCGACTCGATCGGCTTCTCGGAGAAGGCGGCATGGGCATCGTCTGGGCGGCGACGCACGAGGTCACGAGACGAGCTGTCGCGCTCAAGCTCATGCAGGGGCACAAGTCCGTGCGGGCGGAGCACCGTGAGCGTTTCCTGCTCGAGGCTCGAACCGCGAGCGCTGTGGTTCATCCGAACGTCGTCCCGATTCGTGACGTTTTCGAGCTCGAAGGTGGCGAGCTCGTCATGGTCATGGATCTGTTGGAGGGCGAGACCCTGCGAGCCAAGCTCGACCGAATCGGGCCGCTGACCCTAAAAGACGCGGCTACGATTCTCTTGCCGGTGGTTTCCGCCGTGGGCACTGCCCACGCGCAAGGGGTCGTGCACCGCGATCTCAAGCCGGAGAACATTTTCCTGGCCGAACCGAACGAACGCGTCTGTGTGCTCGACTTTGGCCTCGCCAAGATCCTTCCGGACTCTCTTGGTCTGACCGCCGGCGAGCTGACTCGAACCGGTGAACGGCTCGGGACGCCGGCGTACATGGCGCCCGAGCAGGTGTTCGGCGAATCGGATGTCGACCAGCGCGTCGACGTTTGGGCGATTGGGACGATTATTTTCGAGTGTGTCGTCGGTGCGAGACCCCACGCCGCAGTTGGCCTCGGCCAAGTCGCTCGCGAGCTCAACGAAGAGGTGCCGCCGGTCTCGGTAACGCGACCCGAGCTCGACCCCGCGCTGGCCGAGCTGCTCGATGGAATGCTCGCTCGCGATCGCTACGAAAGGTTGGATGATCTTCGCTCGGCGTTCGAGCTGCTGGCCCGGTACGCGGAGAAGGGCGCTCCCCCGTTCGATGATCCCGACGTCGTGCCGGCGGCTCTGGCCGACACGTGTCCTGACCCAGGGCCTGGATCGCCGGCTGCGGGTGCAGGCGGGGAGCGTCCGGCACCTCGTGGAGCGTCGTCGCGGCGGATCGTAACCGGGCTCGGATTGGCTCTCGCAGTCGGCGCCGCGTTGGTGGGTGTCCGACACTTTTCGGACCGCAGCGGGAGCGCGCCCGAGCTCGCGGGCAAGCCCGATGTCGAGCGCTCGTCGTCAGCGCTTTCCACGAAGGACCGAGTCCGCGAAAATACCGCGGTCGACGATTCTTCCGCGCCTTCGCCGCAAGTTCATCCTAAAGGGGCGGTCGAAGAAAAGACCAAACGGCCGCGACCCATCGACGCTCCGCGCGGACCGGCCGGCGCACGGGTACTCGGAAAGGCGACCCCGAGCGTCACGCGAGTGGCACCGTCGGCATCCGTCGAACCGGCTTCGGCACCGCCTGGGGCCCCCGAAAAGCCAGTGAGCGATGACCAGTCCGGCCTCATTCAAGCGCTGCCCTTCTGACCGGCGCGCTCGACTCGGTCAGCGCACCAGCTTCGCGGCTACCAGCACGGGGTAGAGTCGAAGTCCGAGCTCGACGGCTTCGGCGTCGATGAAGCGAACGTGGATGTGGTCTTCGTGGCCCCAGGTGTGTCGAAGTAGGCCGCGACGAAGGCCGTTGCCAAATACCCAATCGAGGTGGTCATCAGTCTCACCGACGCTTTCTGCGTGCTCACGCAGCAGCGCTCGCACGGACTGGTCGACAAAAATGTAGTCGACGCGACCGCTCCCAAGCAGACCCTGAATCAACTCCCAGGTACGGGGCCGGTCGAGGTTGTCTTTCGTCGCGTCTCGATAGAAAGCGTACCCGTCGAGGTAGTAGTAGCCGATGTCGACATCGAGTCCGGATTGATGGCTGCGGTGAGGTCGGAGATAGCCGCCCTTCTCGCTGCTGGCGTGACCGATGCCGAGCTTGGGCGTTTTTGGGTATCTCTCGTTCACTCGACGAATGGCATTTTCGAGAGAGCTCACGACCGACGGCGTCGTGTAGCTGCGCCGTGGCGTCTCGATGCGCCAAAACGAGCGCTTGGGCATGGGCACACCGTTGAAAAGGCCGCCGCGGTTCGGTCTTCCGAGAGAAGCGGTCCCGACCTTTCCCGGCGCGGTACGAACGGCGAGTGAGAGTTCGGCATCCGTGGCGTTCGCGTGAGCGAGCTTTCGAGCGACGACGGTCACCGGCTCGAGCTCGATCCGCTTCGGAAGAGGCGCCGTCGGGCGTTGCGCTGCCTCGACGATGGGCGAAACACGCGCGACGGCCGCCCGAAGGTCGATGCCGGGCCTGCCGGTCGCCCCAAAGCAGTAGGCACTCCAGCCCACCGTCAGGATGAGCATCAACGACCAGGCGCCGGGCACACCGCCAGTATACAGCCCACAGGGCGACTTCTAGCCGACGGCTCGACACGAGGACCCCGGAACGTGGTTTCCTGAGGCAATGACCGGTCGCGAGCTCGTCGACTTCTTGAGCGCTCACCCGCTCATCTTGCTCGCGGTGTTCGTGGCGCCGCCCGTCCTCGTGTTCGTGCTCCGATTCGTGCACGACCGACGTCGCGGCGGAGAGTCGCCGTGGAAGTACGTCTACGGCGCTTTGATCTACTTCGTGTGCATGCCTGGCATGTTCGCCGCCGTCCTCACGGGCTACTCGTTGTTCTTCACTCGTCAAAACCTCATGGACGTCAACTGGCTCGTCTACATCCTTCCAATCGTCTCCATGACGCTCACCCTCGTGCTGGTCGCTCGCAACGTAGATTTGGATGACGTGCCCGGTTTCGATCGGATTTCGGGATTGATGCTCATGATCGGTGTCTCTTTCGCGATCGTTTTCGCCATTTCGCGGACGAGCATCTGGCTCTTCTTCGGCGGGTCCATCGCCATTCTGCTCGCGCTTTGCGCTGGAGTTTTTGCGCTCTTGAAATGGGGGGCTTACATGGCGACGCGACGGTCGAGCGAGCCTCGGCGCGAACGGCCGAAGCTTTGACGGGCTTCGCCAGGCTGCCGCCCTATCGGCTATCGAAGTTGTACGTCCGCGGAAACGACCACCGTGCAGTGGCTCGGGCCATGATCGAGAATCTGAATGTCCGCGCCACGGTGGGTCGCCAGCTCGACGAGGCCGCGCAGGCTGCCGAGGGTCAATAGGCGGTAGAGCTTGTCTTCGAAGTACGGGAACTCCGTGTACTCGATGACGATGTCTCCGTCCGTTACCGTGACCTCGACCTTGCCGGCCCCTCGCCGGATCTGTTTCCACATGGTCGGTACTCGCCGAAGGACGAATCCGGGCGTGCTGACGCGAAGCAGCACTCGAAAAAAACGAGTCACTCCCTCGCGGGTGCTTTCCTCGACGATTTCGACGAAACGCTTGTCGTCCGCGTTCGCCAGCTCGACGTGCATCGCGGAAAGTGCCTGCTGGAGCGCCTCCTCTGGGTACCAGGTCGACGCCAACGGTTCTTCGATCGCGCCGCGATACTCCCGAGGGATGGAATCGACGATTCGATCGAGTGTGTCTGATCCGAACTGGCGCTCGATGTAGCTGCGCGCCGTGACGAACCAGACGCCTTTTACTTCGCTCGGCATGCGATGTCCGGTGCGAAGAGCGTACTCGCCTGCGCGTCCCGGGGCCACGCACGGTGGCTCGACGCATGGGCTCCCCGTGACCTCCGGAATCCTCCGGAGGTCCGCTTGGATTGCGCCGTATAATGCAGGCCGCATGCACGTTCCCAAGGCGGGTCTAGTCGCTTCCACGTTTTTGGCCATCGCTTTGGCTCTGCCCTCCGAGACGCGAGCGGACGAGCCGTTCGCGTTCGCGGCGACTCGCGCCGTCCTGCCGCCGCTACCGGCGCCTAGTGACGTGGTGGTTCTGGATGCGTATCGTCGAGAGTCACTCTACCTGCGGTTTTCGTTCTGGAGGGGTTACCGCGTATATCGCGACGGCCACGACGCCGACCTCGGATTCTTCGGGCGGCGTGGCGACGAGGTGTTCGCGGGCTCGCCAGCGGCGCTCGACTCGATCACTGGCTTCAGATCCAAACGCATCTCCGGCCTCTTGATGAACATCGTAGGCGTCGGCCTCATCGTGGCTGACATCGTGCTCTTGACGACCGAGAGCGAGCTGGTGACCGAGCCGCGGCCGGGCCGCGACGAGCGCAAGCCACTTTTTTGGTACCTTCTGGTCCCAGGGGAGGTGATGATCGTTGCCGGTGGCTTCACGATAGCCAGTGCGTCGGTCGACCTCTCCGACGCCATCGACAGCTACAACTTGGATCTCGCCAATCGCCTCCGACGCCCGTCTTTGGCCTCGTCTCCGAGACGGCCTCTCGGTTTGAGATGGCGACGGCGGTTCTGAGCGCGACCTGGGTTTCAGAAACGCGACTACGAGCCGTTCACCCCAGTAGCCGCCAAGGACTTGACGGAGAAAATGCTCGGGAACACGAGGCGTTGCAGGCTCGGGCCGGGGCGAACCCAGGGGACGAAGGACATGTACGCAATGGACAGCGGGCTCGGTGAAAGCCCTTTTCGACTCGCCCTCGAGCGAAGGCTCCGCGAGCGCGCGGAGCGTGCCGACGACGAGGTCCAGCTCACCCCGGATACGCTCCATCGGTGGATGCAGGAGGAGATCCACGCCATCCGTAGGGAAGCAGCCTTCTATAAGGCGCTCGCCCGCTACCGCCACACGAACTAGCCGAGCTAACCATAAGACATGACTAGGGAAAGTGCGCCATGACAGACAATGTCAGGAGCGTCGCGCCGTTCAGTTGACATCTGAACAGCCGCACAGTAATCGTGGCTCCATCATCAACGACTCGTGAGGAGCCGCGACCATGGATAAGCAGAAGAGTAAGGCCGTCGATCTGGTCATCGCCACCGCTCAAAAGGAGTTTGGCGAGGGGGCGATCATGCGCCTCAAAGAAGGCCAGCGGATCGGTGGACCCGTCGAAGTCATTCCGACGGGCTCGCTCGGTCTCGATGTGGCGCTGGGCATAGGTGGTTATCCCAAGGGCCGCATCATGGAGATCTTCGGACCGGAATCGAGCGGCAAGACGACGCTGACTCTTCATGCGATTGCTGCCTGTCAGCGCCAGGGCGGTGTTGCCGCATTCGTCGACGCCGAGCATGCGCTCGACGTCAATTATGCTCGGAAGCTCGGTGTGAAGACCGACGAGCTCCTCGTCAGTCAACCCGACTACGGCGAGCAGGCTCTCGAAATCGCGGACATGCTCGTTCGCTCCGGCGCCGTCGACATCGTCGTCGTCGACTCGGTCGCTGCTCTGACCCCCAAGGCGGAGATCGAGGGTGACATGGGAGATACCCACGTGGGTCTGCAAGCTCGGCTCATGAGCCAGGCATTGCGTAAGCTGACCGCTTCGGTAGCCCGCTCGAATTGCGTGCTTTTCTTCACCAACCAGTTGCGAATGAAGATTGGCGTCATGTTCGGCAGCCCCGAAACCACGAGCGGCGGGAATGCCCTCAAATTTTACGCTTCGCTCAGACTCGACGTTCGACGCATCGGTGCCATCAAAGAAGGCTCGAAGGATCACAAGGATCTCGTGGCCATCGGCAACCGCACCCGCGTCAAGGTGGTCAAGAACAAGATGGCGCCGCCGTTCCGCGAGGCGGAATTCGATATCCTCTACGGTCGAGGTGTCAGCCGGTCCGGCGAGATTGTCGATATGGGCGTGGATGCGGGCATCATTCAAAAGAGCGGGTCGTGGTACTCGCTGGGTAGTGAGCGCATCGGTCAGGGGCGGGACAACGCACGCAACTATCTGGAGGAGCGTCCGGAGCTGATGGACAAGGTCCAGCAACAGATCCTGACGAAACGCGGCATCGGCTCGGATCCTGGCGAGTCAGGTGCCGATTCGACGCCGCCGAAAGAAGAAGCTCCTCCCGCTGAAGCTACGGGAAGCAACGGTAAGGCGAAGGCGAGCAACGGATCGAACGGTAAGCGGCCAGCTGCCCGAGCCTGAGCGCGCCTCCACCACGCCAATCAGTTGCCCGCCCGAGCCGTCGACACCGAGCCTGGCGGAAGTCCCCAGGCTGTGGATAACCTGAGTAGAAACTTGGGTTGAAGTCGGGGGTCGGGCGGCGACCGACTGGGGTCAAGCTGGGGACATTCCCGTCGGGATCGTCCGAGAAAAACGCCCCTGCCCGTCGGTTAGGCGTGAGGGTTCGGGGGGTTAGCGTTTTCGAAGAACTCGCCTTCGATCTGCCGCGTATCCTGTGGAGATTATTCGTGGAACTTCGACTTCCTTGCGCCCTCGGGATGAGGGGCCTACCTCGGAAAGTCGTCCCCCGGCTCTTCCACGATGACCCACCAAGCGCCCCTGCAATGGTTCGAACGCGGCAACCGCCGACGATCGGTCGCGCCGCGGCTGGGCTCGGCCGCCCTCAGGATCCCGGACGCGCACTTCGCCGATCGACCAGACGAGTTCCGCGCGTCCGGTCCGCAAATTTTCATTCATGAAGGCGCTCGACAAGCGCTCGAGCGCCGACTAGCCGCGGCCTTCGCGGCGCCGGTCCAGTTGGCGGTAACGGATAACCGTCGCAACATGATCACCCACAAGCGGGTGCGGGGCGTGCAGCGGGTTCGGGTTCACATGATGTTCCTCGATGCGCCAGACCGCGTGCTCGAAGCGCTGGTCTGGTTCATCGTGCGGAGCGACCGCGAATCCTCGCAGATTCTCGGCGACTATATCGACTCGAACAATCACCGTATTCGGCCGTCGGAGGCGTACCGGGGCCGTATTCGGACCAAAGGGAAACACCACGACATCGCGCTCGTGATGCGAAGTGTGGACGAGACGTACTTCGGGGCCAGCTCGGGCGACGTGCTGGTGACCTGGGGGCGCCGCACTCGGCCGCGAAATGGCAAGCGATCGACGATCCAACTCGGCAGCTACAGCGCTACCGAGCTCCTCGTCAGGGTCCACCCGACCCTCGATCGGAAATGGGTGCCGCGATACTTCGTGTCGTACATCATCTTTCACGAGCTTCTTCATCACGTCGTGCCAGCGGTCCGCGTGGGAGGGCGCGCGCTGATGCATTCGCCGGAGTTTCAACGACGTGAGAGGGAGTTTCGTCACTACGAACGCGCGATCGCTTGGGAGCGCGCGAATCTCGGACGGCTGTTGCGCCTCTAGTAGGGTACGACTCAGATCTCGAGGGCGAGGCCGAGCATCCACGTGTTGGTGCCCACGTCCATCCGGTCCCCGCCGAAGCCGTCGAGGTAGCTGTTGTACCATTCGATGAAGAGATACGAGTTGTTGACGCCGGTGTTCGCGTCCATCTCGATTGCCGCGTCGGGGTCGATCGAATCGAGTAGGAGCATGCCGCCGAGGGCCCACTGCGGGCCGTAGGATGCTCCACGCCCGCGGGCGCTTCCCACTCGGGCGCCACTACCGCCGCTTTTTACCCACCAAAAGGCATAGCCGAGCCCGAGCTTGCCATAGGGAACCAGCGGGACGCCGAACTCGGTGGCGAGCACATCCACGCGCAGGACGCCCGCGAGGTACATGGGGAAGATGCGCAGAGAGGTGCCCTGGTCGGTTCGCTCGAGATCTTCGCGAGGAATGCCCGAAGGTTGATCGGGCACGAGCGACCTGGCGCCAGCCTTCGTCGTTCCGAAGCCGAACGCTGGTCCGAAGCTCCCGAACTTCGGGATCCGGATCGCCTGCCAGTCCACTTCGAGGCCGAAATAGAATTGGAATCCGTTGCCGAAAGTGTCTCGGAAAGGCGTCGCGGCGCCGCCGAACTCGTCATCGACGTTGGGGGCGTAGTCGCCGAAACGGATTTCGAAGGCGAAGTTCTGAGGTGACTCGTTGTTTTCCTTCTCTAGGCCGCCATACGCACCGAACTCATCCACGCCCTGCGCGGCGGCGGTTCGCGTGGCGAGCATCGCCATGACGGCGATTGCTACGGCGATGCTCCGCTTCACCGTCGCGCCCTGCGCCTGAGTCCAAGAGCCACGAGACCGAAGAGCGAAATCAGAGCGAGTGCCGGTTCGGTACCGCGTCCAATGGAGCAAAAGCCGCTAGCCTTTCCGCCCAGCCGACGATAGCGCTCGAAGAAGTCCTCGACAGGGGAGGGGGTGTTGCATTGCACGTTCGACAGCGGACCCGTGTTGCCGACCGCGTCGATGCCGGCGACGGCGATAGTGTATTCGGTTCCGTCGAGGAGATTCTTGGCAGTGCCCTGCGTCCCGAGCGGTCCGGTCGTGCTACCGCACTCGACCGCGTCCGAGGGCGGAAGCTGTCCAGCCACGAGAGTCGAACTCGGGCAGTTGCTGGCGGTCGAGCCGCTACTGCCGCCGGTTCCCGAGCCTCCGGTGCCGGTCGCTCCGCCCGTGCCCGTTGCTGTGCCGGCCGAGCCACCGGTTGCCGTGGCCCCCGATGCTCCAGCGCTGCCGGCGCTGCCCGCCGTTCCTCCCATTCCGCCCGGAACGCCGCCGGCACCCACCGCTCCGGCCGCCCCGGCGATGCCGATTCCACCCATGCCCCCGGCGCCCTGCAGCGTGCTTTGCCCCGGTCCGGTTTCCGTCGACGGCGGTGGGTCGCAGAAGATCCGGTAGCCAGTGACGTCGCTGGCGTCGTTAGGCTCATCCCAGTCGACGCTCAGTTGCCCTTCGCCGGAGCCCAACTCGTCGAGGGTCGGCGCGTTTGGTCCGGCTAGATCGACCTTGGTGTCGAAGGTTTGAGCGTCCGTCACGTCGGCGCTCGGGTTCGATCCTTCGGTCAGGAAGAAATAGAAGATGACATCTAGCCCGTCGGCGTCCATTTGCGGGTCGACCGTCGGATCGCACACGTCGCCGGTGGTGAACCCTTGAGTGTCGCGCACGGCCGCCACGATCTCACGGTCGGACAGAGTGACCGTCGAATCGTTCGGATTCAGGTCGACGTTGAATTGCACGCAGTTGCGGGCCGCCGTGTTCCGGATTTCGCCCTTCGTGCAGTCGTCCGATCCCACGCCGAGCCACGCCTGGAAATCCATGCTGCCGAGGGTGAGGTTTCCGAAAGAGAAGACGTATTGCCCGTCGGCGACACAGTCCGCCCGACTGACTTCGAATGGCTGCTCGTCCGAGTCACGGGGATCTGAGCGCTCTTCGCGCACGAGGCTCAGCGTCTGCGCGCCGGCGAGGTCAGCCAGCAGCATGAGCGCCGCGATGACGGCGAGGCTCCGGCGGATGGTGGCGAGGCGGGACATGCGATGGCTGCTTTGAGCACACAGCGTGCCACAGCGCAATTGTTCGTGCGATATCGCCGGGACCGCGCGTTCTGCCAGGAGAACTGTGGGACGGGCGCCATTTCGTTCGCCACCCTGTCTTCGCCCGGCCCCGCCCTGCCATCTTGGCAAGCGCTGACCCGAGAGCCGGGCGGCGGTAAGGTGCGAGGCCATGCCCGTTTCCCCAGGCGCTGTCGTGCTCGGTCGGTTTCGCGTCCGCGGCCCGGCTGGCCGCGAGGGCGGGGCACAGCTGTTCGATGCCCAGGAAATTGCGGGGGACGCCCGCTCGGTTCGCATCGCGGCAGTCTCCGTCCCGCCGGGCACCACCGCGTCGAGCGCGGACGTGGTCGAGCGGGCTTCGCGATACACTCTCGGCATCGTTGGGCTCGATCGGCCAATCGCCGTGGGCCGAAAGGGCGAGCAGATCCTGCTCGCCTACCCGACGTCCGGGCGCACGCTGGCCGACGATATCGACGCTGGGCCGACGAGTGCCGCTGCCGTGGCCGAGTGGCTTCGACCGATCGCCAAGGCGCTCGAGACTTTGCACGAGCAGGGCGTGGCGTTCGGGCACGTGCGGCCGGATCTCATCTCGCGTAGCGGCGAGCGGACTCGTCTCGGCGGATTCGGTGTGTGGCACATCGCAGACGCCTTCGGCGGCGCCAAGCTCGGGTGTGACGCGCTTCCCGTTGAATACCGCGCGCCGGAGCAGCTGGGCGCATCCCCGTCGCCGGCGGAGACTTGGTCCGACGTCTACACGCTCGGCGTCGTCGCGCTCGAGCTCGTCGCCGGCGGTCGAGTTCGCAGCGACCTGTATCGGCCCCCCACCGTCGACGACATGGACGCGTCAATTTCGGACGCGGTGAGGACGGTGCTCGAGCACGCGCTGAACGCTTCGGCGAGTGCACGACCGACGAGCGCGCGCCGATGGGTCAACGAGCTGGCGGCGGCGGCGCAAGCGCCGGAGATCGAGTCGATGGCCGGGGCCGTTTCCGAAGCTCCCCTTTTGGGCGGAGCCCTACCGGCGGTGTCGCCGGCCGGTCCCCCCGGGAACGAAGTATCGGCGCGCGAACGGGTCGAAGCGCCTCTCGAGCCGTCCGGACAAGAGCCAATCGACGGCGACCACCCGCCGATCGGACCGACGGCGGCCGAGGCCGATCCCCGAGCAGGGTCACCTGGCCGCGGCGGCGAGCCCCCCGAGCGGGCGCCCAAGCCCGACGCCAAGCGAGTGCTAGCGAAGCCGAAGGAGGGCACGTTCTTGATGGCCGCCGCTATCATCGGCGGGTTCTTCCTGTTGTTCGTCGGTGCGACCGGCGCGCTCATCTACGTGCTCATGCAGCCCACGCCGAGGACGGCCACGGCGCCGGTGGCGCCGACTCCTGGATTCGGCCCCGCGCCGACACCACCAACGACCACCGACGCTGGTCGACCGAGAGCGCCCGAAATCGCACCGCCGGATCCCGACGAGCCTCCGCTGCCGAGCACGCCGCTGGCGTTCGAGTCTGGGCCCAAGGTTCATGCCGCAGAAAGTCGCGCGATGCTTCCGATGGACGGCAACGTCGGTGTGCTCGGCAACCGTGACGCACACGTGACGATTCTGGTGTTCGGAGATCTCCGGTGTCCGCACACGGCCAAAGCCGTCCCCGATCTCGAGCGGCTGGTGCGCGCGATGAAAGGTCAGGCGCGCGTCGCGTGGCGGCATCGACCGCTGACGTCGCATCCGCGCTCTCGCGACACGGCTCTGGCTGCGGAGGGCGTGCTTCGAGATTCGGGTCACGACGCGTTCTGGCGATTCGTACGCGTCGCGGTGTCGAAGTCGGCGGGCGGACCCCTCGACGACGCTGAGCTTCGAACGTGGCTCAGGCGCGCCGGCGGCGATCCATCGAAGCTGAGCTCGTATTTGACTGATCCAGCGCTTGCGGCGCGCGTCGACGCCGATGTCAGCCTCGCGGGGCGCTTCATGGTGCACGCGACACCGACATTTTTCGTCAACGGCGTTCGAATGCTCGGGAATCATCCGTTTCCAGTCCTGAAGAAACTCGTCGAACGAGAAGCGAGGGAATCCCGGTCGACTCTCGTCTCCGGTGTGGAACAGCCGGAACTCTACGGGGCACGAGTCCGAAAAAACCTCGTCAATCTCGGGCCGGAGGTTCTGGCGAGAAACTGCGTGCCTGTCGGAAGCTCGCCAAAGAGGGGGGCCGACGAGCCACTGGTCACGATCGTCGAATTTTCGGAGTTCGAGTGCCAATACTGCGCCGACGTGCAGCCCACGCTCGACGGGCTTCTCGCGCGCTACGGAGGAGACCTCCAACTCGTTTGGAAACACTACCCGCTGCCATCCCACGCGCGTGCCCGGCCAGCTGCGATCTTCGCGGCCGAAGCGTTTGCGCGCGGGGGCGATACCAAGTTCTGGAGAGTCCACGACCTCTTGTTCGCGGCGAAGGGGAGCCTCGATGACTCTGCCCTCGGCGCCATCGCCAAACGAGCTCGGCTGCCCGAAGTGGCGATGCTCGATGCCGTTCGGCGTGGGGATCGCGGTCGTGAGGTCGATGCCGACGTTGCCCTCGGCGAAAAGCATGATGTGGCGGGCACGCCGGTTTTCCTAGTCAACGGCCGGTCGATTCGTGGTGCGCAGGCACCCGCGGTTTTTCGAAAGACCATCGACGAGGAGATAGAGACGGCGCGCCGTCTACTCGCCAACGGCACCGATCGTCGACGCATGTACCCCGCGGTTTGTGGGTTTGAGCCTTGACGGTTCAGAAACGAATGTCGACGTGCGTCCGTCGCCGGAGCCCGTCGAGCCAGTGGCGTCGCGCGCGGTCCATCTTGTCGGCGTAGACTCGCTGGCGCAGCTCGCCGCGCGCCTCGTTGAACGTCGGCAACTGGCTTGGCTCTCGCTCGAGCAGCTTCAGAACGTAGAGCGAGCCGCCAACTCGCACGGGGCGGGAGACTTGCCCGACATCGAGCCCCAACACGACCTTGTCGATCGCCGGCGGCATCGCCCCCGGTTTGACGCGACCGAGCAGACCCCCGAGCTCGCGCGTGGCCGCATCGTCGGAGTGGCGCCGCGCCAACTCGGCGAAATCCCCTCCCGACGCGGCCTGCTTCGAGAGTTTTTCGGCCAACGTGCGGTTCGATGCGCCCTTCGGCCCGACTGATGCGTCGATCTTGATCCATGCGGCCCGATAGCTCAGCCGCTTGCGCTCGTTGCGCTGGATTCGTTGATATGTCGTCTTCAGATCGTCTTCGGTGATCCGAATTCGAGCCACCACCCGGAGGTTGAGCAGCTTGGCTTCGAGCACCTGGCGTCGGATTTCCTGTCGGTACTCCGTTTCCGACAGCCCCGTGCGAACGGCCTCCTGCACTATTTCGTCGTAGCTGAGCTCGTTCTGGCGGGCGATGCGCATGATTGAATCGTCGATTTCGGCGGCGCTGACCGAAATTCGGGCGCGGTTGCCGGCTCGACGCTCGAGCTCCTCATCGACCATTTTTTCGAGCAACAGCTTGAGCATCTGCGACATCTGCGCGGCACGGGCGGCGCCCGGAGGGATCTGAGTCTCGATTTGCACGACATAGGGACGCGCTCTTTGTCGAAGATCGCTCAGCAGGATCGCTCGCTCGCCGACCACGGCGACGACACGTTCGATGATGGTCGCGCGGGCCTGTGAGCCGACGAGGCTCACGGCGACGAGAGCGAGGATGGCGAAAACGCGGGGTCTCATTGGGAGCAGTTGTAACACGCGGGGTGGGCGGGAGATTTCCGACCTATCGTCGCATGTCCTTTCGAGCGGCGGTCGTGACGAAGTAGTTCCGGGGCCAATGGCGATAGTATTCGGCCTGCACGACAGGGTTGCCGTCCGAATTGTCGATGGTGTCTCTAATCTTGCCAACGACGCGAACGAGCGACCCGATGCCGACGCTCCTCGGGCCGATGTCGTCGTCGCCGTCGAGCTTGAGCATTGCGTGGACCACGGCGTGCTCACGCTCGCTGACCGTGACCCGGCAGCTATCCGTGCTCTTGTTCTCGCACAGATTGCGATCTTCGAGTGTGCGGACGCTGAGGGTGACTTTCGAGGCGCCCGACTGCCCGGCGTTTCGTTTCTTGACGACACCAAACACGCTGATGAGCTTGCCTTGCCACTGGTCCGGCATGCGCTGGGCCATCACCGGATCGTAGTCGACGGCGCCCTCGGTCGCCTTTTTCTCCGGTCCGAGAGGCGCGTACTCGCGCGCGTGTCCGTACGGCCCGGCGGACCCGCAGCCAAGCGAAAAAAGAGCTACAGCCAGCGGGGCCAGCCTTCGCCAGAGGTTCTTGTCGCCGCGAATACTCATGAAACCGCGAGTTATCATGGAGCCCGCTCGTACGCCAAGCCGGGGGGCTTGGCGCCGGATACCGGGGAGCTCGGGCTAGCTCGTTGCCCGCTAGCTCGTTGCCCGACGATGGGTGCCACTCGGGGTGGCTCGACGCCACAATCGAAACAAAAGCTCGAGCACGAATGCGCCGAGCAGCAACATCGCGAACTCCGGCGAAGCGTCGACGAGCGCATTCTCAGCTGAGGCATTGGACCCGGTTTCGGTTTCGTTGGCCTCTCGGGGTGGCCGCAGAATCTCGTCGGCGTCTATGGTTACGATGCGCTCCTGCTGCTCGTCGTCGACGCGAACCGTGTATCGACCACGAACGTCGGCGACGAGGAGTCGTTGCCGGAGTCCGTTCTCTTCGCAACCGGGTGGTGGTTCAGATGCGCCAGGCGGACAGTCGTCCCGAGTCGACTGCATCGATTCCGTGGCTTCGATCTTACCCGCTGGGCCGACGACGCTCACGTTGCTAGTTGCGGGAAACGCCCACGCGGTCCCAGCGATCGTGCGGCGCGGCCCGGTACGACGCGTGGCCTCTTGGATGACATGGTCCAGCAGCGCCAAGAACGCTGGACGAAGAGCAAAGTCACTCTCGTTGACCGACGACGGAAGCGACGCGGTCATGGCTAGGCCTCGACCGATGTCGACTTCGAGCAAAAACGGCGCGCCGTCGTCCCACTTGGCGAGCACCCGAGCGTTCTTGTTCTTGTCGAACAAGGCGCGACCGCGCGGATTGAGTTGAGCAAGGCTCGCGCCTTCGGCTCCGAGCCATGCGACTGTCGACGGATCGCCCCCAGCCGCCTTCGTTTTCTCCCAGCGAACGGCACCGTCGATGAACGGCTCGAAGTTCGCTCCGAGTTGAGCTGTCGGAGCGCCCGGGCCGAGGAGGGCCAACGAGACGCCGCCTTGCTCGAGCCATTCACGGAGTGCGAAACGAGCGTCGGCGGCGATTCCTGCCGGGTCATCCAGGATGATCGCGGCGTAGCGATCGAGGTCGGACTTGTCGTCGGGCACCACCGGGATGGGCATCACCAACCCCTCGGTTTCGAGTGCCGCGAGTGCCTGCTCGACGATTGGAGGACCCCCGGTTTCCACCGAAGCGGTCGTGCGGTCACTCACGACGCCGATCGTCAAGGCGCTCGCCTCAGGCGCAATCGGGGCTTCGTCGTCGTGGCGGAGCGCGTCCGTACCCGTGATTCGAACGTCGAGATTCTTTCGGCTCTCGGCGAGTTCGAGCGTCAGGGTTTGAACGCCTGCACGAGGCAGGAGATCCACCGTCGGGAGCTCGGTCTTGCCGCCGCCCGCGGGGTTCGAAGCCGTGGGATCCTTACTCTCGACGATCTCTAGTCGGCGCCCCTTCGCGGCGTCGGCGGTCGAGCAGGCGACGAGCGCGGTAACGCGCCGTCCCCGGAGTTCGACGTTCGCGATTCCACAGTCGGCCACTGGCGTTCGTATTTCAGCGAGCGGCGTCCAGACCGGCGGTTTCCCGTCGGGCACCTTTCCGCCGGCCAGGTCGCTCAAGAGAACGACCCGCTTGTCGACGTGAGGAAGCTGATCCAGCGCGGAACGGGCGAGCTGCACCGCCCCGGCAATGTCGGTCGCACGGTCCGAGGGCTCGAGCTGCTCGATGGCCGCGCGGGCCGCGCCGAGGTCCGTCGTCGCTGCGAGGGCAAGTCGAGCGGGTCTACCGGCGAGCACGATGGCAACGGCGTCACCTTCTCGCGCTGAGCCCAGGAGCTCCCGGGCACCTTCGATGGCTCGATGATGCCGGCTGCCATCTTGGTGGCTCTCGGCGCGCATGCTGAGCGAGTCGTCCACGATGATGGACAGTGCGACCGAGGCACCCGCACTTCGGTCGAGAGAAAGCCGTGAGCAACGTACGAACGGCGTCGCCCCGAGCAACGCTAGCAATGCGATCAAGAGCGCTCGCACCAAGAACAGGAGGCGGTCTTCGAGTCGGCTTCGCTGACGCGCGACTGGGGGAGCGACGGGGACCAGCCTGGCCGGAGGAAAGTCGTGCACCTCCGAGCGGCCGCGTCGGAGAAGGTGAGCGGCGACCGGTAGCGCGACGAGAAGTCCGACGGCGAGCGCCGCAGCAAGCAAGAAGCTCACGCTGCTTTGCCCTCGGTGGCCAACAGGATCGCGCGAACTACTTCGGTTGCATCACTGGCGCTCGTGGCTTTCACGAGACGTCCTCCCCGTGCGACGAGGTTGTCCTCCCACGCACTCGTGATTTGTCCGACTCGAGCCAGATATCCCTCTCTTGCCGCTCGGGCATCCGTTTCCACGAAGCCTGAGCCTTCGACTGCCCGCAGGCGCACCGGTCCCTCGAACGGAAATTCGGCCTCCGCGGGGTCGAGGACCTGCACGACCACGAGGGTCCGCCCGCGGGCACCGAGGGCCGTGAACCGGTCGATCGAGCCCTTCGGGAGATCGATTAGGTCGCTCAGCAAGATGACGACTGCGCCTTTGCGAGCGTGACGGGCGATGGGCGCGAGCGCGAGCTCGACGTCGCTGAGGCTCTCGCTCAGGTCTCCGCTCGGTTCCACGGATTCGAGGGTTCCGAGCAAGCGTTCGAATGCCTCACGCCCGCCAGTGGCGGGTAGTCGGCGCGCGGCGGTTCCACCGATCCAGTCGAGGGCGACCGGATCCCCGCTCGCCAACGCTATTCTCGACATCGCTGCGGCGATGAGCCCGGCGTACGCGAGCTTGGCTCCTGGTGCGTTGGGTCCGCGGTATCCCATGCTGGCACTCGCGTCGATGACGAGTCGCAGTGCTCGATCGGTTTCGGTTTCGAACTCGCGGACCAAGAGTTTTCCGTGTCGCATCAAGGCGCGGTGATCGAGCCATCGCAAATCGTCGCCCGGAACGTAGCTTCGATGGCCGCCGAACTCGATCCCCGACCCTCGGCGCAGGCTCCTGTGATTGCCCGCGTAGACTCCGTCGGCGACTTGTCGTGCCTTCAGCCGGAGCGGAGCCAAAGACCCCCAATCCAGTGCGGAGCGGATCGAATCCACTAGCCCCCCGCGAGGCTGAACAACACGCCCGCCCCGATCCCCAAGAGTGCGGCGACTACCGCTGCGATGACCCAAACACGATCGGCTGGAACGCCCACACTGGGGTGAGGTTGCTGTCGTATCCGGGTGGCGGGTAGATGCGGGCTGAGGTCGGTTTCGGTGTCTTGGAGGGCGATGTCGTTCTTTTTTGGCGGGATGGTCGCTTGGATGTCCGTTGGGTGCTCGAGTGCGCTCTCGAGCGCGGCCGACAAGATCGTCGCACTAGGGTAGCGCTCGGTGGGCGCCTTTTTCAACGCGTGCAAAATCACCGACTCGAGTGCCGGTGGAATGCCCGCGGTGGGAGCTCGGCTCGACGGGGTTGGGGGGTCGTCGGTGAGATGCGCCGTCATCGTGGCGATCGGGGTATTTGTCTTGAATGGTACGGTCCCCGTCACGAGCTCGTATAGGATGATGCCGGCTGCGTAGATGTCCGATCGGGCGTCGACGTCGTCGCCGCGCGCTTGCTCCGGTGCCATGTATTCGGGCGTGCCGAACACCATGTTCTGCTCGGTCAACGCCGTGATCGAGTCGTCGATGTCACCACGAAGCACCTTGGCCATGCCGAAATCGAGCACCCGCGCGCGGTCTTCTTCCTCGCCCGCGCCGTCGAGCAAGACATTCCCGGGTTTGAGATCGCGGTGGACGATCCCCGCGGCATGAGCCACGTCGAGCGCGCGGCAAATCTGCTTCACGATGGCCACAGCTCGGGGGATGTCTATGGGGCCGTCTTCGAGGAGTTGGTCGAGGGCTTGACCTTCGACGAGCTCGATCGCCATGAAAAGCAGGCCGTCGTCGTGCTCGCCGAAATCGAGGAGCGATACGATGTTTTCGCACTCGAGCTTGCGCAGGATCCCCGCCTCACGGATGAAGCGTCGATGAATCTGCCGGTTCTTGAGAAGGTGGCGGTGGATGACCTTGAGGGCGACAGCCGGTTTCGATTCCGTGGCATCGTCTGCGACATAGACGACGCCGCATGCTCCCTCGCCGAGCACTCGGTTGACACGGTAGCGACCTCCGATGACGTCGCCGGGGTTGAAAGTCGCACGGGTGCTGGGCTGGCGCTCCGCTCTGCTCACTGCGCTCCCTGCTGGCACGCTTCGATGATCTTCGGGCTCGTCATGACGGGCTCGAGGGTCGCCCCGGCGTCGTGTTTTCTCCAGTTCGTGCAGGCTTCGGTGGCGCGGCCGTGAGCCTCGAGAGCGACGTAGGCCTCGAGCAGTTGTTGATGGATTAGTGCCAACTGAGGCGTCGTGAGCGCGCCCACGGCCAAGAACCGATTGCCGCGGGTCACGGCGTCGACGTAGCGACCCCCGCGCACGTCGGCGATGAGGGCCGGTAGCTCTTTTTCGACGTTGAGCTGTACGGCGCGTGTCTCGCCGGCCGACTGTGAGCGGAGCGCGGTAGCCGCACGCGCCGCTGCCGCCTTGCCCTGTTTGGTCAGCGGAAGATCAGTCAGCGGTACGAGGACTGCATCGCCTGGCTGCAGACGTCGGCCCTTCAGTCCGTTGTAGTGATCGAGGATCCACGCCTTGTTCATGTCCCCCATGTACCTATAGGCGATCGTCACGATCGAGTCTGGGGGCCCCGAGATGACGCGCAGATTGTACGGAACGAGGATCTCGAGCCCGTCCGACGGAGTCAGCCAGGGACTCGAGCCATTGGCCAACGCTAGAACGTCCGAACGAGTCTTCGACCCGAGCAGCTCCTCCGCGAGATCTGCCCACGTCTCGCCGCCACGGACCCGACGATGGGTGACCGCTGGAACTTCGAGGGCCATGCCCGGCACGATCGGTGAGCCGCCCTGGGCTTCGAGTGCGTTGGCCGCCACCAGCATCTTTTCGTACTGAATGCGCCCATAGAACTTCTCGGCGATCGAGGCGAGGGTCTCACCCTGCTGAACGACGTGCGTGAAAGCGCCCGCGTCGCTCGTTAGCGCCATGGCCATCATCGCGCCGAGGAGCGCGCCGAGCTTCGAGCATTTCATGGGCGGGAGCGTAGCCAAGGGGGCTACGGCCTGCCACGGCCGTTTTCGTCAGAATCCCGGGAAACCACCGGGACACATGCCGGGGTTCGTGAAGAACATCGGGTTCGCCTTGTTGATTGCGCAGCTCATCTGGTCGAGCGGTGGCCCTGGTTGCGACGAGCAGATCAACGTTCCCTTGACGTCGCCAGCACCCGGCAGCCCGAGAAACGGGCAGGCGTCACCCTCTTTGAAGAACACGCGCGACCCGATCGTCGCCACACATCCACGTGAGTCGCCACCGGTCATCGTCAACGTGCACCCGACGGGATGCGGCGCTTGGGGGGGACAGTCGGCAAAGCTGCAATCGGTGGGAATGTTCACGGCGACGTCGAGCGCGCAGCCTTCGTCGACTTGTCCGTCGCAGTCGTCATCGGCGCCGTTGTTGCAGACCTCCTGGGGGGGCGGGAGATTGTCGCAACCCCAGTTCAGGCATGCCCCCCAGCCGGGAAACTCGGGACTGCCCTCACAGGTTTGTGTTCCCATCGTGCAATTCGGTGCGGTGGCTTGAGATGGCGGGCCGCCAAAACACGGCTGCGACTGCGCGAGAGAGCAGCCGCAGTTTTCGTCGATGAAGCCGTTGAGGTTGTCGTCGAGACCGTTGCCACAGCTATCCGATGGCGCGGGCACGTCCGGTGGAACCGTGCCGCCGCACGCTCCAGCACCGGCGCCGCCACCGACGCCGATTCCTGCCGTGCCGCCGGTCGCCGGAGCGTTGCCGGAGCCGCCGGTGCCGCCAGCGCCGCCGACACCCAACAATCCGCCGGTGCCCATGCCGCCCACGCCAGCCACCGCGCCCGTCCCCGCGCTACCGCCCGTGGCACCGGCGTCCGCGCTCGCGCCTCCGGTGTTCGTCATGCCGCCGACGGCCGCGAAGCCCCCGAACCCGTCGCCTCGTGTGTCGCCACTCGACGATCCGCACGCCGCCGCCGCGAGAACAGCAGAAGTCGTCCAGAACGTCAGCGAAGTGAGAGGACGTGCCATGAGTCTAGGTTACGGCGCGCTTCGTCTAGCAACAACAACGTTCCACCCCAGTGTAAGCTTCGATGCCGGGCGGAACTCGAAATCGTGTTCTCACGCCGGCTTCGACAACGGCGCCCGCTTCGGGGCGCGACGTCCAACCCCTGGTGGATATTCGTGAACCAGGCCCGCTGGCGGCACGCTGGCGAGCATTCTTTCGAGCTCGCGCGCGGTTTTTGGGCGTTCGGCGGCTCGTTTGCGGAGGCACGCGAGGACTACCGCATCGAGATCGGACGGGATGGGCAGATCCGGCCGGCGCTTGAGCATGGATTCGGGGATCGCGCGTTGGTGCATCTCGAGCAGCTCGCGACGATTGCGGGCTTGGATCGGAATTTCACCGGTCAACGATTCGTACATCAGCACGCCGAACGCGTAGAGATCGGACCGGGGCTCGACCGCCGCGCCAATGCACTGTTCCGGTGACATGTATTCGGGCGTGCCGAGCGTGTACCCGTCCTGGGTGAGGGTTTCGGCCTCGGCGAACTTGCTCATCCCGAAGTCGAGGACCTTGACCGAGTTGTCCTCGCAGACGAAGACGTTGCCGGGCTTGAGATCCCGGTGCACGACCCCCAGGGAGTGAGCCGCCGAAAGGGCCCGGCAAACCTGCATGAAGATGGGGATGGCAAACCCCGGGGGAAGCGGACCGTCGAGTCGCAGATAGTCGGCCACGCTCGCCCCGCGAAGCAGCTCCATCACGACGTAGATCGACCCGTCGGGCATGGCGTCGAGGTCGAGCGTACGGACGACGTTCTCGTGTTCGATGGACACCTGGACTTGGGCTTCACGTCGAAGCCGCGCGATCTCGCTGGCGTCGCCGGCCGCTGCGCCCCGCAACACCTTGACCGCCACGCTCGAGCCGAGGGCGACGTGCTCCGCGGCGTAGACTGCCCCGATTCCCCCGGAGCCGATCCGTCGTTGGATGCGGTACTTGCCGCCCAACGTCACCCCGGTCAGGTCGCTCGGCATCTGCGTGCCGAGTCCGCGCATTTCGAGGCCGCGCTCGAGTGCCGATATTCGATTTTGCTCGAAAACGCGCGCGCCGCGTTCTTCGACGATGCGATCGCGCAGGGCACCGATCACGCCGCCAAGGGCAGCGCTCACTCCGGCGGCGATGCCGGCGGCGACGAAGTTGCCCGACAGCGCGACCGCGCCGCCAGAGATCATCGCCGCTGCCCCCGCTATCGGGGCCATCGTTCTCCACGCCGAGCCGCTGCGCCACCGAACGCGATAGGTGCAGGAGTCGTCGCCGTCGGCCAAGCAGCTCGCGTGTTCGACCTCGGCGTCCGCGAGACCCCAGAGGCGCGTGATGCCGGCGAGCTCCGAGGCGCGCGCCAAGCACAAGAGCCGGTCCTCCTGCTCGACTTCCGCATCGCGTCGTGGCTCGTACACGATCTCGACCGAGCGAGTCCCTTCGGTGGCGAGCGAGTAGTTGCCGACTCGGGTGGTTTCTGCCGCGTGAGCCGCCAAGTAGCGGTAGGCGTCGATCGGCGTCGACGACACTCGGAGGAGCCCGACGTATCGCCCGAGGGTCTGGGGGTGGGTCATCCACGGACCGCGGGAGGCGACGGCCTGTTCCCCGAGGGCCTCCGAGATCGCTCTCAGGGCTCGGCGCGCCGCTTCGACGCTAATCCACCCGGTTTCGTCTTCGACCAGTACCTGCGGGATCCCAGCCGTCGCGAGAAGCGCTGCCAAGGCCTTTTCGCCCCGTTCGTCTCGCAGGTGCAGCAGGTATGGCTTGAGCGTGGCGGCGCGCAGCTCCTCTTTTCCACCCCCCGTCGGCGGGATGCTCTGAACTCGGCGCCGTCGTCGCGCTCGGCCTGCCGTGACCACAGCGGACAATCTTACTCCATCCTCGGCTCATGAGGCTCGAAGCGTGGCCCTAGGGGTTGGCCACCAGGCGTGCGCTTCGCCTCCGGGTGAGCGCTGCCTTGCGATGTCGCCCACCCCCGGGCCGGGCGACTCAGGGCACGGTTTCGTTGCGTGGCGGTCTCATTGCTCCGGCCGCCAGAATGGCGAACGCCGGCGCGACCACCATGTGGTAGCGGTCGTCGCCAAAAAACACGGCGTGGGTGATCGTCGTCACGGCGATGAACCCGAGCAGGACTCGTCCGACGGCGCCTTGGCGCGGAGAGCCCGGAAGGCGGGCGGCCGCGACGAGTGGCATCGCCGCTGCGAGAACCCAAAATGGGTGGAAGTCGTCCACCAACGCGTACGCCACGTACCCGAGGATCCCGACGAGGAGCGTGCTTTGCACGACCCAACTCGCCCGTCGACCCTTCCTCCCCGAGGCGAGTCCAACGACGCTGAGCGACGCGCCGACGAGTAGCAGCCAGTGGTACCCCGTGAGGAGCATTCTCCCAGCGACACGTCGCGCTTCCGGCCAGGCGGCGGGATCCGCCTCGCGCAGGTACTCGATCGGAAAAGATTCGTGATCGTACGTTTGCGAGAGCTTCTTGGGCACCAGCGCGAGCCACGCGGACGGGTTCTTCTGGATAGCGTCGATGCCGACGCCGGCCCAGCAGCGATCTTGTTGGATCTGTCCCGTCACGATGCGGCAACCGTCCGCGGCGCTAAGGGTGTGAAACCGCCCAGTCTTGCCCAAAGCACCGATGGCGAGATTCCACCCTCCGTTCGAGCTGACGAACGCGCAGCCATCCATGATTCGACAATTTCGCAGCGACCAAGGAGCGACCACGAGCAGTGCCGCGGCGGTCGCAGCGATGCCCCAGACCGGCGCCATGCGTCGGGGGCGCGGCATCGCCAGAGCGAGCAGGGGTGCGACGAGGATCGACGATGGGCGCACCAGCGTGGCAACGCCGATTACCAGACCGGCGACCACGACACCCACCCATCGACCGCGAAGCTGGATGGCAATCCAGAGCGCGACGAGCAGGAGCGCTGCGGCGATCACCTCGGTCATGACCACCGCGGAGTAGGCGATCAGCCCTGGGTGTAGCGCGACGATGGCGGCGGCGATCCTCGCGCGGTTCTCGCTGAGTTGAAACCGCGCCAAACGATGCACCGCGAGCACGAGCGCAGCCCCGACGACCGCATTCAGAACAGGCGCGACGACTAGTGCGTCTCCAAATGCCTTGTAGGCACCCGCGAGAATCCCGCTGTACCCGACCGGGTAGTGGCACCAGGGTTTCCACACCGCGATGCCGTCCACGAGCACGTCCTCGGAATAGCCTAGGCCGTCGGCGATTCGTTGGGCGCCGAAGTGATAGTAGTGCCCATCCCACACCGGCTCCCGTGCCCAAGCGATCGCGACGAAGAGGCGCGGCAACAACGCAACGACGGCGACCGTGATCGTATAGGCCCAATCACCACGCGCCCGGTCTTCGGAATGCACGGTGGCATCGACGCTCCGCGGGGCGCTCGTCGGTGATGATGTCACGGGCTCTTACGGCGCCTGCTCGGATTCTGCGAGCGCGCGACGCATGCGCCGCAGGTACGTCTTGGTCACTTGAGCTGGGTCGAGGTTCAGGTGCTTGGCGATTTCTCGCACGAAGCCACGGGTGTACACGATCGCCGGAAGCACGTTGAAATTCTCGTCCTCGATGGCATCGAGGTGGGCGCCGGAGATCTTCGTCCGCATCGCGATGTCGTCGAGTTCGACGCCCTGCGACTCTCGGACCTTGCGAAGCAAGTCGCCCGTGAACTCGGTTTCTGGTGTAATTTCACGGGAGAGGTGCTCGCGCAGCATCTCGCGTTCGGCTTCGAGCGCGGCGTCGGCGACCTCGTCGCGGGGTGACTCGACCGTCTGCTCCTCGGGAAAGGTCGACACGTCGTAGGCCCGTCGCCGCAGGGGATCGAGCAGCGTGTCGTTGGCTTCTTCGATGCGGGCCTGTTCCGCCAGCAGGCCCTGGCCGCTGAGAAGCGAAGTCAGCGGCAAGCTGTGCGACCGATAGATAGCACTCTGCCGCTTGTACGCTCGGCGAATTTCTTCGTCGGTCGCTCCCAGGGGGGTACCGAGCATCTCGTACAGGTTCGGTTCCGAAGGTGCCGTCGGGATCGGAGCCGGTGCCGGACGGTTGGCTTCCCGCGTCGTGGCCAACGCGAGCACTCGGCGGGCGATGCGTTCGATGTTACGTGCGCTCTTGGTCGTCGGGTTGGCGATCAAGAGCGGCCGCTGATGCACGATACTCAACGCGACGGACTCGTCTTGCTCGACGTGGCCGACGTAGTCGAGCTCCATCCCGAGGTAGCGCTTCGACATGGCGCACATTTGTGAGCCCAGCTCGGAGTCAGCGCGGTGGCGGACCCAGTTGACGGCGAGTCGGGGTCGCAGCTTGCCGAGCTCGGCAGCAGCGAGCTCGCCCACCGAGCTGTCATACCGAGCGATGGCGTGCACGAGATCGAGCGGCGCTGGCAAAGGTGGCAGCTCTTGTTGGGCGCGTTCGACGAGCCTCATCTTGAAGCGATCCTTGATGAGTGTTCGTCGGATGAGGCGCTGAAAGATCGCGCGACAGAATCGGTACGTCGTTTCGACGCTCGGCGGCTCCGGAGCGGTCACCAGCATTCCAACGTCCGCCGATAGGAAGAGGTCGAGAGTTGCCGGCTGCGTGCCCGACCCCAGATCCAGCACGACGTAGTCGACGTCCAGGTCGCGCACGCGTCGCGCCCATCGAGGTTTCCTCCCGGGGCGAACCGGGACCGTCGAGCCGATCGAATACGACTGGGGAAGAAGGAGCAGACCCGGTATGGGCGTCTCGACCGGGGTGATGTCCTCTTCGAGAGTGTCCTCCGATGGTGGCGCGGGTTGCCTTGGCTCGACGTCCAGCATGGTGTGTAGCTCGGCCCCCGCAGGATCGGCATCCACGAGCACGACCGTCCGACCGAGCTGGGCGAGATAGACGGAGAGGTTGACTGACAAGATGCTCTTGCCGACGCCGCCTCGCCCGCCGCCGACGGCGAGTACGTGCCGCGCCCCGGTCGGCGGAGCGCCCGGTGCTTCGATCGGCTCGCCCGTTTGGGTCATTGCGCAGGATTTTATCTCACAGGCTCGTGCGAGATCGCTGGGATCAACGCGCTTCGACAAGAAAAACGCTGACTTGGCGGCGTCCCGACGCTAGTTTGCAGCCGATGCCGATGCTTCGCACGGTTGGCGCAGTCGTGGCGCTCTCCCTGCTGAACTTCACCACGTGTCGTTCTCCGGGCGAAAACGGCCCTGAGCCGACTGTCGAGGCGCCGAAACCCACCAAGGTCGTGGACTTGCCCGGCGTGGATACCTCGGCCCTGACCACCCGCGAGAAAAAACAGTGGTCCTCGTACGTCACCCAGCTCTTGGCGCCCTGCCCGGATACGCCCGTCAGCCTTGCGCAGTGCGTGCTCGAAAAGCGGAACTGCAACCTGTGCGCGCCAGCCGCCAGCCTGCTCGTGCAGCAGGTACGCCGAGGGAAAACTCGAACTGAGGCGGAGGGTTTCTTTCGCGCACGCTTCGCGCCGGATGTCGTCAAGACGATCGAGCTCGGCGACTCTCCGTCATTGGGCAAGGCGGATGCCCCCGTCGTGCTGGTGGAGTGGGCCGACTTCGAGTGTCCCTTTTGTGGGCAGGCTCACCCGAAGCTCAAGCGCCTCCTCGAAGAGTATCCGGACACGCTTCGATTCGTGTTCAAGCACTACCCTCTAGGTCGACATCCAAACGCAGAATACGCCGCTCGAGCCGCGGCTGCTGCCGGCAAGCAAGGCAAGTTCTGGGAAATGCATCACGTCTTGTTCGAGAACCAGGACGAGCTCGACAAGGGCAAGATCGAGCTCTACGCGCGCCAGATTGGTCTCGACATCACGCAGTTTCGGGCCGACTTCGACAGCGAAGCGGTTGCCGACGAGGTCGCGCGCGACCGCAAGCAGGGCGACGCGCTCGAAATCTCCAGCACGCCGAGCATGTTCATCAACGGTCGAGCGTTCGATCTCAAGTACTTCAGCATGAGCGAGGATCTGGCCGAGTGGATCGAGCTCGAAGCCGAGCTTCGTACGGGAAAGCGGCCGAAGCCGCAGCCGGTCTCGAAGAAAAAGAAGGACGACAAGAAAGAGAAAGAAGACGCCGAGGACGAGCCCAAGAAGAAAGACGCCGACGAGAAACCCGCTTCGAAAAAGCCCGGCTGATTGGCATGCGAGTCGGCGCAGACGGCGGAGGCTGCTTTCCCACGGGTCGCCACTATCCGGGGATAGCGCATCTGGTGAAGATCAAAGCGTCGGGTCTCGCCGCCGAGATCGACGCCGATACGCCGCTCGCCGACGTGCCGCTCGTGGCCATCGACACGGAAACGACTGGGCGTGACCCGCACCTCGATCGCATCGTGGAGATTGCCGCGGTCACATGGGTTCGGGGTCAAGTCGTGGAACGCAAGCACTGGCTCGTGAACCCCGGTTGCCCGATACCGCGGGAAGCGTTCGACGTTCACGGCATCAGTGATGACGACGTTCGTGACAAGCCCCCCTTCGAGGTCATCGCCGAGGAGGTGCTCGCCGCGCTCACGGATAAAGTCCCCGTGGCCTACAACGCCGCGTTCGACCGGGATTTTCTCCGTTCGGCCCTCGCCCGCGCCGGCGCGATGCCGGGAGACGCGCCACCGGCTGCTCGACGAAACGTCGAATGGATAGATCCCCTCGAATGGGCTCGGGAGCTCTACCGAGACGAAAAAGGCGGCCGGTCGCTCGGCGAAGTGTGCCAGCGGTTAGGCATCGAAATCGCACAGGCTCACCGCGCCACCGACGATGCCGAAGCGGCGGTGAAAGTGCATGCCGCGTTCGCCGAGGATTCGCGAGTGCCGAAGACATACGCCGCGTTCGTCCTCGAGCAGCAGCGGATTTCTCGCGAGAACGCCATCGACCGTGCCCGTTGGCGCATGCCGGCGCCGGTAGCTGGCTGACGCGCTGACCTCGGTTCACGTCGGGATCAAGGCGACGGGCCGACGCGGTCCGCGCTGGCGTCCCCGGCGTCCGGTGGACCGGGTGTTCGTTTCCCGGCGTCGGGCTTCGGCGGAGCTTGCACCTTCATCGCCACGTCGAGAAGGATCGTTTCCCCCGGAGCGAGCTCGATCTCGCGCCGCTCGGTCGGCGCGTTCGGATGCTCGAGACGAACGTAGTGTTTGCCCGCGCGAAGCGGAATCGCTCGGGCGAACGGAGTCGTGGCCACTCGCTGGCCGTCGACGATGACATGAGCCCAAGGCATGGCGACGACGCGCAGGTAGGCACGTCGTGGCGGTAGGAGCTCGAGTCGCGTTCGACTACGGGTACCTCCGATGATGCCGGCGTCGGCGCCGAACCACTGGATTGCGGCTCCACCGGCCAACGCCAAAACGAGGCTCAACACCAACCAGCGCACGGCGGGTGCTAGGGATGCGCGCTCCGGGCTAGCGGCGATTTCGCTCTTGGTGTCCGATGACGGCACCGAGAGGGTGAGCCCGGCGTCGTGCAATGCGTGCGCGATCACGTTCGTTGGATTGCCGCCTCCGGCTCTCGAAAGT
>JAJDAH010000080.1 GCA_029261965.1 Polyangiaceae bacterium
CTCGGCACCGCCCAAGTCGGCATGGCCTATGGCATCAGCAACCGCCGCGCAGCACTCGACCAGCGCGCGGTCGGCGCCCTACTCGACGAAGCGTACGAGCGCGGCGTTCGCGCGCTGGACACGGCGCCGAGCTATGGAAACGCCGAAGAGTGCGTCGGGCGATTCGTATCTCGACGCCGCCCGGAGGGTCTCGTGCTGTCGAGCAAGCTGCCAGCTCTGCCCGAAGCCCTCGAGCCCGGCAAGGTTCTGGCGCTCGTCGAGCAATGTGTCGAACGGTCACGGAAGAGGCTCGAGGCCGATCGCATCGACTACTACCTCGTGCATGGCCCCGCGGACGTGCGACGCCACGGCGACGCGCTCGTCGACGCACTCGCGGAGTGCCGCGGGCGCGGCTGGGTAGGACATTCTGGCGTTTCGATCTATTCCCCCGAGGACGCCGACCACGCGCTCGGGCGCCCGGAGCTCACCGTGACCCAGTTCCCCTTCAACGCCTTCGACCGACGCGCGAGGGACACCGGAGCTCTCGAACGGCTCCGTCGAGCCGGCCACGAGACCTTCGCTCGGAGCGTGCTTCTGCAGGGACTCTTGACCCTCGGGCCATCGGCCCCCGAGGCTCCCCCGCTCGCCGCGCGCTGGCTCGAGTTGCTTGCCGCGATGGCCAGCCGCCATGACCTGACAGTCGTCGAGCTCGCCCTCGGCTACGCCAGCCGGGAGAGCGGCGCCGACTATGTCGTGGTCGGGGCCGACGGCGCCGACCAGCTCGCGGGCATCATTTCCGGCCTCGAAACCGAGTTGCCCGCCGAGCTGGTCCGCGAGATCGAAACGACGCTCGACGGCGTGCCGCTCGCGGTCATCGACCCGCGCCTTTGGGAGGCGCGCGCGTCGTGAATCCCGAAAAGGTCGCCATCGTCGTGCAAGCACGGATGAGCAGCACGCGGCTGCCCGGCAAAACGCTCGAGCCGCTCGCCGGAGCTCCGGCGATCGTTCGAATGATGCAGAGACTCGAACCGGTCGATGATGCGGCCTGGCACATCGTCGCTACCTCCGACGAGAGCACCGACGACGCGATCGAGCGAGTCGGACGGCAAAACGGCATCTCGGTGACGCGAGGTCCCCTTCAGGACGTTCTCGGCAGAATTTGTCGAGCGGTGCCGTCTGGCGTCGAAACGATCGTCCGACTGACCGCGGATTGCCCCCTGGTCGACCCGTCCCTAGTTCGGGACCACATCCAGGCCTTTGATCGGTGCTCGCCGGAAGTGGACATCGTCACCAACTCGCAACGACGCACGCATCCCGACGGATTGGACGTCGAAGTCGTGCGGCGCTCGGCGCTCGAAGAAGCGAATCGAGAGGCGGTGGAGCCCGCCGACCGCGAGCACGTGTTGCCCTGGGTGTATCGTCGCGGTCGGGTTCAGCACATTCGCCAAGCCACCGATCTGTCCGCGCTCCGGTGGACCCTCGACACGCCGCGCGACTACGACAACATCGCGGCCATCTACGATCACCTCTACTCGGCAAACGCCCGGTTCACGAGCGCCGACGTCTATCGCTTGCTCGCCGAAAACCCGCGTCTCATTCAGGTCGCCCACGACCGCGGCATCGACGACGCGGAGCGCGCCGAGTGGGTATCCCGCATCGCGTCGCATCTCGCGTTGGTGGAGACGGCGGCGTGACGCGCAAGACCGCCGAGCTTTACGAGCGCGCACGCGCGCTCATCCCCGGGGGGACACAACTCGTGAGCAAGCGGCCGGAGACCTTTCTGCCCGAGCAATGGCCGGCCTACTACCAAAGAGCCCGCGGGGTCGAACTCGAAGATCTCGATGGTCGCCAGCTCATCGACGTTTCGATTCATGCCGTCGGGGCGTGCCCGCTCGGGTTCGCCGATCCGGACGTCGATGCTGCCGTCATCGCCGCGATTCGCAGGGGGAGCGTGTCGACGCCCAACTGCCCGGAAGACGTCGAGCTCGCCGAACGTCTGTGTGACCTCCACCCGTGGGCCGAGCAGGTGCGCTACACCCGGAGCGGCGGCGAGGCGATGGCGGTCGCCGTCCGCATCGCCCGCGCGGCGACCAACCGCGACCGCGTCGCAGTTTGCGGCTACCACGGCTGGCACGATTGGTACCTGGCAGCCAACCTCGCCGATCCGAGCGCGCTCGACTCGCACTGGTTGCCCGGCGTCGAACCCGCCGGCGTACCTTCCGTGCTCCGGGGCACGACGGTAGCGTTCGACTACGGCGACATTCAGGCGATCGACCGGATGGCCGCCGAAAACGGCGACCAGCTCGCGGCGATCGTGCTCGAACCGGCCCACCACCGGCTCCCGCCCCAGGGTTACCTCGAGCACGTCGCCCAAGTCGGCCGCCGCACGGGAGCCGTGCTGATTTTCGACGAAATCACGAGCGGTTTTCGCCTGGCCATCGGCGGCGCTCACCAAACGCTGGGGACCGACCCCGATGTCGCCGTGTTCGCCAAGGCCATGAGCAACGGCTACCCGATGGGCGCCGTCATCGGTCGCCGCGCAGTGATGGAAGCGGCCTCGCGCTCGTTCATCAGCAGCACGCACTGGAGCGAACGCCTCGGTCCTTGCGCGGCGCTCGCCACCATCGACAAGCTCGAACGCAAGAATGCACCCACTCACCTCAGCCGGATCGGCGAACGAATGCGGACGGGTTGGCTCGAGCGGGCGAAGAAGCACGAGCTCACCATCACGACGGGGGGGATCCCCCCGCTACCGACGTTCCGATTCGAGCACGGTGAAGATTGCGGCGCCCTCGCGACGCTCTACACGCAAAAAATGCTCGACCAGGGGTTCCTGGCGTTTGGTGCGTTCTACGCGTCGCTGGCGCACGACTCGCACCTCGACGCCGCGCTCGAAGCCACCGACCGCGCGTTTGCCGCCCTTCGGGAGGCACTGGACCGCGGCACGGTCAACGAGAGCCTGCGCGGCCCCCTCGCGCATTCTGGCTCGAGGCAAACCCGGTCATGACACCGAAAACCGAAGAGCTCGACGCCGTCGTCATCGGCGCCAACATTCGCGGCCTCGTCACCGCCCACGTGCTGGACAGCTTGGGTTTTCGGGCGGTGGTGATAGAGCGCGCGAAACGACCCGGCGGCGCCGACAGCTCGTTCGTCACCGCCGCCGGAACGACCTTCGACCACGGGCTGCACGTGCTCGACGAAATGCGCTCGCCGGCGGCGACGCGATTGTTCACGCGCATCGTCCGCGGCGAAGTTCAGCGGACCCGCCTCGCCCGCGGGATCGTGCTTCGTAACCAAATCATGGGCTACGCCGCGGATCCGAGCGAGCTGCCCGAGCAGCTCCGAAACATGCTCCCCCCCGGCCCGCTCGTGGACGAGCTGGGGGACGCGCCGCCGAGCCGGAACAACCTCGCGAAGTACTACGGTCGCGAGTTCACCGATCTCGTGTTCGACGAGGTGCTGTCGTCGTACCCCAGCGAGAGCCGCCACCGCGAGCTCGGCGTCGACGAAGCGCGCCTCTTGAACAACATCTATCCGTGGTTCTTTCCCCGGGCCGAGCGCCACCCAAAAACCGGCGACACCTCCCGCGCCTTTCACGACCGCTTGAGAAGCGGGGTCGCCCAAACGGTGCTCTATCCTAAGGTCGGGGGCTTCGGGGGATTCGCCGAAGGATTCTTGCGCAGCTACGACCCGAATCGAATCGAGATCCTCACCGGCGCTGGGGATCTGGAGGTCGAAACCCGGCCCGGCACTCACACGGTCGAGTCGGTGAGCGCCCGAGGCAGGCGGTTCCGCGCCGACAACTACTTTTGGGCGACCGGCTGGGCGGGGCTGTGCGAGTTCCTGGGCATCCCGTGTCAGAACACGGCAACGGACCGCGTGATGCTGGGAAGCTTTCGATTCGATCGGGATCCGCACACCAAGTTTCACGAGCTACTGGTCGGCGACCCGGCGCACCAGGCGAACCGAATCTACTTTCCCGGCTGTTTTCGTCCCTCGAAGCAACCGCTCATGCAGGTGGAGTACGCCGTACCCACGTCGTCGAATCCGTCCGCCGACCCCGAGCATTGGCGAAGCGAGTGGCTTCGAAGCGCCCGGCGCTTGGGACTGATCGACGAAACCCACCGGGCGGAAGAATTCGACTTCAAGAGCTTCGACATGCACTTCAACTCCTTCGGCATGGAGGGCGAGGCCCTCCGCGACGCGGACGCCTCCCTCGTTCAGAGCCTGAATCTCCATCCTGTAGTGCCGTCGATGGCCAACCTGAACCTCAACGCCTATGTGCCGCGAGTCATCGACCAAGTGACACGCGTGCTCACGCGGCCAACCGACTGACGACGTGAGCCGACCAACCACCGAGGGTGGCGGGCTCGCACGTTCCACGACGCTCTACGGGGCGTCGAACGTGCTGCAGCGGGTGATCCCAATCCTCATTCTCCCGGTGCTCGCGCGATTTTTGACGCCCGCGGACTTCGGTCTCATGGCCATTTTTGCGTCGGTCGTCAGCATCGTGACTCCGTTCGTCGGGCTCAACGCCCCCTTTTCGATTCGTCGACGGTACTTCGAAGCTAACGAGGAAAAGGACGACTTTCCTGCCTACGTCGCCAATTGCCTCGGCATCCTCTTGCTCGGGACTTTTCTGACGTCGCTCGTCGCGCTCGCGCTGGGGCCCAGCGTGCAAGCACTGACCGGCCTGCCAAGAGCGTGGACGCTCGCCGCCGTCCCGCTAGGCGCCGCGCAAGTATTGCTGACTATCCTGCTGACGATCTGGCAGGTCCGGCATCAGGCGGGCCGTTACGCTGGGCTGCAGGTTTCGAGGGCGGCAGGCAACACGGGCCTCACCCTGTGGTTCGTCGTCGGCCTCGGGCTAGGATGGGAGGGCGCGCTCACCGCCACGCTGACGACGACCGGATTGTTCGCGGTTGCCGCCGGGGTGCCAGGCCTCCGGCGTTGGGTGAACTTCCGATACGATGCCGCGCTCGCCCGACACGCCGCGCGCTACGGCAGTGGGCTGATCCCTCACACGCTCGGCATGCTCGCCATCATGAGCACCGACCGCTTTTTCGTGAGTCACTACGCCGGAAACTCCGAGACCGGTCTTTATTGGTTGGGGTACCAGTTTGGCTTCGCCGTAGCCATCGTGGCCGATTCGTTCAATCGCGCTTTCAGCCCGTGGCTCTTCGAGAGCTTGAGCAAAAACGATCCCGCTCTCGACCGTCGAGCGGTTCGCATGACCTACGGCTACTTCGTTTCCATCGGTCTGTTCGCCGCGCTCGTGATCGCCGTTGCGCCGTTCATCGTGACGAGCGTGCTGCCGCGAGAGTATGCCGGCGCCGGAGACTTCGTCTGGTGGATCACGGTCGGATTCGCCTTGAATGGCATGTACCGTGTCGTCGCTGGGTACGTGTTCTACGTCGGCCGAACCTCGGTCTTGAGTGCCATCACGGGCTTTTCGGCAGTCGCGAACTTCGGGCTCAACTACTGGCTCGTTCCGCGTTTCGGAGCGATCGGTGCCGCGCAGGCGACTGCCGCCGTTTTTCTGCTGAGCTTCGTGCTCACTTGGCTCGCCGCCGCTCGGTTGCACCGGATGCCGTGGACTCTGAAGCACCGATGACGTTGCCCGGGGCCCATGTTACTCCGGCGAGAGTGTCGAAACCGGCCTTTTTGCCGTACGCGCGCCAGAGCATCGAGCAAGACGACATCGACGCGGTCGTTGCCGTCTTGCGAAGCGATTGGCTGACCTCGGGCCCATCGCTCGAGCGCTTCGAAAACGAGCTCGCCCGCAAGGTCGGCGCCGAGCACGCCGTCGCGGTGTCGAACGGCACCGCCGCGCTGCACGCGGCCTGTCACGCGGTCGGCGTGACCGAGGGAGACGAAGTGATCGTGCCGGCCATCACGTTCGTCGCGACCGCCAACTGCGCGAGGTACCTCGGGGCCGAGCCAGTGTTCGCCGACGTGGATCCGAACACCGGCCTGATCTCCGGAGAGAGTGTCGAACGCCGAAAGAGCGCAAGAACTCGCGCGGTGATCCCCGTTCATCTCACCGGATCCACCGTCGACCTCGACGCCGTCCGCGACGCGATCGGCAGCGAGGTGCGCGTGATCGAAGACGCCGCGCACGCCCTCGGGGCGACCGCCGGCGGCGATCCGGTCGGAAGCTGTCGAGGAAGCTCGGATCTGGCCGTCTTTTCGTTTCATCCGATCAAGCACATCACGACCGCCGAGGGTGGCGCGGTGAGCACCAACGACGCGGGACGGGCTCGCCGCGTGCGCCAGTTCCGAGACCACGGCTTGAGCCGCGATCCCACCGAGTGGAAACACGAGAGTCCCGGGCCCTGGTACTACGAGCAGCACGAACTCGGTCACAACCTCCGGCTGTCGGATCTCCAGGCCGGGCTCGGGGTGTCGCAACTGAGCAAGCTCGAGCGCTTCGTCGATCGCCGCCGCCACCTCGCCGCTCTCTACGACTCGCTCATCGCGGAGATCGCTGGCGTCTCTCCGGTGACCGACTCGAACCGGCGGTCCAACAGCGCGTATCATCTGTACTCCATCCTCGTCGACTTCGAAGAGCGCGGCGTCGAACGGCGCGACGTCGTCCACCGCATGCGCGACGACGGCATCGGCACCCAAGTGCACTACCTTCCGCTACCGATGCAGCCGTACTACCGTGGGCGCGGCGCGCGCCTCGAAGACTACCCTGGGGCCGCGCGCTACTATGCCCGCACGCTGTCTTTGCCCATGTTCCCGGTCATGAAGGACGACGACGTCGAGCGCGTCGTGAACGCGTTGTCGGCCGCGCTCGACCGCTGACTCATGGCCGAAAAAAAACCCGATTTTTTCGACGGCAAGTCCGTGCTCGTGACTGGAGGAACCGGCTCCTTCGGGCGAGCGTTCGTCGCCGCGATTCTCAGGGAGAGCGCGGTCGCGCGCGTCGTCGTCTTCAGTCGGGACGAGCTCAAGCAGAGCGAGATGCAGCGCCTCTACCGGACCGAGGATCGTGTCCGTTACTTCATCGGTGACGTCCGGGACGCATCGCGGCTGGCCCGCGCCTTTCACGGGGTGGACATCGTCGTGCACACGGCTGCTCTCAAGCAGATCACCGCCGCGGAATACAACCCATTCGAAGCGGTTCGCACGAACATCCACGGCGCTCAGAACGTCATCGACGCCGCGATCGACAACGGCGTCCAGTCGGTCCTGGCTCTCAGCACGGACAAGGCGTCGAGCCCGGCGAACCTCTACGGCGCGACCAAGCTGGTTTCGGACAAGCTTTTCGTGTCGGGGAATGCCTACGCCGCAAACAAGTCGACTCGAATGAGTGTCGTGCGCTACGGCAACGTCGCCGGCAGCAGGGGAAGCGTCATCCCCTACTTTCGAGAGCTGAAACCCACCGGCAGGATCCCCATCACCGACGAACGCATGACTCGTTTCTGGATCACGCTCGACGAGGGCGTACGTTTCGTGCGCGACTGCGTCGCCCGGATGCGCGGCGGCGAGATCTACGTCCCCAAGCTGCCGAGCATGAAGATCATCGATCTCGCGGCGGCGGTGGCTCCGGCGGCAAGAATCGACGTCGTCGGGATTCGACCGGGTGAGAAGATCCACGAGGAGATGGTGAGCGAGAGCGCCGCTCGTCACACTCTCGACATGGGGAATCATTTCGTCATCCAGCCCGAAATGGACTGGTGGCACGGCGAAAAACTCGAAGGCAATCCGCTCGCGGACGGCTTCTCCTACACGAGCGATGCGAACACGACTTGGCTGACGGTGGAGCAACTGCGCGACCTTCTCGGCCAAGTGTGAACGAGCCGATGGCGGTTCTGATCCGAGCGGACGGGTACCAAGAAATCGGCACCGGGCACGTCATGCGCATGCTCGCGCTCGCCGAGGCACTGCGCGAACGCGGGACGGAGGTCACCTTGGCTAGCTCTGGGCTCGGCGACTGGCCGAAGTCCCAAGCGGCGTCCCGAGGTCTATCGATCGTGGAGCGCGACATCCGCCCGGGTTCCGGCGCCGACGCCGCCTGGGTCGTCGACCTTGCTCATCGAAGCGGCTCGACCTGGGTCGTCGCCGACGGCTACGAGTTTCGCTCGGCGTTTCAGAACTCCATCAAGGCGGCAAATCTTCGTTTGTTGCTCGTCGACGACTTCGGCCACGCCGAGTCGTACTCCGCCGACATCGTGCTCAACCAGAATCTCAATCCTGACAGGACGCTGTACACGGACCGAGAACCTGGAACGCGCCTTCTGTTGGGTCCGCGGTATGCGCAAGTCCGGCGCGCGGTGGTCGAGCTCGGTCGGCGGGAACCAGACTCAGTCGGGGCCCTACGCCGCGTGCTCGTGACCCTCGGCGGCAGTCACCCGCGCGAAGCGACGCGAACGCTGGCGCAGGCTCTCGCGGCGCTCGAGGAACGCGATCTGGAGGTTCGTTTCGTCACCGGGCTCCCGAGATCCGACGCCCTCGGCGAAGCAGCCGACGACCACCGCTTCGTCGTGCTTCCGCCCACCAACGAGCTGCCGGAACTCATGAAGTGGGCCGACCTGGCGATCGCCGGCGCCGGCATCACCGTCTACGAGCTTTGTTGCATCGGCGTGCCGACGCTGCTGGTGGTGCTGGCGGACAACCAGGTCGAGCCGGCGCGCGCCATCGATCGCCTCTCCGTCCAGCAGAGTCTCGGCTGGCACGCGGATCTCACGCCCGCCACGATCACCGCCGCCGTGCGGCGCCTCGGCGGCGATCCCGACGCGCGGCGGGCGATGGTGCGCGCCGGCCACGCTCTCGTCGACGGTCGTGGCTCCGAGCGCGTAGTCTCGGAGATGTACCCCCCAGACTGAGCCACTCAGGAGCCCGCACGTTGCCCGCCACGGACGAGTTTTCCATTCAGGGACGCCGGATCGGACCGACCGAGCCCGTCTATGTCGTGGCAGAGCTGTCGGGCAACCACCACCAGAAACTCGAGACGGCTCGCGAGCTCGTACGCGCGGCCGCTCGAGCAGGCGCGGACGCCGTCAAGCTTCAAACCTACACGCCCGACACCATCACCCTGAACTGTCGAACCGAGCTCTTCCGCGTAAACGAAGGCGCGCTTTGGAAAGGTCGAAACCTGCACGACCTCTACGCTGAAGCTCAGACTCCCTGGGAGTGGCATCCGGAGCTGTTGGGCTTGGCCAACGAGCTCGGGATGGCCTGCTTCTCGTCGCCTTTCGACGAAACCGCCGTTGATTTTCTCGAGTCCATCGACGTGCCGGCCTACAAGGTCGCGTCGTTCGAGCTCGTGGATCTCCCGCTGCTCAGGAGAATCGCGTCGACGAAAAAACCCGTCATCCTCTCGACGGGAATGGCGACGCTCGCGGAAGTCGACGAGGCGGTGAGCACATTGCGCGCGACTAGCGACGCTCCCCTGGCCTTGCTCAAGGCGAACAGCGGTTACCCAGCGCGTCCGGAGGAATGCCACCTCAGAAGCATCGAGTATCTCGCTTCGCACTTCGGAGTCGTGGCTGGGCTTTCGGATCACACGCTAGGCATCGCCGTGCCGATCGCCGCTGTGGCCTGCGGCGCGAGCATCATCGAGAAACATTTGACGCTCTGCCGGGACGAGCCGGGTCCAGATTCGGCGTTCTCGCTCGAACCCAGCGAGCTCGGCGCGATGGTCGAGGCGGTTCGCTCGGCAAAATGCGCTCTCGGCGAAGTCAGCTTCGAGCCCACCGAGCACGAACAATCGAGC
>JAJDAH010000009.1 GCA_029261965.1 Polyangiaceae bacterium
GTCCGGGTCGAGGCGCGCGGCGTGCGTCTCGTCGAGGACAACGTCGAGGTTCTGGCGGGCGACGCCGATTTGCTCGTCGATTGCTTCGACAACTTCGACAGTCGCGTGGTGTTGAGCGACTACGCGCGGGCCAACGACAAGCCGTTGGTGCACGGCGCGCTCAGCGGAGACGGGACCTTCGGCATGGTCCGCTGGGACGAACGCTTCGAGCCCGACCGAGAAAACGCGGAAGGCGAAGCCACCTGCGAGGGTGGTGAGCATCTACCCATCATCGGGCTGCTCGGCGCCACTCTCGCCCGGACGATTCAGGACTTCGTCAAAGACGAAACGCGGGCCGACTACATGGTGAGCCTGAGCGGCGTGAACCGCATCTGAACGGCTGCGGTCGGGCTTAGCGAAGCTGAGCGGCCAGGGCGTTTGCGAGCTCGTTGTTCGGGTCTTCGTGGAGGGCCTTTTTGATGAACATGCGAGCTTTCTTCTCTTCGCCGCTGTTCTGAGCGATCTGGCCGAGCTGGGCGTAGGCGTTGGCTTTGTCCTCCGGAGTCGTGCCTTCGCTCGATTCCGGGGCGGCGATTTTCATCATGGTGACCGCGCGGAGCGTGCGGAGCGCGACGGGTTCGTCCCCCAGCTCGAGGGCCAGCTCCGCCAGCTCCATCGCCAGCTCGCCGTGTTTCGGCGTGATGTCATAGGCGCGCAGGAGGGTGGCGAGCGCGTCCTGGCCGTTGCCTTCGTTGCGGAGGATCGAAGCCATCTCACGGTAGAGATCTGCGAGGCCTTGAGTCTTCGTGCCCATCTGGGCATCGGCCACTGCGGAAAGGATCTGCAGCCCTTCGTCCGGGCGTCCCATCGCGGCATAGGCTCGGGCGAGGAGGATCGCGCCCTCGTTGGCTTCTCCGTTGAGAGCGCGAGCCTGCTCGAGCACGCCGACGGCGCGCTCGGCTTCGCCGGCGGCGATGAGATAACCACCGCCATGAAGCAGCCGCTCGAAGCGTTCGTCGGGATCGGGCGTGGTCTCCGCTTCGTTGAGCAAGAGCTCGGCGAGCTTCTTGTGCTCGCCGGCCGCGTGATAAGCGGTCATCACGCGGTTTCGGAGCTCGATGTTGTCGGGGGCGCGCTGGCTGGCGGCTTCGAGAACACCGAGGGCGGTCATTGGAAGCGCGATGTGGTCGCAGGCTTCGGCGAGCGGGAGCGCGGCGGCCGCGGCGCCGCGGTCGTCGAGGAACTCGAGCCTTCGAGCACATGCCATGGCGGCAGCTTCGAAGTCTTCGGCGCGGATTTCGAGATCGGTGAGTCGGCCGAGGGCGTCGACGTTTGCCGGGTCGGCGTCGATGACGTGGCCCAACAGCTGCCTGGCACCGTCGATGCCGCCGCTGTTCTCGTGGAGCAGCGCGAGACGAAGGGTGAGCGTCGCGCGCTCCTCCGCGGCGTCGGCTTTTTCGATCGCCGCCTCGAGCACCGCGGCGAGCTCCGGCGTGTACTCGGCATTGATGTTGGTAGCGGCTTCGAGATCCGCCAGCGCTTGGTCGAGGTGACCGAGCTCGCGCTGAGCCCGCGATCGTGCATGCAAAAGCGTCGCGTTTTCAGGCTCGGCCTCGACCGCCCTTTCCAGTGCGGAGACGATTTCGTGGTGTTGTCCGCTCGACTGGAACGCGTCGAGCATCCGCTGGCGAATTTCTGCGTTCGTTGGCTCGTGCTCGAAGGCTGCTTTCAGGATCTGTCCGACCTTGTCGAGCTCGCCCCGCTCCGTGAGCCGAACGACGAGCTCGTCGCGTAGCTCGGTTCGACTTGGTTGCCGCTGCACGACGAGCACGAGCGCTCGCTCGACACCTTCTTCGTCGCCCTGCTCCTTGCGAAGCTCGATGAGCTTGTCAGCGAGGGGCCCGGCTTCCTCCGCAGATTCGACGTCGAGCAGTCGCTCCATCGCGTCCGCCAAGGCGTAGGGGTCCCCTTGACTCTCGCTGAGCCGTACGACGACTCGTAGGGCTTCGCGGGTCGGGGGTGCCCAGTCGAGCATCGAGTTGTAGATGTCGAGCGCGTCGTTCGGGCGCTTCTGTTGCTCGAGCAGTGCGCCGAGGCGCATCGAGATGGCGATGATCGATTCGGTGTCCTCGCGGTCCTTTGCGGCGTCGAGCTGGCCCGTCAAGAGCTCGGCGAGCTCGTCGAAGCGCTTTTGGCGCTCGAGAATTCCGCTCAGCAGGCCGGTCGCGCCGAGATGACTCGGGTCCTCGTCGAGAAGCGTTCTGAGCGTCGCCGAAGCGTCGTCGAGTCGATCGGGATCCTGGAGCATCACCGTTGCTTGCTCGAGGCGCAGCTTGGTCCGCCCTTCGAGCTCGTCGACGAGGTCTACGGTGTCGTCGATCAGCTTGCCGATCTTGTCGGTGAGATCGAGGCGGCGATAGATGGCGAGCAAAGGCTCCCAAATCTCGCGATCCGCCGGTTCGCGCTCACGAAGCTGTTCGAGCGACTGGGCCGCTCGTTCGAGGTCACCGCCCGCCTCGGCGAGCTTGGCGACGTCGAGCAGGATCGCCCGTGCGCGGTGTGGCTCGAGGAAGCTCGCCGCAACAGTCTTGAGCTCGATGGCTTCTTCGACCTCGTCGTCGGAGAGCAGATCCGATAGGGCCAGTCGGAGCCACGAAGCGTATTCGTTGTCGATGCTCTCGGGATCTCGAACTAGCGCGCGACGAAGCACGGCGATCGAGCTTGCGGGCTCTCCGAGAGAGAGAGCGAGCTCGTGGGTTTCCCGGATCTTGTCCGGTGATACATCGGCCCGACGGGTCACCAAGAGCAGCGCTTCCAGAAGTCCGCGCTGATTACCCGCGGAGCGGGCGAGGCGTTCGAGCAGGGTGGTGGCTTCGGCGTTGTCGGGATCGACCTCGGTTGCCCGCTGCAAGAGCGCGTGGGCCCGGGACGGGTCTTCGTCGACGTCGAGTGCCTGCACAATCGCGGCGACTCCCGCGTCGATGGTGGAGGCGTCGCGCAAACGAAGCTCGGCGAGGCGGTAGAGCGGCTCGACGTCGCGACTGTCTGCGCTCAGGCACTTCTCCAGAACCTTCGCCTCCGCCTCGGCGTCGCCGAGCCAATCGTAGACCCGCCCGAGGGCGAGCCACGCCGGGTCGGCGACGTTCTCCGCCGATTCGAGCTTTTTCTGGATGCGCTCGGCAGTCTTCTTGAAATGCTCCGGCGAGCTCCCATCCTCCGCCAAATGCTCGGCGTGCAACATCGCCAAGTCGGCGAGAGCTCGCGCCGCCTGCTCCGGCGGAGCGCCTTCGAGGCGAGCTTCGAGGGCGCGGGCGAGCAGATCGTTCCGGCCTCGTTGCCGCAGGGCCGCTTCGAGGCGTTCGCTCTCGTAGTCGCTCTCGAGGGCCGCTTCGAACGCGGATTCGACGAACTCGGTGGCGCGGTGAGTGTCGTCCTGGCGAGCGGCGATCTCGCTGAGATCGATGAACGCCTCGGCTCGACTCGGCGCGTCGGGATCCGTCGGATCGGGGTGACGTTGCACGAGCAGCAGCGCCCGATAAGTTCGCTCCGCGCGCGGCAGATCTCCTTCTTCGAGGGCCGTGCGCGCCAAGGCTCGGAGAATGCCCGGGTGCGCCTGGTCGATTTTCGAGGCGACCTGGAGCTCGCTCAGCGCCTCGTCGCGGCGGCCGGCGGCGGTCAGGACTCGCGCCAACCGGTAGTGAACCAGGGCGCGGTTCTTCGGACGGCGGCTTCCGAATCGCTCGATTTGAGTCTTGAGCACTCCGGCAGCGTCGTCGAATGCGTGGGCATCGGTCAGCGCGTCGGCGAGGGTGAACACTAGATCGGCGTCGTCGGGTTCGAGCTCGACGGCCTGGCGGAGGAACTCGGCGGCGGCCAGCGGGTTGCCGAGCTTGACGCGCTGCACGTCTGCGGCTTCGTCGAGCAGCTTTCGTTTCTCGGCGGGATCCGGCTCGGCGCTCGCGCGGACGTCGAGCAGGTTGGCGAGCGGGGCCCAGAGCTCGGCTTTGCGGTAGAGTTCGGAGAGGCGCACGCGGAGTGCGGTCGGATCGGTTGCGCGGCTGGCAGCGCTTTCGAGACGCGCCCTGGCAAAAGCCGCCAATCCGAGCTTGACGTAGGCGTCCGCCAGAGCGAGTGAGCGTTCGGCGATCTTGTCGTCGCCCGTTTGTGCGCAGAGCCATTCGAGCGCGTCGGCTCTGGCCCGTTGCTCGTCGCGATCGCCGTGGAGGCGCGCGAGCGCGTCGAGGGACGGCTCTCCGCCCAGAGCGGCCCCCTGCCGATGGTCGGAAATGGCCCGTTCGACGTCGGTGAGCGCGGTTTCTGCGAGCTCGGCGGCTCTCGCCCAAAGGGCGGTCGCGGCCGCATCGTTGCTTTCGGCGGATTGCGTACGAGCCTGCTCTTCCCAGAGAGAGGCGACTTCCTCGGGCCGCCCGGCTTCTTCGAGCAAGAGTGCGAGCTTCGAGACCGAGGATGCGGCGACCTCGTCACCCGGATCTTCGGCGAACAGCGCTCGAAACAGCTCGATGGCTCGTTCGGTGTCCGCGAGCTTGTCGGCGCAAGTGACGGCGGCCTGGCGCTGGAGATCGCGGCGTTTGGGCTGCTCGAAGGGGAGCGCGGCACTTTCTATCAACAACTCGACCGCACGCTCGAAGCTCTCTTCGGCGAGCCAACGCTCCACGAGCCGTTCGATGGCGAAGGTGGCGGCCTCGGCGACGGTGCTCTCGGCGTGATCTTGCGTTTCGCTCCAGGATTTTCCGGCGAGGTCCGCGAGCCCTTTCAGAATCGGTTCGGTGTCGGTTTCGCGGGCGAGCGCGACGGCGCGCTCCCATTGCGTTGCGCGTCCGTAGGCGGTCAGCGCGGCATTCGCGTCGTTCGTCTTTTCGCGGTGCACGTCGCCGAGCCACGTGAAGAGTCGTGATCGGTCGTCGCCCTCGGCGGCGGTCGCCGTTTCTTCGATGAGCGAAGCCAGCTCCTCCCAGCGCTTCTCGATTTCCAAAAGGCCCGTCAACGCGTCGAAGCTCTCCTGGTCCGCCCCATGTTCGGAACGGACGCGGCGCCAAGCGTCGATGGCGGACGAGTTGTCGTCGAGACGGTTGGCATGCAGTTGCCCGACGGCGACGAGATCGTTTCGAGAGTCTTCCGGACTGCGGCCGTACTCGGCTCTCGCTTCGAGGACCGGGATCAGCTCGGCGTAGCGTTCTCCCTCCCGCAGGACGTCGACGAGACCGTCGAGGGCTTCGACGTCGCTGGCGTCGTCGTCGAGCCGCAGCCGCCAAGCGGCGATCGAGCGATCCACGTCCAAGAGCTCCACTCGGGCCACGCGGGCCACCTCGGCGAGCACCTTCTTTCGCTCTTCCGGTTCGCGCTCGAGACTCGCGAGTTGCTCGAGGACGACGCAGCGCTGCTCGCTCTGGGCCGAAGCGTACAAGAGCGGATCGAGCGCGCGCGCGGCAGCGAGAGCCGCGTCTCCGTCTTTGGCGAGCTCGAGCACACGCAGATGCAGCTCGATCGCCCGCTCGGGGTCGTCGAGCAAGGTCGCGTAAACCTCGGCGGCGTCGGCGAGCAAGCCGATCTGGATTTCGGCCTCCTCGCTGCGACCGGCGACCGCGACGAGCAGCGTCGCCCGCCGGTCCTGGGCATCGATTTTTTCGGCGAGCTCGGCGAGGCGCGTCTTGTGGCCGGCGACGCTGGGTTCGAGGGCGAGTAGCGCCGCGACGTTCTCGAAAGCGCCGGCGTAGTCCTCGAGCTCGGTGGTTCTAAGCTCGACGATGTCACGAAGGCGCTTGGCGCGCTCTTTCACCGTCGAGGCGGCCTCGAGCTCCACTTCGAGCATTCGAACGACGTCGGCGGTTCGATCGTCCTTGGCGTAGTAGTCTTTGAGGATCGCCGCGGCCTTGTCGCGCGTTCGAAGAACTTTCTTGCGTCGACGACCGGTGCCCGCCGGCGGGAGCGATTCCGGGGGGACCGTGCGCTTCACGATGCGTTCGAGTAGCGCAATTGCATCGTCGCGCTCGGCTTCTTCGTCGAGGATCTCGCTGGCGAGCTCGAACGCATGCTCGTCGTCGCCGACGTCGAGCCAGAGCGACGCGATGCGAGCCCGCATCAGCTGTCGCTTTTCGTCCTCCAGTCGCCCAAGCTGTGTGCTCAACAGCTCGATGAGCGGCAGGGTGCGCCCTTCGCGCTCGTACAAGCGTTCGAGCGCCGAGTCGGTCCGCGAGTCGGGTTTGATCTCGCGCCGCTTCTCGAAATACTCGATGGCCTTGCCCGCGTTGGACGCAAAGTCCTTGGCGGCGAGCGCCGCCTCGTCGAGAAGCGCGACGCGAGAGTCGTCGTCGGTCGCGCGCTCGACCGCCCGGTCGTAAACCCGGAACAGATCGTCCCACCGGCCGGCGGCATTGAACGCGAGCTTGAGTCGATCGAGGGCCCACTCTGCGCGTGGCGCCAGCTCGAGCACTCGTTCGAGCAGCCCGGTGACGGTGTTGGAGTCGTCGAACCACTCCTCGTGAAAGTCCACGGCCCGCTGCCCGATTTGCTCGGCGACTTCGGGATCGAGGTCGAGCCCGAGCGCGGCTCGTTGCGCTTCTCCGACGGGTTCGGGTTTTTCCAGCTCTTGGGCGAGCGACTCGGCCTTTTCCCAGAGCGGCTCGTGCGCTGGGTGCTCTCGGGCTCCGCGCACCGCGAGCTCGAGGGCCTTCTCCGGCTCGCTCGAGCGGTGCTCGAGCAGCCGTTCGTACCAACCGAGCCGCTGCTCGGCGAGCTCGTTCGTGCCTGCGGAGGCCGTCACGAGGTTTTCGAGAATGTCGGCGGATTGTGAGGCGTCATCGGCGGCAACGACCGCACGTTCGAGCATCTCGGCCGCCCGGGTGCGGGCGTCGTCGTGAGTGAGCGCGGCCTGCAGCATTTTGAGCGCGTCCGGATTTGCCGGCGACGCTTCGAAGATCGGCGCGATCCGGTCGAGCGCTTCGTCGGCGCGGCCGAGAGTCAAGAGGATGCGGGCCACGGCGGATTGCACCTGCTCGAGATTTTCTCCTTCGCTCTTGGCTTCGAGATCCTTCAGCGTGGCGAGTGCTCCTTCGGCGTCGCCGAGCTCCCCCTGGAGCCGGGCGACGTTCGCCAGGATGTCGGTGCGAGCTTCGCTGCGATCGAAGGCCATTTCGAGCAGCTCGAGGGCGGCCTTCTTGTCGTCGAGCTTGTGCTCTTCAGTCTCGGCCCACTCGAGTAGGACGGCGACCGCGTCTTCGGTGTTCTTGGAGCGCCAGTCGTAGAGCCAGCGCCAGTCTTCGCGGCGCGCTTTGCTCATCTCGCTGCTTTCGAGAAGCGCCTCGAAGGTATTGACCACCGACGCATCACTCGCGCCGCTGATCTCGACGAGATGGCGGTAGGCGGCAGCGGCGTCGTCTCGCCGGTCGGGCAGCGACGCCAAAAGCCGAGCTTCGAACGTTCGAGCCGAGATCGCCGTCGGCGGGTCGTCTTTCTCGAAGCGTTCGCCCACCGCGTTCGTGAGGGCGGTGAACGCGTCGATCGCACCCGCGTTCGCGGCGCGGCCGCCGAGATCGTCGAGCATTTCGAGGGCGCGCTCGCCGGTGCTCGTGGCGAGGAACGCCCGGAACGCGTTCGGAAGAAGCTCCCACTCGGCAGCGTCGGCGTAGATCTCGATGAGTTTGGCGGCAGCGTCGGTGTCTTCCGGAGCGACGGCGAGGATGCGCTCGAAAATTCGCCGGATTCTTGCTTGGTCCTCGTTCGGGTCGAGAAGCTCGGCCGCTGCCTTCCACGCTGCGACGGCACCCGGACCGTCCTCGAGCCGTTCGGATTGGAGCTGGGCCAGCCGTTCGAGCCCCATCGCTCGCTCGACCACGCTCGGTGCTTGACGGATCCGGGCGTTCAGAACATCGCGCAGGATCTCGAATTCGCCAGCCGCCGCCGCGAGCTCGCGGATGGCATCGAGGACCTCGTCCGGCGGGTCCGTCGCGGCGAGCAGCTCGCGGTAGTTGGCG
>JAJDAH010000081.1 GCA_029261965.1 Polyangiaceae bacterium
GGTCGCACGCGCCGACGGCAGCTACGCCTCCGAGCTCGGACGTCTCTCGCGCTTCGAAGTCCTCGTCCTCGATGACTTTCTTATCGCCCCGATGAAGGACAGCGAGCGACGAGACTTGCTCGAAGTCCTCGAGGACCGATACGATCGCTCGTCCACTATCATCACGTCACAAGTGCCGACGAAAAACTGGCACGAGATGCTCGCCGATCCGACAGTCGCTGACGCGATCTGCGATCGCCTCGTCCACAACGCTCACGTCATCACGCTGCGTGGCCAGTCCATGCGCCGAAAGAAAGGCCTCTCTTCCAAGAACACGAAGGACTCCAACAACTGACCACCGGCAGCCGTCGCTTTGCTCCGATCATGTTGCCCAGGTTGCGCCGGAATGGTTGCCCAGGTTCGTCGGAACGCGTGCCCAAGTTGGCCGGAATACGCACTGTAGATATGCGGGATCGGGCGGCGCTGTCGCGCGGGCAGAATCCGGGGTGGCGGAATCTGCGTCCTCGGATCCGTTGCCTGGAGCCAGGTCGCAAACCCTCGGACGATCCCGAGCCGGCGTGCGTGCGTGGCCCGCTGGACACCGACGGACTGGACCGCCCAGCGCACAGCGATCTCCGTGGTGACGAAGTCAGCGGCCTCCGCCTCCATGAAGTCGACGAAGTGCCGGAGCGACGACGCCGGCCACGCGAGCTGCGTGCCCAGCGCGCGTCGCGTCTCGAGGTACTCGGTGAGGGCATCATGCAGGGCGCTCATTGCTGGACCTCTACGGTCGGCCACGGCAGCGCAACGGCGCCGAGTGCCTCGAACTCCACCTTCGCGTAGAGCTGCGTGGTGTCGATCGAGCGGTGGCGAAGCACCTGAGCGATCTCAGCAAGCGATGCTCCACGCCGGATCATCCGCGTCGCGAGGCTGTGGCGGAAGATGTGTGCGCCGACGCGACCTGCAGGCAGCAGATCGACGCGTCGTAGCGCTTGGCGCGCGACCAAGCACACGGCGGTGGGGCCCGACAGGCCCACGTACGGGGCGCAGCGGCGCAGGAACACCCGCCGCGAGGAGCTTGGGTTGCGTGCCTCGCGAATATAGAGCGCGAGCGCTTCTCCGACGTCGTCGAGCAGTGGCAGGTTGTCGTGGAGGCGGCCTTTGCCCCGAACGACGATCTCGCCCACGTCCCAGTGGATGTCGTCGAGCTCGAGTGCAACGACCTCGCCAGCGCGCAGGCCGAGTCGCGCCAAGAGCAGCAGCATGGCGTGGGCGCGGCATCCCCTCGCAGTCGAGCGATCCGTCGCCGCGATCACCTGCTCGACCTCCTCAGCAGTGAGGAACGGGGGAACGCCGGCCAGCCGCCATCGACGAACGGGGGGCACGGCGGTCGAGAAATCGACCGGCGTCCCGCCGTCGACAAACAGGAAGCGCAGGAACGAACGTAGCGCGGCCGCCAAAAGCTTCACGAACGAGCCCGACCGATTCCGACAGCGGTCGAGCAGGTATTGTCGGACGGCGGACGCATCGAGATACGCGACGCGCTTCGGAAGCTCCTGCTCCGCGACGAACGCGCGCGCAAACGGCGCGTACACTTGGACCGAACGGTCGCAAAGGCCGCGGTCGCTCCGAAGATGCTCGACGTAGCTCTGAACGAGCACCTCCGCAGACGACGGCTCCGAGGCGCGGAGGGGTGCCGCAACCCCGGCGGAGCGCAGGTGTGCGAGGAACTGCCGCAGCGTGGCTCGCTCCATCTTGCGGGGCTTGCAGCCCCGACGGGACGGATGCGCCAGGAACGTGCCGATGCATGCCTCGTCGAGATCGGTCCCCGCGAGCTGTGCATCCCGCGCCCACCGAACAAAGCGCCTGACCAGCCAACGCTTGCTGTGCAGCGTCGTCTTCGTGTAGCCCGCCGCTGCCAGTGCAGCGAGGAACTCCTTTAGGTGAGCTTCAAGCCCGCCTGCGATAGCGGATCTCGGCCCCGATGACCTTCTTCTCGACATGTCGTCTCTCCTTCTCTGGCGTTGTCGCCAGTCCAGAGAGCCGACAGGACTATGCCGCGTCGGGAAACACCCCTACCGCACCGTGCAGGCTCGGCACGCCGTGACTCGCAGGCCGGACTGCGCCGACGCGGCATAGTCCGGGACGCGGCATTATCACGCTTATGCCGCGCGCGGCATAACGTCGGTTGTTGGTCAACTCGATGTTTCCATTCTCGAGGAACAGGATGAGACGCTTCCACTGGCGGTGCAGGTAGCCGAGCGCTCGGCCGAGCGGAGTTTTCGGCGGAATGATGCCGCGTTGCTCGTCGACCCAAGCGCGCAGCTCGTCGATGATGGGTTGGCTGTGCTCGACACGTCGTGCGAGGCGCTGTTCGGCGTTTTCTCCGGCCAGTTTCGAGGCCTTCTCGATCTTGAAGAGCGGTGCGATCTTGTGCACGCCCTCGAGTGCGAGCGTGTCCCCAGCCTGGGCCGCTTCGACAAAGCGTCGTCGGCCGTGCCCCCAACAACCAGGGCGCTTGCCGCCCGCCTGTTCGAGAAAAGTCAGGATGTTCGTTCCATCGCACTGCACCGTGCGACACAGATCGTCACCAAGGAAACGCCGCACGCTGTCGGAGTCACCGCTCGGCGAGTAGAAGAAGCTGACCCAACGCGCGTTGGTCCAAGCCCACATCGCTCCGTTGCGGATGCCGTTTGGAGCATCTTCATCGAGCACGGGCAGGCCGGTTGAATCCGTGCCCAGCATACCGGGACCGCGCGTCAGCTCTTCGATGAGCTTCGCGATGGGCTCGAGCAGGTCGATGCACGCCGCCACGCTGCGCCCGAGCGTCTGCGGCGCGACGCAGACGCCTTCGCGCTCCCAGTGCGTGCACAGTGCACTGCCGCTCGATCGGCTGGTGGTCGAGGTACTTGTCGCAAAGAGATTCGACGATGAACTCGTCGCTGAGCTTACCGCGCTCGACGATCTGCGGCGGCGTGGGCGCCGAGACGATGGCGTCGTCGTTCGGGCAAGCAACGCGCTCATCCTGACGCTGGAGCACGACGAGCCGTGCCGGGATGATGCCGAGCCTTTCGCAGATCGAGTGCCCCACGGTCGTCATCTCCGACCTGCAGACCGGACAGATACGCAGCTCTGGCGGTACCGGGTTCGGGACGGGGATACGCTCGAGATGATCGGGCAGCGCGGCGCGCCCGGGGTGTCGTCCCTTGCGGCTCTTCTTCGGCTTCTTTTGTTTCGGCAGCTTCGAGCCATCGGGTCGAGTCTTCGCTGCCGCGTCGGCCATGAAGGACAGCGACAGTTGCCGCTGCAAGCGTTCCAGCGTCTCTGACTTGGGGCGGCTGCGGCGCAGATTCGCCAATTGCTTCGTCAGCTCCGTGTTCAGGTCGCGCATGCGCGTGATGAGCGCGACGACGGCAACGACGAGCTCGATGAGCTTCATCTCCGCGACCATCTTTTCGAGCCACGTGCGCACTTCGGCGATGTCGGGAGCGTGAGGCGAGGTGATTGGTGGCTGCGTCATTGCACGCGTTAGACGCGTGCCATGGAGCAGAAAATCAACCCGACGATGCTTTTTTTCTCGACGCGGTGGGCCGGATCTTTCGTGGCTCCCATCGCGGACGTCGACGCGTTCCGGCGAGATCGATCCCGTCGAGAATCAGCGACAGCTCACCGGCTTCGAGGCTCTTCGCGTGTAACTCGCCATCCGAACAAACGGGGCGAGAAACCGGCCTTTCTCGAGCCGTTTCTAACTCATCACGAACTACAGGCTCTTCGGACGCAGGGACGCGTCTTGTGTGCGTCACTCATCCGTTCCATCCGCTCAAGGGACGGGAGCTCATCTGCGTCGGTGAGCGTTACAACCGGTACGGGACGCGTCTTCTCCTGCGAGTTGACAAAGACCAGGTCTGCTCGGTGCCTCGTCAGTGGACCGACGTCGTGGCACCTGATCCAGAAGTCGTCATCGGTGGGGGGCGCGCGCCAATCCGGATTGCCGACCTCCTGGAGCTCGCCGAACTGGTCTCGCACCTCGTCGAGCAGGAAAAGGGTACCGAGAAACGTAAAGCAAATAATGCCGGTTCTGTAAAGCAATCTCTGCCGCACGCCTCTTCCGTCCTCTGCGATACTTCTGACAATGCTGGCATGGATGTGGGGCCTGCTACTGAGCTCGAACTTGACTGTGACCCAGACGGCGGTGTAATTAGGATTACGGACAAGCCGGAGACTCCTTGCCCAAACGAAGCGACCGCAAAGACGCGAAAGACGCGGCGCTCCTCAAGGAGGGCACGTTGAACCCGCTCCCGGAGGCGGTCAGTGATCCGAAGTTCGAGGCGGGAGAGTTCTTCGATCCGCGCGACCTCGTGCAAGTGAGATACGAGATGCTGCGCCGTGTGTCGGTCGACAACCTATCGATCACGCGTGCTTGCGACGAGTACGGCGTCTCGCGTCCGACGTACTACCAGGCCAAGGCGAGCTTCGATGCGGCCGGTAT
>JAJDAH010000082.1 GCA_029261965.1 Polyangiaceae bacterium
GCGTCAGCGCCCGCCTCTTGGTGGCGAGGCACTGATCCTTGAACACGCTCCACCGGACAAAATCGCCGAACAGCCTAAACTCCCACTTCTTGCCGAGCTTGAACTTGCCGCCGAAGCGGATCACGTCGGGTAGCTCTTGGATGAAGTTGACCTGTGTGCGCTCGACGCGACCTTGGAAGTTGTTTTCGCTCTTCCCGTCCATCTTGAACTCGCCGAGGCCGGGCTGCGATTGATAGGACATGCCGAGCCATAATTGCTCGGGCAGCACTTCGACCATCACACCAGCGCCGATGTTGAAGGTCTTGCCCTGAACGTCGAAAAACGAGCGGCCTTCGTTCGGCACGCTGGGGACGCCGGTCGAGGTCCGCGCGCGCGTGGTCTCGGTTTCGGCCTGGATGAACGCAGCGGTTACCGCGAGGCTCACTGGGCCGAACTTGAACGCCGGGCCGCCGCCCCAATGAATGAACGACAGTCCGCCTTCGATGTTGTGCCACCTCGAAGCGCCGTCCTTGGCCCCGGGGAAACGGCTGCGGATGTCCTGCGACAAGTCCTGGCGCTTGCCCATCGACGCCGCACCGCCGAACGGCACGTACAAACCACCCATGAGCGACAGCCAGTCGGCGACTTTCCACGTCATGCCGAGCATCGGTGCCGCGAGCCAGTTGTTGGCTCGTGCGGTCCCGGCGTTGCAACCTGGGCAGCCGGCGTTCGCCGCTTCGGTGTCGAAACGATCGTTCGGGTCCTCGTCCCGCGTGTACTCGAACCGCCGATAGGCGAAGATCCCATCGACGTACAGATGGAACCCTTCGGCTTGGGTCACCGCCGCGGGGTTGTAGTAGATGGCCGTCGGGTTGTCGGTCGTGGGATGACCCCACTCGGTGCCGAAGCGAGCCGTGTTGAAACCCGACGCGAACGCGTCCGGACAAACGGACAAGGCCGCGGTTGCTGCCCCGAGGGCGAACGCAAGACGTGCTTTCATTTCTTGCACCCAGGCCCTTTCCCCGAGGCGATCCGGCCCGTCATCGGTACCGATAAGTAGGCGGTCTAGGGGCGATAAGCAAGCGATTGGCCCCCAGGCTTGGTGGCTCCTACGGAGATGAAACGGCCCAATTCGGCCGGCGCGCGTTTGCTGCTCTTACGTGCAGGGGTCCGTTTTGTGGGCTTTCGGCCCGAGCCCAGGATCGGAGCGGACTCATTCGGTTGCTGGAGCCGGCACAGCCAGCATCCGGCACGGGCCGGAGAATTGGCCCGCTCCTTCGGTCGTTCCGGTCTGCTGGCTGTCGGCCTCGACGTTGGCGTCATACAAGAGGTCGGAGCGAGCGAAGCCCAGCATCACGCACATCTCCTGGTCGCCGATGCCCCAACCAACCTCCGCCGAGCGCGGATTGGTGAAGCCACACGTGAAGCGGAACCCGTTGGCGCCGCTCATGTCGATCGGTGGGTTGAAGCCCCGGCCACGAGCCTCGGCGTTGAACCCCTCGACTTGGAAGATTTCCTGTCCGTCGTTGGGACCGCCAAAAACCTCGAGCCGGAACAAGCTTCCGAGCTCGTGGAAGTGCGGAAGGACCCAGTAGAGGTCCATCGCGAGCGGTGTCCCGAGCGCCATTTGGTGCTGCTCGTCGAAGTCACACTCGCCGGTGAAGCGGGTCTCGGCTTGAGGCGCAATCGCGAGATCGCTGTAGGTCAACCGGAACGGAGCGAGCGGCACGGTGACCTCCGCCTTCGGCACCGTGTAGATGTTCATTTCGAGACTCGTCGTCACCATGTCTGGCGTCGTGTTGAGCAAATGCGTGCCACCGATGATTCGCGCTCGTGGGGGCAGCCGGATGGCGACGCCGTCCGGGAATCGCTGGACCTCCTTGGTCGCCTGGGTCGACTGCGCAAAGAGCACCCCACCGGCGATCGCCGCTTCGAGCTCGCTGTAGTTTCGGTCCCGGCAAGGCCACGCACCGTCGGGGCCGTCGTAGACGTCGTCGGGGACGAAGAGCCAATTCGAGTGGTGGTAGGCGCCGTCGCTCAACAGCTCGACGCCGTTGACCCAGAGCTCCTCGGTGTTTCCGACGGTCCAGCTTTGGCACAAGCTACTGATCTCGTCGCCGGGATCGAGCTCGAGCACGCCGAAGACGTTCGACAGCTGTTGACCGGGGATGGGCGTGCACGCCGTACCGTCGCCGGCAAACTCGCCCTCGGGGCAGGCCTCACAGCTCGTCGCGCCGTGGCGCTCGACGCAGACCATCTGGTTGCCGAGGCATTCCACCGCTTTCTCCAGGCAGGCAGCAGTTCCGGTGGCTCCCGACGAGCCGGCGCTTCCGTCGGATCCATCGGCGCTGCCGGAGTCGCTGCATCCGCTCGCGGCGAGCACCAGCGCGAACAGCGCACCGGCGGCGCGGGGTGTCAGTCGAATCATTTCAGGCGGCCTCCTCGGCGGCGGAGCGCGACTTCGGCGAGGCACTTCGCGGCTTCATTACGGGTTTTTTGCTCTTCCGGACGAGCTCGTAGTCTCGGGTGAATTCGGCGCGGAGCTCGCCGCTCTCATCGGTCATCCAGGCCGGGGCCTGCACGTCGGGCACCGATATGCGCCCCGGCTTCGCGTGGGTCCCGAACACCCGGTCCCAGATGGGGCTCGTCACGCCGTGGTTCACTTTCGGGGAGCCGTAGTGATGATGGAAATGATTGCGGCGGACCCAGCGGCTGTACGGACCCGTGGGCGCGTGCGTGTGAGCGCGCCGATGAGTCAGCTCGTAGGCGGTGTACATCACGCCGAACCCCAGGGTGTAGGAGAGGCCGAGGCGCGGCCCCGCGATGAGCGAGGATACCACGCCACCGACGCCGAGCACGATCGCGCCCGCCGTCACCTTGGTGGCCGTCGAAGCGAAGTAGCTGGGATCGACGTGATGCTTCAGATGCTCTGGTCCGAAGTCCCCCGAAAGCACCGCGATACGTCCCTGCCGCTTGCCCTTCTTTTTCGGTTTCCCGTGGCCCACGAAGCGATGAATTCGATACTCGGCGAGCGTCCAGGTGAGCGCGCCAGCGGCAAAAGCGATGGGGGAAATCATGATTTCTGCTCCTTCGAGCTGGGGTTCAGGTGGGTGGCCAGGTGCCGTTCGGCGCAGTCGAGATCCACGTGGTCGGCGCCCCAGCCGACGAGCAGCGTGCGCGCCGCCATTTCGCCGAGCTTCGCGCCGTCGAACATCGAGTTTTCGTATCGGCGGAGCTTGCTGAGCTGCATGGCCCCCTGCAGGCTCGACCAGAAAACGAGCGTGCGGTCCATGTCGGCGCCGCTCGTCAGCGCGCCGCAAACGCGGGCCTCCCGGAAGAGCGCTCGCACGTCGGCGAGAAAAGCAATGAGCGACGGCGCGGTGACTTCGGCTTCTTCGTCGGGAATGAGGTTTCGCGGATCGCCCAGCAGGACGCTCAGCAATCGGAACTGTTCCGGGCGCGTCCGGCTCAGATCACAATAAAATCTCGCGCCGGCCAAGAGCTCGAACAGCACACGGGCGTGCTCGGACAACGACGCTGCTGAGGCTCGCCACGCTCCTCGGTCGGCGGTGAACCGTTCGTGCATGTCGCCGATGAGGCGGCGTTGCATCGCGGCGAGCAGCGCGTCCTTCGAGCTGAAGTATCGGTACAAGGCGCCTGGCACGACGTCGACGGCTTCGGCCACACGAGAGATCGTCAGCTCTTCGAAGCCCTCCTCACTCAGCACGCGCATCGCGGCGTCGAGGATGCGATCGGTACGTTGGCGTCGCCGCCGACCTCGCCGGTCTTCTGGGTTTTCGATGGATGTTTCGTGAAGCATGTTCACATTAATGAATTAGATTCACTTTTCGGTCAAGCGCGAAATTCTGACAAAATAGAATTATGCAAAATAATTAATTAATTCATATGGATAAACATGGCTCTCTCCCGCGCCCCATGGCTTTCGGGTAGGCTCCGCGTCGGAAATGGCCGGCAAGGTAGACACGGAGAAGGACGGCGCGATCGGGTGGATCATCTTCGACCACCAGGAGCGTCGGAACGCGATTTCCGTCGACATGTGGCGGCAGATCCCGGCCGCGGTCGAAGCTTTCGCGAAAGACGCCGAGGTGCGGGTCGTCGTGATGCGAGGAGCCGGCGAGGTGGCGTTCGTGGCCGGCGCCGACATCTCGGAGTTTTCCTCGTCCCGATCCGGAGACTCGGTGATGCAGTACGACGCCGACAGCGCGCAGGCGTTCTTGGCGCTCAAGTCGTTCGAGAAACCGCTCATCGCGATGATTCACGGCTTCTGCATCGGGGGTGGTGTAGCCATCGCGCTGACGGCGGATCTTCGTTACTGTTCCGAGGACGCGACCTTCGCGGTTCCCGCGGCTCGCCTCGGCCTCGGCTATCACACCTCGGGCATCGAGGCGCTCATCCACGTGGTCGGGTTCTCCCGAGCCAAGGAGATTTTTTTCACCGCGCGGCGTTTCTCGGCGACGGAAGCCCACGACATGGGATTGGCCAACGGCGTGTTCGGTGCCGAGAAACTCGAGGAGTGCGTGCGGGCGACCGCAGAGAAGATAGCGGGCAACGCACCGCTGACCGTGAGGAGCGTCAAGCTGTCGGTGGCCGAGCTCGAGAAACCCGAGTCGCTCCGGAGCTACAACGCCGTGAACGAGTCGATCGCTGCCTGTTTCACCAGCGAGGACTACCTCGAGGGCGTCAGCGCGTTTCTTCAAAAACGCAAGCCGAGCTTCAAGGGTAAATGATGGCCGAGCCCGAGCATCGAGGCGCACCGCTCGAAGGGGTGCGAGTGCTCGATCTCACCCGCTACCTCGCCGGCCCGTTTTGCACGATGCTGCTCGCGGACTACGGCGCCGACGTCGTCAAGTTCGAGTCGCCGAAGGGACGCGAGTTCCGATTCACCGGCGCCGAAGCGGACTCGTATTTTTTTCTGTCGAGCAATCGCGGAAAACGCTCGGTCACTCTCGATATCAAGTCGGCGAAGGGGCGCGCGCTGATCGAGCAGGTCTTGCCCGAGTTCGACGTGATCGTGGAGAACTATCGCCCCGAAGTCATGAAGGAGCTCGGACTCGATCCCGAGCGCCTCGTCGAAGCTCACCCCAAGCTCATCTACTGCAACATCAGCGGATTTGGTCCCGACGGTCCGTACCGAGATCGGCCCGGCTTCGACCAGATTGCGCAGGGCATGAGCGGCTTCATGAGTTTGACGGGTACCGAAGAAGAGGGTCCGACGCGGGCGGGAATCGCCATCGCCGATCTGCTGGCCGGGATTTTCGCCGCCCAGGGCATCCAGCTCGCGCTCTTCTCGCGCGAGCGAAGCGGTCTGGGTCAGATCGTTCACACCTCGCTGCTCGAGTCGATGGTGTCGATCCTGTCCTGGGGTGCCGGCATGTACTTCGAAAACGGTGCGGCCCCGGGCCCGGCCGGGCAGCACCACCCGCTGGCGTCTCCCTATGGGCGCTTCGCCGCGGCGGATGGATTCCTGAACATCGCTGCTGGTAGCGAAGGCATGTGGAAGAAGCTCGCTTCTGCTCTCGGTCACGACGATTGGATTAGCGACACCCGTTTCAGCCACCCCTTGAGCCGCATCCAGAATCGCGCCGAGCTTACTGTGGAAATCGAGCGAGCTCTGGGCAAGCAGCCGGTGGACCATTGGATCCAGCGGCTCAACGAAGTCGGCGTGCCCGCCGGACCTGTGCTCGACATCGAACAAGTGTTCGCCGATCCGCAGGTGCTGGCGCGCAACATGCTGCACACCATGCCGCACCCCGAGGTGGGGACCTTTCGCACGACCGGCTTGCCGATCAAGCTCTCGCGGAGTCCCGGCGAGATTCGCCGTCGGCCGCCGCTCCACGGCGAGCACACGGAGCAAGTGCTGCTCGAGCTCGGTATCGAACCGAGCGCCATCAAAGAACTACGCGACCAGCGCGTGCTCTAGCTCCCTGACGACCAGCGACCAGCGACCGGCGACCAGCGACCAGCGACTAGCGGGCCGCCTCGCGGATCGCTTCGACCACGGGCCCGTCGTTGGTGGCGAGCTGCTCGATCAGCGACGAGCAGCTTGCGAAGTCGGGAAAACCGACCGAGCCCTCGGGGTGAGATCGGAAGGGGACCTCGGCGGCTTTCAGCGTCACGCGCCCAGCCCACGCGACGAGGCGTTGCGGTGATTGCCCGGGCCGACTGACCAGCGCCACCACCGCGCACCCCTTGCCGACCTTTGCGAGCAGAGCACCAACGCTGACTCCGACGCACCCTGTTTGAGTGCAAACTCGTTGGGGCTCCGGCCGCACGTCCACCGGCGCCCCGGCGAGGCTCTGTCGTGCCACCGCTGCGAGCTTTTGCTGAATTTTTCGAGCGATCGCTACGGTTTCGGCGTCAGGTTTTTTTTCGCCCCGCGCGAGCACGATGCGTGGCCAGAGCACTACCGCGCCGCCTTTCACTCCCGGAGAGCGACTGATTTCCGGGGCATCGCGTGACTGCGGCGGTTCCTCGGGCACGGCGGCAGGCACGGGTCCCGGCGTGGTCCGGCGCACGATGGGCTGGCTATTCGGTCGAACTGGGCCTCGGCCATCGGTGAGCGCTTCGGTGTCGACGTCTCTCGGTGATTCCTTGAACGACGGCCCGCAGCCGAGGCCAGCGCAGCACATGGCAACGAACAACCCGCATCGCTTCATCATGCGCGGGAGAATAACCGAGCGTGAGGCCCGTGGCTCGCCTGCTACGCCTGTCTCGTGTTTGAATCCCGCTCGGGCGATGCGAACCGACGAGGAGCTCATGGCAGCGTACGTCGACGGCGACGCGACGGCCTTCGGCGAGCTGTTCGAACGACTGAGCCCGGTTCTGCTCCGGACCATGCAGCGGCAGCTGCTGCACCGCGAGGAGGCGACGGATCTCGTCCAGCAGACGTTTTTGCAGCTCCACCGCGCACGCAACGATTTTCGCCAGGGGTCCAAGCTGCGGCCGTGGCTGTTCACGATCGCGATGAATCTCAAGCGAGAGCATCTGAGACGCGTGAAACGTCGACCCGAGGCGCCGCTCGAGCTCGATGGACACAACGATCCAGCCGAAGGGCCTCGAGGCGCCGAGCGAGCCGACGCCCAAAGCATGCTCAAAAAGGGGCTCGGGGACCTTCCGGAGGACCAACGCGAGGTCATCGTGCTGCACTGGTTCGAGGGCCTCAGCTTCCCGGAAGTGGCCGAGATCGTTGGGGCAAGCGTCAACGCCGTCAAGGTTCGAGCCCACCGAGGCTACGTTTCTTTGCGAAAAATCCTCGGAGATCCCCGTAACCCCCTCCCGAAGGCGCCGTAAGCATGGCGGGACACCCTGAAAACCCTCGTACCGACAGCTCCGCTGCCCCCCGAACGATGGATTGCGACGACATCCAGCGACAGATCCGCCACGGCGAACGCCCCGAAGGCGCCGGCGTGGACCGCCATCGAGCCGAGTGCTCGGGGTGCGACGCGCTCTTGTCGGACGATCACGCCGTCGGTGAAGCGCTAGGACGTTTCGCCAAGGCTCCTCTCGACGGCCCGAGCGCCGAGCTCTTTTCGAGCATCGAAAGCGCGGTGGCTAAAGAACGCGGAGTAGCTGCGTGGCTTCGAAGTCGGCCGACGAAGACGCGGGTCCTGTTGGCGTTTTCCGCCGTTCTAGCGCTCGCCGCGTTCAACCTGTTTGCATCGTCGCGAGCCGACCTCGCGGTCTACCCGATGCTGCGGCTCCTCGTCGAAGTGGCCTTGTTCGCCGCCGTCATCGGTTCGAGCGTGAGCATCGCTCTCGATGCGCTGCACGCCCCGTCGCGTCCGGCCTCGCATCGCGCGGGGCTCGTCGTGTTCGCCGTCGCGATGCCCTTCGTTCTGACGATGCTTCCCCAAGCGCACACGCTGCACCCCGCAGCGCTCCAAGGGGCCGGCGCAGACTTCGGCAAGCGAGCGATAGCGTGTTTTGTCATGGGAATCGGGTACGCGCTTCCGGTGCTCTTGCTCTTGCGTGGGCTCGACCGTGGGCAGCACCGCGCGAGCTTGACTGTAGCGCTCGCGGCGGTGGGCGCGGGAGCCGCGGCGCAGCTCGGCATGCACCTGCACTGCGCCATTACTTTTCCGACCCACCTCTTGCTCGGCCACGCGACGATGACCCTCGCGCTTTTGGCCCTCTATTTCGGGGCGTCGAGGCTCGCCCGGGCCCGCTAGCCTTCGGGCGAGAGCTTTTTCGAAGCACGATCAAGTGCTCGCGTCGCGCGCGGTTGTTGAACGCGTGCTCGGTGCTCGAGTGAAAATGCGGCCGCTCTTGCGAGGCGCGAGCCACGAGCGAGAGGTCCACGTCGTGCGCCACTCTTTCGATGACTTCGTGGGCATAGAGGGGCGTGCCGGCGAGCACGGCGTCGGCGAGCACCAGCGCCGCGTTTCCTCCTCCCCGGAGCACACGAGCCATCTGCCTGAGGGTGCCGGTCATGTCCTTCTGCCAGAGCTGACGCGCCTCGTCGTGGCTGAGCCGAGATAGCTGTCGCCTCGAGCCCATCTCGCGATCACGGAATCCGCGGGCGTCGAGGCCGAGCCAGCGGATGCGGCCCGAGTGGTGCTCGAGGTAGTCGTAAACTCCGGGATAGGGCGGCGAGGTGACGACGAGATCGATCGTGCTCGGCTTGAGCTGGCTCAGCCTCCGCGCATCGGCTTCGTTCACCCGCGCGGATTTGGCGCGCTCGGGGAGCAGCGCTTCGTACTCGGCCAGCTGGCGGGCGAGTTCCTCCGCTCGTTTTCGAAATAGCCGTGACGGATAGCCGGCCGCGATTCGCGTCGGCACCCGCGCCCGCGAGGTGTCGCCGGGCTGCCGGCTCACCTTCACGAGAATCGAGCTCAGCACGAGGCCGAGCGCGTTTCGGAGCGCGCCGGGCGGCACACGCTTGATCCCGTCGCGAAGACCGTCGAGCTCCAGCAACACGTGGATGTCGAACCAGTCGCGATCGGCGCGGCCGTATTTGCGAGCGGGTCCGGCCTTGGTTTTTCGCCGCTCGTCGGCATGGGCCGAGATGTGGGTGGCGGCGTCGACGAGGGCGCGCCGCTCGGCTTTCTGCATCCCCGTGGCTTTGAGCGCGGCGAGTCGCGCCGCGAGTGGGTTCGCGTCGCTGCCCACCGCGCGCCGGCCGAGCAGGCGGGCCTCTATCAGCACCGTTCCGCTGCCGCAAAAGGGATCGAGCACCGAGCCTCCCGGGGCGCACAGGCCTTCGATCAGGACTCGCGCCGTGACCGGGTGAAGGCGCGCCGGGTAGGTGTGAAACCCATGCACGTGCGCTCTCGTCGCGAGCTCGTCTGGCGTGACTTCGAGAGCTCGGCGAAGCACACGCTCGACCTCGGGTTCGGCCGTCACCACTTCCGTCTCGCCTCCCACGTTCGTGAGCGCACGGCGTTGCCGCGGAGGCTTCGGGTGTTTGGGTGCGGAAGGCACGGCGCATCCTCGGCGCCGCGGGGGCAACGTGTAAAGTCCGCCGAGCTTGCTAAGGTGCGTCCCGGAGAGATGACCGTCGCCAGCACCGACGCGAACGCCCCCGAATCTGCGGCTTCGAGGTGGGTCATCGCCGCGCTCTCGTTCGTCGTCGTTGCCGCGGTGACTTTCGTCATGTACGGGCTGCCCGGCCGGGAGGGTCGAGAGGCGGCCGTCGGCGTGCTGCCCTCGGTCAACGCGACCCTCAACGGCCTCGCCGGAACGTTCCTCGTCGCGGGCTACGTCTTCATCCGGCGCGGAAAGATCGCCCAGCACAAGGCCTGCATGCTCACCGCCTTCGGCGTCAGCACGGCGTTCCTCGTGACCTACCTGATTCACCACAGCCGCGTGGGGTCGGTCCCGTACACCGGTGTAGGTTTCGCTCGCACCGTCTACTTTTCCGTCTTGATTCCGCACATCATTTTGGCCGCAGCAGTGGTGCCACTGGCGCTGACGACGATCTATCGAGGTTGGACCGGCCGCTATGACGGACATCGGCGTCTGGCTCGATGGGCGCTACCGATTTGGCTTTATGTGTCGGTGAGCGGTGTCGTCGTCTACGTGATGGCGTATCATCTGTGAGCTGATGTTCTCGATGACTTGGGCTCGCCAATCATCGTCGATCCTTCTCGCTGGTCTTCTTGCCGCCTGTGGTGGCACGTCGGGCTCGGGTCTCTTCGACGACGGATCGACCGGAGGATCTACCGGCTCGGGAGGATCCGGCGCCGCACAGTCGACGGGCGGCGCGACCGGCACCGGCGGAGCGGGTGCGGTCACGGGTTCCGGCGGCGGTGGCAACGTCGGAGGCGGTCCACCGCTCGATTGCGGCTTGGACGGTACCTGGGCGACCTTCATCGAAGTCGGTGTCGAGTGGGAGAGCTTTACGATCCGCCCCGGCGCGGGGACAGTGAAACAGTGGATTATCAGCGAGCGCGAGGTGGACGGTCTTCAAGCGCGTGACAACGGCGTGGCATGCGGCATCGCGAGCCCGTTCTTTTCGACGATTCTCGACACGTGGCTCGGCGTCGATTTTCTGGACGCCGCGTTCGACTCCGGCTCGCTGCCGAAATCGGATCTCTTCAGCAACCTGATGACGGCGAACGCGCTCGACCCTCAGATCGGTGACAGTTTCGAGACCGCCGCTTCTCCGCTCATGCTCGGGATCGAAAATCTCGACCCCATGGCGGCTTGGCCGGACATCAACGGCATCCAGCCGTTTCTGCGCGACCACGACCAGGACTCGTTCCCCGGCATCACGGCCGTGCCGCTCGAGGGCACCGTGCCCGGCGCGCCCCCCGGCACGACCTTCAGCGACCCGCAGCTCGACATCCCAGCGGGCTCACCCCAAGCGAACCCTCTGTTCATGGCCATGCGTGTGCAGGCGGCACTCCGGGGCACGCTCGTTTCGTGCGATCCGCCGCGAGTGGAGGGCACCGTCGTGCCCGAGTCGCTCGACATCGAGCTACGAAACGTCGGTTGTCTGGTTTCGGGGTCGGGCGCGCCGTGCTCGACGACCCAGGCGTCGTTCATCGACGACAACCTTCCGCAGTTCGTGCCCAACGGCACGAGCGTGCTGGTCAGCATCAAGGTGCCGAAGGGCACCAGTTGCAACCAGGTGCGCGAGATGCGGTTTCAGTAGCTCATTCGAGTCGACCGCTGGACGAGCCGCGTAGCGGCGTTGGGTCCTCAGAAGAAGTCGCGCACGGCGCGGCCGAGGCGCGGGCGTTCTGCGCTTTCGGTCCGTTTTCGGGGCCGGTGGTGGCGCCACCGCGCCGGCGTAGGCGAGGTGGGGTTTGCCTTTGTCGAACCCGAGTAGACGAAAAGTGAGATCGTTCCACTCTTCGTAGACGCCGACGCGCAAGAGCGAACCTTCGATGGACAACGCGTCGTGATTTCCTCCGGGGAAAGCTTTGGTCTTGAGCGCGGTTCGGCTCAGTCGCTTGCCGTCCTTTTTTCGCAGAACGTGGATTGCGCTCGGCTCGGCAGTGAACCCGTAGCCAGCGATGATGTGGTCGCCGTGCACGAGGAAGGCGTTGTTCGACGTGAGCGGTCGAGTGCGCCAGAGCACCTTGCCCGTGGGAACGTCGACGGCGACGAGCGACGAGCAACGTCCGCCCGCCTGGCGCGAATACGTGATGCACGCTTCGTTGTGATACAGCACGCGCCCGTCCAGCCGCGCATCCTGCACCTCGAGATGCGTCTTTCGGGAGTGATACTGGTTGAGTGGGACGACCGCCGTGGTTTTCCCCGCGCAATCGAAGATGCGCACCTCGCTCTGGCAGTTCGGGTGGTTGCTGTCGTAGCCGCAGCTCTCGAACGGCTCGCGGTAAAGCGCCATGTAGCCGCCCGGCACGCGGTCGAGAATGTCGAGCTCCAGCTTGCCGGGCGTGAGCGGCACGAAGCTGGGCACTTCCGGTCCATGCCAAACCCGACCCCGCCCTTGGCTCAGGATCTTGGTGTGGCTGCGAAGTCGTTTTCCACCTGGCGAAAGCCGCGTCGGTACCGGCGAGTGCACCGTGAGCTTCCCGCTCACTCGAAGGTCGGGCAAATCCACGGGTGGGGCACAGAGCGCGCCGGACTTGGGCGTCGAGCCGTGTCCCGTGGGGCTCGGCGCCGCGACGCTCGCGGAGGGGATGAGCATGGCGGCGGCGAGTGCGAGTGGTGAGCAACGGCGAATCATGGCTCCTCGAACGAAGGGGTCTTCTCGTTCTACGGCCGAGCCCCCACGAGGACTTCCCCCTCAAACGCCCGATTCACTTGAAACGGCCGTGTCGAGCGCCCGCGCCGGCGCGGGTTGCCTGAACGGATCAGCCGGCGCGCGGTCCGCGTCCCGTATCAGCCGCCGACGGTGCGCGTGCCCTTGCGAGGATCGACTGGCGCGTTGATGATCTCCAGCACTTCGTCGCCGATTTCGATCCGGTCGCCGGCCGCGAGCTGCTGAACGTCCGAGATGCGGATCCCGTTGACCAGCGTGCCGTTCGAGCTGCCCAGGTCCTCGATCGTCAGCTTCGCCCCTCGCACGACCACGCGGGCGTGCTCGCGAGAAATTCGGTTACCGGCGATGACGATCGAGCACGACATGCCTCGCCCGATGAGGATCTGCCCCTGGTGCAGGGGCACGTGCGTATTGCGGAACTTCATCCACATGTCGACTTCGAGGATACCGTCTTCGCCGAATGAGCGGCCTCGATCAAGTCAACCGAACCGCCATTCCGGGTCGCGCCGCCACCCGGGTGTAGCGTCCACGTGCAACATCGCCCCTCGAACCAGCGAAAAACCCTCCAAAGGCCACCGCTGGCGACCGACTGTCGGCTGGCCCGCTTCGTGCGTAGCCCGCCCGCATGCACTTCAGACGCACGCTCCTCCTCGGTAGTTTTTTTCTGGCCACAGCCGCCGTCTCGTGCGGCGACAGCGGCGGCGGAAACGCCGACGGAGGCGGTGCAGCCAACGCCGGCGCCGGAGGAGGGAACACGTCGTGCGGCAACGGCGCCCTCGACGTCGGCGAGATGTGCGACGACGACCTGCTCGACGGCGAAGACTGCAACAGCGCCACCATGGGAGCGATGACCACCGGCACTCTCACCTGTTCGAGCAACTGCACGTTCGACACGAGCCGGTGCACGACCCCGATGGGCGGCACTGGAGGCGCAGGCGGGGGCGGCGGGATGGGTGCCATGGGTGGCTTGGGCGCGGCCGGGGGCGCGGCTGGGGCCGGGGGCGCGGCTGGGGCCGGGGGCGCGGCTGGGGCGGGCGGTGCGGCTGGGGCGGGCGGTGCGGCTGGGGCGGGCGGTGCGGCTGGGGCCGGGGGCGCGGCTGGGGCCGGGGGCGCGGGGGCGAGTCAGGGCGGGGCGTCCGGTGGAGGCGGCGGCGGGGGTACCTGAGCTACGCCGGGGTTGCGCTGCGGGGTCGGATCGCTCGCTTTCGGTCGAGCGTGGTGTTCTGCGGTAGGCGTGGTGTCTGCGGTAGGCGTGGTGTCTGCGGTACGCGTGGTGTCTGCGGCGGGCGTGGTGTCTGCGGCGGGCGTGGTGTCTGCGGCGGGCGTGGTGCCGCCGTGGGCGTGGCGGTCGCGCGGTCGTCGGCTGTGCAGCCGGCGTTTGCGGCCGGACCCGCGGGGCCGAACGGCGCCTGGCCCACAGGCGCTCGCGAGTCGGTGGCGAGCGGGAGGTCGCTCGCGTGGTCGAAGCATGCCCCCGAAAATGAGAGTGACCGCCACATTCGAGGCGGCATGGCTAAGCATCCCCGCCAAATTGTTGCGCCAAACAACATTCCGAAGGGCATGCTTCCGTGACCCGCGCCGCGCCCCCGACGCCGCATGCCCGCCGCCGCGCCCTTCACGCCCCGCCCCGCCGCCGCGCCCTCACGCCGAGCGCGAGTCGTCGCTTCATGCCGAGGCTTGCCGAGCTGGTTCGGGGTCGCCAGAATTCGTGGAGGGGCGGCGAACGTATGGCGCTCCGAACAACCAGCGGGAAGTCCGAGCATGGCCCACACCACCACCCGTCGAACAATGCTGCTTGGTGTCGTGGTCATGTCCGCGCTGACGGCGATCGGTGCAGGATGCGGGGCGAGCTCCGGGGTTCGTTCCGCCACCCGCGGGTGCGGCGCCGCCGCCAAGGCGTCGCGCAGCGTGCCCAAGGCGAGCCGAGCGGCCCGAGGGGTTCCCGCGTCGCAAAAAACCGCAGCGGGCATGGCTGCGGCGAAACAAGGCGATGAAGCCGCCGGTGCCTCGACTCACGCACAGAAGGCGGGCGCGGCGGACGACGGTCTGCGCGGCAGCAAGGCCGGCGAAAACGCGGACGAGGCAAATCCGGTGCTCGACAACGCCGACCTCGGCGTCGATATCGTCGAGTCGGCCACCGACGAGCGAGAAGAATGACGCGACGCGAGCTGCGTCAGGCTCGCTCTCAGCATGGGCGCGGTCGGTCACCGCGGCGCCCGGTGACGCGGCGTTCGTTGACCGCGGCGCCCGGTGACGCGGCGTTCGTTGACCGGGGCGCTCGGCGACCGGGGCGCTTCGTGACGCGGCGCTCAGTGATCGGTGTACTCGCCGAGCACGCAGCTGAAGCCGCTCGGCGGACTCGTGAGTTCGAACTCCGAGGTCGGGGTGCCCTTGGGGTGTGAGAGCAAGGTCTGGGCGACCCAGCCGGTCATCGCGGTCGGCCAGATGTGGCCGTGGGTGCCGGAGCATGACACGGTGACGACGTCTTCTTGGGCGGCGTAGTAGGTCGACGCTTGTTTCGTTTCGGGGTCGTAGTCGACGAACGGATCCACCGGCGGCCATTGGTCGTCGGGCCCACCCCAGACGAGAACGACCAGGCTCGGATCCATCTTGGTCGGACTCAGCGGCGCTGCGCGACCCTCGTACCAGTTGCCCGACGACGGAACTCCGCCGGCGTAGAAGTCGGACTCGAAGGTGAGTAGGCGGTTGGAGAACGAGCCGCCGGCGGAGATGCCGCCCACGAATACGAGGTCTTCGTCGACGTCCCAGTCACGGGCGACGCAGCGCACCGCGGCTTCGACGAACCGAGCGTCGGGGCCGGCGTCGTCGCTCTGTTCGAACTGGGCGTCGTACCAAGGTTCCCAGATCCTGCCGTCGTTCGTGCCGATCGAACCGAAGCCGTTGCAGTTGCGTTGCTCCTGGCTGCAGCTGCGCATCGGGGCCACGACTATCCAACCGTCGGCCGGCAGTTGATCGAGCCCAGACTGCGCAGCGAAGTCGAGCTCGGCCTGCACGGTACCGGTCAGCGAAACGAACACGGGTCGCGGAGTCGTCGTGTCGTCGGGTAGGAGCAGGTGAAACTCGCGCTCGGTGCCGTCGGAGGCAAACCCAGTGTTGACGCCCTCGCCCGGCGTGAAGCCGTCGGGGCAGGTGCCCTCGAGGGTTTGTGTTCCTGTGCCGACGCGGCCGCCTGCGCCTGCGCCTGCGCTTCCCGTGCTGCCGCCCGTTCCCCCTCCGCCGTCGCCGGCCCCGTCACTGCTGCATGCGGCGCACGCGACCACGAGGACGAATGAGACCTTGTCGAGCGTCGTTGGTTTCTTCGACACGCTTGCTCCCGTTCCGAGTGTACGTCAGAAATTCGCGAGCCGCGGCCACCGTGGGCTGTCGTGGGAATCGCGAGCCCTGGATGGCCGGAGCTGCTAGGAGTCTGGGCATGAGTGGCCGTCACCGAATCACGTTCGCCCTGGGCGCGTTGAGCCTTGGTTTTTGCCTTGCTTGCAGCTCGTCGAGCAGTGACGACGGCGGCGGCACCGGCGGCCAGCCGGGCGGCGGGCGACTCGCCGGCTCGTGCGACACACGAGCGGTGATGGGTGCTTCCCAAGGGCAATGTCGCGACTGGTTCGGCTCGGGACCGGACTTGAAGGTGTCCTGCGACGGCTTGAACGGCGCTTTCAGCAGCACGAACGCATGCCCGGCGGCCGGGCGCGTCGCAGACTGCACACTCGACGAGCTCTTGGGGGTCGCAGCCGTCTACAACTACTACGACTCCGACTACGACGCGTCGAGCGCCGAGAGCGACTGCAACGGACTCGGCGGCACGTTTCGATCCGAGGGCGGTAACGACGGCGGAACGATGAGCACGAGCATCGTCGTGGACACGGCGTGGTTGATGAGCCGTCTCGGTGACTCGGACGTGCAGCTCATCGACACTCGCGGGATGGGGCTCGACGCGGGGCACATCCCCGGAGCGCTACCACTTCGTCCGGAAAGCTTGGTCGACGCGAACAATCCGATCGCCGGACAGCTCGCGCCGGCGGCGGATGCCGACGTCGTGCTTGGCGGCATCGGCCTTCGCAGCGGCACCATCGCCGTCGTTTACGGCGAGGCGCCGGAATACGATCCCGCGCGAGTGGTGTGGGCGCTCAGCAACTACGGGCACGACGCTCGCTACCTCGACGGTGGCTGGGCAGCGTGGACGAGCGCCGGTGGCCCAATAGATTCGGGGCCGCCAATGCTCGCGCCGGGGAGCGACTATCGAGCGAGGGCCGTCGACGATTCGATTCGAGTGACGAGCGACTACGTGCTCGACGAGCTCGGCTCAGAGCCCTACGACCCGTCGATTCAGCTCGTCGACGCGCGCTCGCCTGGTGAGTTTGCCGACGGACGCATTCCGACCGCCGTGCACGTTCAGTGGACCCGCAATCTACGCGACGGCCGATACCTCCCCGTCGCGGAAAACGAAGCGCTGTACTCGGGGCTGGATCCGCAAGTCACCACCATCACCTATTGTCTGACCGGGTGGCGTGGCTCCGTGGCGTGGCTCACGCTCACCAAGCTCGGGTTCCGCGACGTGCGCGTGTACGACGGTTCGTGGGCGGAGTGGGGCAGCGGTAGCTTTCCCGTCGAGATCGACTGATGGCGGGCGCAGCCAGCGCCGTGACGGTCGCGGGTAGGTGAGCTGTCGACTCAGCGGATGACCTTCGCCGAGCGAAGCTCGCTCGTATCGGCGGCGCTCTTGCCGAGCTCTTCCAAGATTTCGTCCGTGTGCTCCCCGAGCGCCGGTGCTTGCCGAGAGATCGCGGCCGGGGTCTCGCTGAAGATCGCCGCCGGACGTGGTTGACGGATCGGCCCGACGAGCGCGTGCTCTCCTTCGACGACGAGTTGGTTCGCCGCGACTTGCGGATGCTCGATGACCTGTGCGGGGGTGAGAATGGGCGCGCAGGGGACCTGCTCCGCGTCGAGCCGCTCGAGCCAGTCGTCGGTCGAGCGGTTTTTCAGAGCTCGCTCGATCATGGCGAGTCGCTGCTTGGCGTGAATGACGCGTCCTTCACTCGTGCGGAAGCGCTCGTCGTCCAGCCATTCGGGATGCTCGGTCGCTCGGGCCATGCCCTCCCACTCCGAATCGGAGACCGTGCCGGCGGTGATGAACCCGTCGGTGGTCTCGAAGACGAGGTCCTGGGCGATCGGTCGGTCTCGGGAGGCGCCGCTCATGAACGTGTGTCGTGCCATGCCTTCGGGCCACAAGAGCGCGACCATCGCGTCGAGCATGGCGAGGCGCACGTGCTGGCCCCGGCCGGTGCGCTCGCGGGCCAAGAGCGCCGCCGTGATGGCTTGGGCCGCGGTGATCGCCGTGATCTTGTCGGGGATGATCGTTCGCACCATGCGGGGTCGTCCGGCGCCGCGGTCTCCTTGGATGCTCGCGAGACCCGACAGGGCTTGGATTAGCGGGTCGTACACGCGCTTTTGTGCGTAGGGACCAGTTTCACCGAAGCCGCTGATCGACACGTACACCAAGTCCTCGCGGACGCGGCGCATGGCGCTCTCGCCGATGCCCATACGCTCGACGGCGCCGGGGCGGAAATTTTGAACGAAGGCGTCCGCGGTCGCGACGAGCTCGGCGAGTAGAGCGCGCCCTTTCGAAGTCTTGAGGTCGATGACGATCGATCTCTTATTTCGGTTGCTCGTCAAGAAGATCGCCGTGACGCCGTTTCGTGTCTTTCCCAATCGCCGGTTGAGGTCGCCGCCGGGGGGCTCGACCTTGATGACGTCCGCGCCCTGGTCACCGAGCAGCATCGTCGCCATTGGGCCGGAAACCATCGCCGTGAGATCGATGATGCGGAATCCGTCGAGCGGGCCAGGCATCGGCGTTCTCAAAGTGCGGCGTGGCGTTCGAGCCACTCTGCCATGGGCGTGAACACGTCTCGCGGGGACTCGTTTGCGACGAAGAGGTCGGCATGCGCATACCAGTTGTTGTCGTTTCCAACGTCGAGCACTTGCACGTCGCCACCCCAGGCTTTTTCGACCGGGAGGATCGCCTCGCGCGGAGCGATACCGTCTTTGTTCGCCAGAACGACCAAGAGCGGTATCGATTGCTTTTTCAGCTGATGAGTCACGTTGACTCCCTGCAGAATCAAATCCCGATCTCGTATCCATCGGGCGATCGCTTCGTTCACTGCTGGGTGCAGGTCGTCGACGGTGTCGACCATCTCGGAGGCGGCGGAGAGGTCCACGGCCTGACGGTTCATGTAGAGGTCGAGCAGGTACGGAAGGCGGGCAGCGACCGGCAGCGCGAACCGCGCGATCTTCCGCGTGCCCCGCAGCCTGAGCTTTCCGACCAGCCACGGTGACTTGAACGCTACTCGGACGATGGGGTGCGCATTCTCCCAACGCAGCGGACCGCCAATGGTGACGAGTGCGCCGACCGGAGGAGAGTCGCCGAGGGCGAGGTACGCGTACGCCACCGTGCCTCCGAGACTGCATCCGCCGAGCACGACGTCTTTGGCTCGCGTCTCGGTTTTTCGGATCACCGCGCGGACGGCGGTGGGCACGTCGTGCTCGACGAAAGCGTCGATCGACGGCGGTGGCGCGTCGGTCCTGAGCGGCTTCGAGTCCCCTTGTCCACGCATGTTCACGGACCACACCTCGAACCCTGCCAGGGCGAGGTGACGCTCCATGCTCGTGCCGCGGGGGTGATATCCGAGGATGAAGTTGTTCATGCCGTAGCCCGGAACGAGGAGAATCGGGCGCGTCGACGTATTCAGACGGGTGGGGGCGCTGGTGCTTCGAAGCTCCAGCCACCAACCGTCGTCGGTGGTCGTGCGGTGCTCGCGGACGACGATATCGGTTTCGGTCATCGGCAATCTGAGCGCGGAGTCTAACTCCTGCTCACTCCGTGTGGGCACCGCACGACCGGCCAGCGTATGATGGGGCTCATGGGCAGGGCTTGGTTGTCTTTTGTGGTCGTCGCGCTGGGCGCGGCCTGCGGAAGCAGCGGCAGTGGTGGTGACTCGGCTTCGGGTGGCGCAGCCGGCAGCGCAGGGTCGATGGACGCGAGCGCGGGCAGCGGTGGCTCGGGCGGCAGCGGTGGCTCGGGCGGCAGCGGTGGCACCTCCACAGGAGGCGGGGCCGGTGTAGGAG
>JAJDAH010000083.1 GCA_029261965.1 Polyangiaceae bacterium
AGGAAGGAGCCAACCCTCTTGATCGCGTTGCCGGCAACGTCGATGAGCGACGAGAACAAGAGCTCGTAGCCGAGAACCGGGCCGGCGATGGTGGCGGTCGCGACTACGGCGGCTCCAGCCGCCCAGGCTGGTCTCGACACCCAGTCGCCGGCGTACCAGATGGGAACCGCAACCAGGCCCCCGCCAATCAGACCAGTCCACGCGCCGAGCAGCGCCCAGCCGTAGCCGCCGTCGCCCATCGAGTGAGAAGCGCGGGCCCGAGAGAGCTCCACCACCGTTCGTCCCGACGATCATGCCGATTCGGCAAGGAGCGTTCGCGTCGCTGAGTGCGACGTTCTGAGGGATGGGGGAGCCACCAGCCTCGAGGATCTGCATCCAAAGGCTCGTTCCCGAGCGCTTGGTACCAGTCACTAGGATCATCGAAGTGAGCTTCAGGGGCAGGCGATAATACGCGCGGGGTCGAGTTCGGGGATGTGGGAGTCGATTTCCATCGTGTTGTCGTTGTGTGGTCGAGCTGACGCGTAATATTCGTGTAGTATTGCGAGGTGGGTTCCCGAGGGCAACTGCCTCCGCGCACACACGTTGCGCGCAGACTCCTCTTGTTCGTCGTATTTTTACTGCTTTCGTCATGCTACGGCGACATCGCCCTCGAGGATCATCCTTGCGCGTCGTGCCGAGCCTGTGAGGAGTGCGTCACTGCATTCGATGGAGCTCGATGCCAAGTGAAGCCAGCGCCGGCGCGCATGGGCTGCGCGGGCGGCGACCGCGTCTCGCTGAATGGGTGCGGGGACTCACTCTCGGTGGTGGAACGATGTTCCGAGAACGAAGAGTGCGTTGAAATCGCCGGCGGCTCCGAATGCGTGTGCAGGAATCAGTGGGAAGGCGAGAGCTGCACCGTTTGTCCCGGAAATTGGGACTCGGCGGCCGACTGTGGCGCTTGCAGGTCTCCGTTCGAAGGTCCGAATTGTGACTGCCCCGGGAATTTTGATCCAGCCACCGACTGCAGCACCTGCGTCGGTAACTACGACCCGAGCACCGACTGTACGACCTGCGTCCCACTTGCTCGTGGCGCTGGCTGTGACGAGTGTGTCGGAAACCGCGACCCGACCACGCAGTGCACGACGTGCCTCGGCGACTGGGTCGACCGTGGGGATCACTGTAACTCCTGCGCTTCCGGCTGGGAGCTACATCCGCAGAGGCTCGTCTGTGAGGAGTTCTGCGGCAACGGAGTGAGCACTGCGAGCGAGTCTTGCGATGACGGAAACGACGACCCGCTCGATGGGTGCGACTCGTGCACGGTACGCCCGTTTCTGGTCGACGCGACGAGCCAAAATTCCCGAAGTCAGCCGAGCGTCGCGGCCGGCAATGCTGGTTTCGTCGTCGTTTGGAAGAGCGATGGCCAAGACGGAGATCGTGGGGGCATCTTCGGTCGAGTCTTCGATCCGGATGGCAACCCCGCTCACAGTGAGATCAACGTCACTCAGGCTACCGCCGGAGACCAGCGGGATCCAGAAGTGGTGATGGCCGACAGTGGTCGATTCGTCGTCTCCTGGCGCACCACCGGCGTCGCAGCTTCCGGTGTGTTCGCTCGGCGGTTCGGGCAGAATTACCAGCCGGTGGGAAACGATTTTCAGGTTGATACTTCCCGTCAAGCCCTTGGAGCAGGGGTGCTTGCCGGTACCTCCGACGGGCGATTCGCCATCAGCTGGTCCACGATATCGCCGTCCATCCTGACGCGCATCTACAGCTCGGCCGGTGGATTCGTCGACGAAGTTGTCACTTGGGGACCGCAGAACGCGCCTATGGGTTTGGCCGATCTCGCGATGAGCGAGGCTGGCGATGTCATGGTCGTCTGGGCACAGTCGGTTGGCTTTCTCGGAGGCTCGACGGTGTCGCAGGCGTTCTTCGCGTCGTCGGCTTCGCTATCGTCGACGAGGTGGCGCGACTTTTATCTGGATCGGTCGAGCATCAACCATCAGGGCAGCCCTCGTGTGGCGTTGTCGCCGACCGGCGACGCTTTTGCGCTCTGGACGGACTCCGAGGTAGCAGGCGATACGCTGTGGGTCCGCGCCATCCCGCGCGGTGCGGGGCTAGGCGACGGGGTGCCGCTCGGGGTCTCGGGGAGCGACTTGCGAGCCCGCGCAGTCGCTCTGATGGAACCCGACCAAGTGGCATTCGCTTGGACGGAAGCGGATCAGACCAAGGTTCAGATTCACGATCGGGCCGGTTTCGGGTTTCGGTCGAGTCTGGAGATCGAGGGCCCGGCACTGGAGCCGGCAATGGCATCGACCCGATCCGGGGGCCTGGTCGTGGTTTGGCGCGGCGCTGACCGCGAGATCTACGCGCAGCGATTCGATGCCGCGGGCACGCCTCTCGGGCGCAAGGCAGAGTAGCGGACAGATTCGTTCACAGCGTGAGTTTCCACACCGCCCCCAACGAGCCTCGAGAAACCCACGGTGCAAACTCGATGGAGGGGCGTCGGGCGGTTCCCGCATCCCGCGGCCCGGGCTCCTTGGGCACGGTGGGGATCGAAAGCAAGAGCAGCGCGCCGGTCGTCAACCCCACAGCTCCCAGCCCCAAGGTCGTGAGTCCTGCCACGTTTCGCGCGTCGCGACGATCCTGGGCGCTCTGTACGTCGGCGGCGTGTCGCGTGCGGTCTTCGTCGCGTGTCGCCGAGCGCCATCTGGCTGCCGCATCCTTAGCGTCGTCGTGCGAGTTCCTCGCGGCGATTTCGAGAGCCGTGCCGGTGACCATGAGTGCACCCCCGACCCCGATCAAGAGCCCGCCGAACCCACGCTTCTTCCTGCGCTCCTGTCGCAGTGGTCGTGTCTCGGCCTCCCATCGACGGCGTCGAGCGTCGAGCTCCGCCTGTTTTCGAGCGCGGGCGCGCTCTTCCAGCTTGTTCTGGGCCGCGAGCTCCAGCCGCTCTCGGGCTCGCGCTTGCTCGAACCGAGCTTTCCGCCAAGCCGCTCTCGCCCGCGTTTCGGTGGGGTCGAGCGACAACAGTACTTCCGCCGTGGCAGCTCGATGGGTGCCCGGCCGCAGCGCTACCGTTTCGGCGTAGATGCTGCCGTCGACACCGACCACCTCGACGCGATAGTCGCCGGCTGGAAGGGCATCCGTCATCGGGGTGCTGCCCACGAACTGCCCGTTGATGCGCACGTCGGCCTTCAGTGGCTTCCTGCTCGCGCGGGGCCCGAGGTTCTTCAAGCCGACCGCCCTCACGGTCAGCCACACGAGACAACAAGGTCGAGGCGCCGCCGCTGGGAGATCCCCGTCCGCAGCAGGAGGCGAGGCTTCTGTTTCAGCATCCGGCTGATCGGATGCTTCCGCGTCGGGTGTCTTCTCTGGTTCGACGCCACCGACCGGTGCGGGCGGTGGTGGTTTGACGGCTTCGACTTCGAGTCCGCCGACTGTCTTGGAAGTGGTTCGAGGCGGGCTCCTGGGAAGGCACTGTCCGCTTGCACTTGCCACGTAGTCGCGCGGACAAGCGCCGAAGCACGCGGGACCGGCTACCGCGCAACGGTCGTCATTCGCGCTAGCGCTGCTCCCAAACAAGAGCGCCAATACGAGGATTGCGGGCTCATGCCGACGGCGGCGGCGCGTCATGGTCTGTACTCTTCGCATTGCCCATCGGCGCAGATGCGAGCTCCACCGCATTGGGCGTCGTGGGTGCACGTGCGAGAAGGACGACGAAGCGGTGAGAACGCCGGACCTTCGACGTCCCGTGTCTGGGAGGCCGCCGTTGGTCGAGTCCCCCCGCACCCGGGTGCGAGATACAAGTCGTCGTTGTACCGGTTGATAGCGTCGAGACGGTGCGCCAGCCCCTCGCTCGACTGCTTTCCCCCGATCCCGGCATACGTCGTCCCGACGATGAAGCCGCCTGCCAGTACGCCGACCCCGGCCCATAGGACCGAATCACTATCTCGTAGTGACCCGCTTGCGATCATGACGGTCCCGGTGATGGCGCCGGTCAAGAGTATTCCGAGTCCCGCCGCTACTTTGCTATCCCCTTTGTCGGAGAGCTCGTTACCCTTGCGAGCATCTGCGACGGCAGCTGGGGCGCACCCGACCTCGTCAGGCAGCTCCGACAGGTCCGAGATATTGCGCCCGTCTTTGGCAAGACGCATGTCTCCGTCGACGACACGCCAGACGAGCTCGCCGTTGCGTGGATACTTCGGACCATACTGACTGGGTGGTGCGGTGCACCCCACCCCAGCGAACACCGCGACCATGAGCAGGGGATGTGCCTTCACTTTGTCTCACCTTTTGCCGCCGCAGACATGACGCACAACTCGTCGTCGTTGTGTATGTTCAGCGCGTCGATCCACTGGGCTCGAGCCGTTTTCTCGTGGCTTACTGCGGCCGGCGCCGTGAACAGCGTTCCAACGAGCCCGAACGCGACGCCGACCGCGAACAGCGTTGCCGCGGACGACACGTGCCCGCGCGATTCTTCCATCAACCTCTCAGCACGCGCATTGCACGACACGAGCGCTTCTGCACCTACTGTGTCGAGCGGGTGAGTGCGACCGTTCTTGTGGAAGGCGAAGGCCCCGCCTTCGAGCACGAGGTATGCGCGGTCTGGTTGCTTGGGCTCGTACTGGGTGGATGCGCCGCCACACCCACACGAGAACAAAACCGATACAATCGCCACTGCGGCGCCCCCTCTCACATGCCGGCTCATTTCTTCAGAGTACCCGCCTTACGATTCGAATCCTAGGGCGCATGAGATAGGTCATGTCTGCTTTTTCCTGACCACCTGCTTCGTTGCTCACCGCGACGTGTATGTAGCCCACTAGGCACAATCGGCGGCCTCGACCCAAACGTCTTGGTTCGGCAGCTGCCCCTGCATCTCCCGGCGGTGGCCGGGTGCGGCGATGTCGATGGTGCCCGCTGAACGATCGATGTCGACGAAGTACGCGAGCGAGCGATCGCTGGATTGCCACTCCGAAAGCACCAACTGTGGTGAAGGGGGCGCCGGCTGACCGATCGGTGGTGCCACCGGAGGGGGCATCGGAGCTTCGAGGGTCGTGGGGCTCTGACAGAAGAGCTCGTGATCGAACAGCGCTTCGCGGTGAACCGCCCCGTCATGCACGTGCACCGTAGGGAAGAAGAGCCTCGAGCGATCGCGCCGTGGGAAGGCGAACGCCATCGGGTGTGCGTGCTGCTGCTCCCGCGAGCTCTTCAGCTTGAACACCGCGAACCCCCAGTCGGCATAGGCGGGGAGGCGATTCCAAATCTCGGCGGGAAGGCGAAACCGCGGGTCGAGCCGGTCGAAGTCGCCGAGCGTCGGGACGAAGGACGCCTCGAACGCGCCCACGTCGTGCACCACCAGCTTGGATCGACCCGCGAACGAGGGCGCAGCGCTCGGTACCGCCCCGCTGACCCATCGCGGCGGGAACGCCTTGCGCATGTCGACGAAGTATTCGGAATACCCCGAAAGGTCGATGAACCGCACCGCGTCATCCTCGGGTCGTGGCGGCACGGGTAGCGGAAGGATCATCGCGAGGTCGGCCGCCGCCCGGAAGTCCATCGAGTAGACGAGGAGTTGCTCGGCGCCCGCGCCGCGCGCGAAGATGCACGTCTTCGCGACGTGCTGAACGGGTTGCGAAAACATGCACATGGGAGCCCTGCACTAGCACGGTACGAGACGCAGTTGCGCCAAAGCGCGGGCCCCTTGAAACCATCGCGATCGAGTGGCAAGTTGCTTCGCGATGACTCCGGCCCGAGCAACTCTCCTCATGTTCTTCTCGTTGTTGGCGACTGCGGCGTGTGGGCCCGATCCCATTCTCGTCGAGAGCGGCAAGACTCACAGCTGTAACCAGATGAAGGCGTCGAAAGCCCTCGCCGCCAAACCTGGCGACGCGGATCTCGCCAAGCAGGTGAAGGAGCATGCCGATCGTCTGCGACTCGTGATAGAGACGGCGGACGAAGGCAAGCGCGCGGCGTTGCAAGCCGCCATTGCCAAAGCGGTCGCCGAGGGCTGCTAGGGGTCTGTCTCAAAAGTAACAATCGTAACCGCCGTCGACCCTTTGGGTGAGGGCCGCCAGCGGTTACGGGTCGCTACTGCTCCAGACACACGCTTTCCTTGTTTCCCGGCGGTGCTTCTCACCGCAGCTGCGGCGTCAGACATTTGGGTGCTGCGGCGCTGCAATTGCGTTCGCCTCAATTCCTGCGGAAAGCAGCGTAGGCTTCATGCGGCGCGGTCCTCTTCGACCGCTGGCGAGCTCCGTGGACACGCACCGCAGGCCACCTCTCGATTCCGCTCGAGCCGCTGCTTCCGAGCTTCCTGCCGTCGAGCGGCGAGTTCGTCTGCTATCTGAGCACCAGTCCCAAAGTACATCTCGTCTGGCGTCTGTCCATGGAACGCCGAGCGCGGCATGCGCTCGTTGTGCTCAGCCACATAGAATTCCACGAGCTTCTTCACCGTGGCGAGGTTGTCGAGCGGGTGAAGGAACAACCACTGATGCTTGAGAGAGCGCCACCATGCCTCGATCATGGAATTGGAGAAGCTGACGTCGATCTGCGCCAGCACACGATTGAGCGCATCGCCCTCGAAGAGCTTGTCGACTGGCCCGTTCACGTTCTCGCTACCCGAGTCCATGAAGACCTCCGTCGAACCGCCGACGTTGCTCGCTGCTTCAGCGAGCACGCGGTACGTGTTCATCGGGTCGAGATGATCGGCAACCGTCCACGCCAGAATTCTTCTCGAGTAGTTGTCGATGACCGCATGAATGTACGCCTTCGTGCCGTCGAGCATCCGCAGGATGCTCGCATCAATGTGCCACGTCTCGTTGGGAGCGCGTGCTCGAAGGCCGATCCTCGGCTTCGGTGGATAGAGACGGAGTCGCGGTCGTCTCCAGCCCCGCTCCCGGATGAGTTTCCCCCATGTCGCGGGGTGGGCGAAGACCTTGCCGATGCGCTGAGCATGGAGCGCCAGTCCACGAATCGACATGTGCCGATACTCGGTCGACTGCACCATATCGCCGATAGCCTCGACCTCGTCGAAGGTCAGCCTCTGCGGCAAGGAGCGCGGGCAGCTTGGTCGATCATCGAGCGTGCAGGCTTCCTCAGCTCGAACCCAAGCGTGGTAGCGAGCCGATGAGAGTCGGAGAACCCGGAGTGCCGCGGACAGGGGCATCGAGCGACGGGCACGTTCGATAGCGCCGAGGATGATTCGCTTGGCGGCCGCATCCGGGAGTCGAGAGAGCTCGAGCTTGAATCCAGACACACGGATGACGGCGAGCACGAGTCGGAGGACCGCCGTGAGCATCGAGATGCGGCTCTCGAGCTCGACGATGCGACTCCGGAGCTCCGCGTCGACGTCGTGACTCTGGTCGAGCGTGACGATCTCGCCGATACCGCGCCGAATCCAACTCCTCGCGGTCGAGCGCGGTATCCCGAGCTCGGGGAACAGATCCGGATTTCCGGTGGCGATGATCTGCTCCGCGATTCGAT
>JAJDAH010000084.1 GCA_029261965.1 Polyangiaceae bacterium
GAGCCTTCGCGTCCACGCCTCGACTCCTCGCTACCTCGGAGCGGCATTTCTGTGTCCCCCACCGCACTCGGTAATGGTGCTGGGGGCTGCCCTAGATTCGCTCGGGGCCTTTTTCCAGCTTCGATTGCCCTTCGCGCCCGCTCCCCGTCGCGCTCACGCGTGCGACTCCGTCAGCAGCTCGCAACGCTGCCGCGCAGCGGCTTCGTCCAAAATCCATTATGCGTCCTAGATTTTGATTCGTCGGCGGATATCTTGTCACCCGGTACGCAGGTCAGCATGATTCGCTCCAGATTCGCGCCCTCACTCCCCCATAGGGAGACTAACCGGGCTCCGCGCGGGAGGGGGAGGTGCCGGCTCTTCGCACTACAGCTGGTCCTCACGATCGTCCTGGCGACAAGCAGCGCGGACGCAGCTCGACTAGAAAACGACCCTGCCGGGATCACCCTCGAGTACAACGAATCAGAGTACGTCGTCTGCAGACTTCGGCCGCTGAGGGAAGCGTCGAAAGCGGAGGAATGCAGTGAAGCGTTGGCGACTTATTCGCTGGAGGACAACCCCGTCCGGACGGTCGATCTTCTCTTGGGCGAGCATTCCGGCGTCGTCATCGCGATCGACGTCATGGAGACCCGTCTCAGCGACGTGACCGAGGAGCGTATCTCGAAGCTGGTCACCAGCTCGATGGAGGATGTGCCTGAGGCCACGAAACACTCGACACGCGGGTTCGATCTGTCGCGTCCATACGACCGGTTCGAGCTCAACGGCTACCAGACCGCGCGCACGGTGACTCACCTGAGCGACGCGCAAGGCATCGAGATTGCGTCCGTGACGTACTTCCTCTTCCAGCGGAAATCCACGACGGCGATCTCCTTCTCAGGACCCTGGGAGTCACTCGACGACGTGAAGTCCTTTGCAACAAGGTCCATTGCGACGCTCACCGTCGATCCGAAGGCAGGCCCCATCGTCACCAACGTCGACCGCGGCCGCGAGCGCGCACGGAAACACCCCCTCTGGATGGCGGCCGCGCTCGTAGCCGTAGGGGTCGTTGCGTTGTCGCTCCTCTACGGATGCTATCGGGCTGCCAAGCGATGGATTCCAGAAACGATGGGGCGCTGGACCAAAGCTGCGATCGTTGGAGGCTGGGTGGTTTTCGGCGTGATTCTCATGACCGCGATGAACTTGGTTCCGGTCGTACTCGACCTCGCGAGTGGCGAAAGAATGGGGAAGTTCGCTGGTGAGGCCCTACTCAAGCCGACCGTGATTTGCTTTGGCCTGAGCGGCCTCGCCTTGATGAAGAGAGACATGAAGGTCGCGTTCGGCCTCGCGCTCGTCGCGGTGCTTGGCTATCTCGGCTTGGAGGCGCTCATGCTCTACACCGTGATTACGTCCTAGCCGCGTCTCGCGTACCCTACGAACCGCCGTCTGGTCCGAATGGCGGCAGTCGTTGCGGCAACGGCTTCTTGAGCGCATCGAGCTCCGGATTCGGTTCCGGGCGGACATGCTCTACCCCCCGCATTTCTCGAACGTCGCATAGGCCAACGGGGCTACTCGACTCGCCGCCATACCCGATTGCGACAAACCCACGCACCGCCACGAACGACCGCGCGAGCCGAGCTGCATGCTCACCCGAGACCGGACTCCTGCGAAGGCCTTTTCCAGAGCAATCCCAGCTACTGAGAGCAACCGCGAAGGCCTCAATAGCCTTTTCTTCGTAGACAGGCCCGAGAAAGAGATGTCTTGCATCTCGGCCCAGGTAGCCGACGACCCAAACATCGCGACCGTTGTATTCACGAGGTTGCGCGAGGACGGCGAGCACGGACACTTCCGGTACGTCCTCGGAACGGTGTAGAAACGTACCCGCTCGCTTTGCCGAGGACGCGTCCTGACCCGCTGGCGGCGAGTTGCGGTCGCATCCGCAAGAGCTGCCAATGCGAGTCGTCGTTGGGCGGCTCCGGCTCGGGCTGCTAGCCTCCGAAGGCTGTGCGTCGCGTCTTCAGTCTGTGCGCTTTCGCGATGGTCGCCGTTGCCGCAACCGTGGCGACTGACGCGCGTGCCTGCAGCCTCGCGTTCGGTCCGCACATCGACACGAACGAGGTTCCAGCCGACGGCGCCATCGTCGTCCGGATGTACTGTGCGGGGAGCTGCGTCGGTTCCGAAATGAGTCTCGAAGTCATTTCTGCTCTCGGAGCGCCGGTGGCCGGCACGGCGATGAGCACCGCGCTGGGCGATGATGACTACGTGGTCGCCTGGGTTCCAGATGTGCCCTTTCGGGAGGGGGAGAGCTACACGGTTCGCGCGGACGCCGAAGGCAACCCTGCTGAATTCACAGTGGACATCGTGTCGGCCCATGGCGACCGCAGTCCGATGGAGGCAGTGGTGCTCGGCTTGTCATCGGGGCACGACGATGTCGGCGTCGAGTTCTGTTGCTCCGACGGCGCGAGCTGTTTCGATGACTGCATTGGAGCCGAGGTCCAGGTGGTCCTGCATCTCCACGCGGCTTGGAGTTGGGCCTACGATGGAACGCGTCACCGGGACACGTCGGCAGCTTCGCCTCAGTTTCTTTTCCGAATCGTCGACGGCGAAGGGCGATCAGAACGCAGCTGGCGCGAAGTCATCAACGGCAACTTCGCGATCATTCGAGAGCAGCAGCCCGAGTACTGCGCCCAAGTGGAAGCGCTACGGCTCGCCGATGGGAAAGTGTTCCAGTCCGAGCTGACGTGCATGAGCCACGGGACCTTACCCGAGCTCGAGGTGCGACCGATTGCCGACAACGAGCTCGACGAATGGTTGAGCGAGACCGACTGCCAGGTGACGCGTGAAGACGTGGACGCCGTATTCGGGGACGCACCGCCAATGGCGGGCGAGCCCGCGTCGGGGTGCGCCGTTCAGCCGACGGGTGGTTCGAAGAACGCGGCAACATGGTTCGCCTGGTTCATTCTGGCGGCCTTGCGGGTCGGTCACGCAGCGCGTCGTCGCCGGGGCCCTTCGTTTCATTCGCGCTCTGCGTAACCGGAGTCCGCATGACAGCGAAAGGCTCGGAGGCGGTCGATTTCTTGATCGGCCCAGTGCGCTTGGGGAGTGCGAAGCATGCGCCGGGTTCGATAAGCGAGAGAACTGTACCCGCCCCGCATCCGGAGGAGTGTCGCTGCGCATGTAGTCATTGCTGACTACTCGTCGATCCCATGCCCGTGCGAGTTGACCTCTGAGGTGTGGCTATAGGCTGATCCTTTCGCGGGCCGTCGCCATGGGCAACCAGCATGGCACCGGTGCTGGCTAGGTCGGCCCTTGGCTCGGCGGCGGCGCTGACCGGGAGGTCGAGGCCCGGGGCCACATGGATCTTTGTCATCTACTCCATGCCATCGGAACCCTGGTGACCAGATTGGGAACATCAACGGCGACAAGTGCGCTGCGTTAGCGAGACATCATGTGCCACCTGGCGCTTGCGCGAGTTCTCGAAGCCGCCGTGGGCGTCATCGAGCTACAATAGACGCCGAGAGGTGGGAAATGAGAAGACGCTTCCTCGGGGTAGTTCTCGCAAGTGGTGTCTGTGTCGGGGGATGCGGCGGCATTGCCACATCGGACGGGTCCGCTAGCGGCAGCGGCGACGATTCGCCACCGAGCTCGAACCAGCCGGTCCCCGACAGTCCCACAGCCGAGCCGCCACCCGCTCCGGTGCCCGTGCCACCGCCGACGGCGGACCCTCCGACGCCCGGTCCCCCGGTCGACGTCCCCGCAGACTACCCGTGCACGCGTAGCGGTCGCCGCGCTTTGGCAAACGCGAGAAACACGCGAGGCGACAAGTGCGAATGGGTGCCCGGTGAACCGATCGACTTGGACGACCCTCACGTCACCTTTGGGGGTGGGCTCGGCGACACGATAGAACTCGAACTCATCGCGGGTCCGGGCGCCTGCGGAGATGTGAACGACCTCGGCTGGTATCCCATGTTCAACGGTCCTGGGGAGGGCGCTACGATCATCGTCTGCGCAGCGACCTGTGCCGAGATCGGACCGCTTGTGGAGACGCTCGAGATCCCCTTCCTCCAGTACAACAACAACAGGTGCTAGCTCACCCACGGCTCGAAGAGCTCGCCGCTCGGGGCGGCGTGCCTTCCGATGGCTGTCGAACCAGCGTTACTCGGTGTCGTGGTGGCTCGGCCGATTCCTGACGTTTCCACATGGCCCAGCTCGTGGCAGCAATGCGACGAGCCAGCGTGAGCTTGGCGTTGTTGGGCTTGGTGCCGGCGTCGAGCAGTCGCTCGTAGACGGCTCGAAGCGGCGAATCGCGCTGCGTGACCACGGTGGTTGTAAGCGATCATGGCTTTCCGCGGCGCAGCGATCATCGAGCACGGCGGAAAATTGCGAAGCGAATTCATGAACTCATGCCGCTTGGTAGGCTGACCCGAGCGCGATCGTTTTGCCGCGGAAGTCGGTGACTGCTTACAGGCATCGTCGACTATGCGGCTCGAAATGTTGCGTCTGCGAACATTTCGGGGGGCAGAGTTCCGCTCGCCATGGGCGACGCGGTGGCGTACCGCTGCTCCCGCGAGAAAACGTCGGCGGACGCCCCGCGCGGCCGTCGGTCAATGCCCGCCCACTCTTGTCTACAAGCTCAGGAGCGTCATGCTTCCGCGGGCGCGAGCGGTCAGAGGGGCGTACCGCATGACACGACTTGACTGTGCGGCTACGCTGAACTGGATGTGGAGCAAGGGCACCTGGGCGGCGATGTTCGTCTTCGCTTGGATGGCGACTGGTTGCTACAGCTGGGCGGAGATCCGGCCAACGGAACTCGAAAAGTTGAACGGATCCTACGCCCGCACAAAGGGAACCGTCGCGACCCCATCCGGAGCGGCAAACGTGATCGAGGTAACGGTCGCGAACGTCGAGAGGCCGGATGGGACGCTGATGCAGGTGAGCGGCGCGACGGACGTACGAATTACGACTGATTCAGACGAGCTGATTTTCAAGGTCCCGGTGGATAGCCGCGTCGACGATACTGATCTGATCGTCATTGGCGGCAATCGATCGGAGACAATCTTCCGACTGGACGAAGTGAAAAAAGTGGAGTTGTCGATGCACAGCCCAGGGAAAACCTTGGGGCTGGTGGCCGGTGTGCTGGTGGTCACGCTCGGTGTGACGATTGGCGCACTCGCGGCGACCGCGCCCTGACGACTGCCTATCGAACCGACATGCTCCGTGAAAGTGCGCAGCAGGCGCGTACGGAGGACGAGCAGTGGTTTCGAGGCGGCCGAGGCAGCAACGACGGGAGCGACGCCGGAGGCGGACACGCCCGAAGGGATCGAAAAGGGGCACTATTTGGTCGCCCGACGGGACAAGGGAACCCGAGCTCGAGGGTATTCCTTCTCCGGGCTGGGCGTCTTGTGCACTGCGATCTGTCCCTGAGACCTGGCTATGGGGGAGTGACTTGTCAGCGCTGACAAGTTGGCTTGTCAGCGCTGACAAGTCTGTTGGGGGCACGGGCCGGGCACACTTCTCGTCGACCTGAGGGCGGCGAGAGAGGTGATACCTATCCCCGTCAAAATGTTCGTGGATGCAACATTTGAGGGGGCATAGTCGACTATGCGGCTCGAAATGTTGCGTCTGCGAACATTTCGGGGGGCATAGTTCCGCTCCCATAGGCGACGCGGTGGCGTGGCGCGCTCCCGCGAGAAAGACGTCGGCGGACGCCCCGCACGCCCCGCCTCAATGCCCACCCACGAGCCGCACCAACGTGCCGATGACGTGGTCGAACCGACGCCGAACGTCGGCCTCCACCGCTGG